>NZ_AUFA01000003.1:0-486838 GCF_000426265.1 Bradyrhizobium sp. Cp5.3 | reverse complement strand
CCTCGCAAATCGCCTCCGCATCGGTGGTGTCGTTCTTCTGCCGCTTGACGTAGGGCTTCACATAGGCGGGAGGCATCAACCGCACCGTATGCCCCAACGCCTGCAGTTCGCGGGACCAATAATGGGATGATGCGCAAGCCTCGATCCCTACCAGGCACGGCGACAACTTCTCAAAGAAGGACAGCACGAAACGGCGCTTGAGCTGGCGGCGGATCACCACCTGACCGGTTCCATCGACGCCATGCACTTGAAAGACCGACTTCGCAATATCCAGACCAATCGTCGAAATTGACTGCATAGGCTGCTCCTCCGAATCGTGGGAGCCTCAAACGGCGCCACTCCTTGGCACTCTCGTGCCCGTGGAGGAGCCGTCCACAGCATCAAAAGGCGACATCACACACGTGGTTTGATATTATCAAGGAGGTTAACAACTAAGACGGCCGTAGGGGAAAGAGGTTATGAGTCCGCTCAAATATGTCTGGGCTGCGCTAATCGGTTTTGCCGCGATGATAATATTCGTCGTCTCGGCCGCCTTTTTGATCCTGTGGCTGACCACTTCTCGAGTTGTTGCACATAGCTGCGCCCATATGCCGACGCCAATCAACGACTGCGGCGGATGGTCTGCATTGGGATGGGTCGTCACGGTTGTTGCAGGATGTGCTGCTGTCGGTTTGTTCATAGGGACATTCGTGGGAACGATGGTGGGGATCAGCTTCTTCCGGCGACACCAAAGATTGAACCCGACCACCGCAAATTGAGCCGACTCCGACCCCAAGCGCATGCACGTTAGGGCTAAGAGGTCGGCATCGGGTCATTTTCGGCGGTTTCAGCAGGGATTGTCGGTTGGCGCCCTAGAGCCCATTGCCGCCGAGATTCCACCCGCGGCCGCCCTCGCCAAAGATCTCGTAGCCGGTCGGCGTCACCGCGACCGTGTCCTCGAGCTTGATGAAGCCGCGTGTGGGATGCTTCATCGTGGTTTCGATCGACACCACCATGCCGGGCTCGAGCGGTTGGCGGGCATCGACATCATCATAGGGGACCGGACCCTTGGCGGTCAGGCGAGGGGCCTCGTGGCTGACGAGACCCATGCCGTGGGCGAGGAAATCGGTGCAGCCGCGCTGGCTGATCTGGGCGAGCTGCCGCTCGGCCGCGACATAGATATCGCTGCCGAGGGCGCCCGGCCGGACCGCGGCGAAGGCCGCGCGCTGCACCGCCTCGATCTCGGCGAGATAATCTCTCAGCTCGGTGTCGGGATCGCCCTGCACAGCCATTCGCGCGAGGTCGCCGATATAGCCGTGATAGTTGCCGCCCGAGTCCAGCGACAGGACATCGCCTTGCTCCCAGCGCTGCGCCGAGGGCGCGCGGTTATGGCTGTTGCCGCAGGCCAGCAGGCAATACTCGAAGGTGAGCCCGCGGTTGACCTCCGCAACGCGCAACGCGTCCGACAATTGCTGCTTGGTCGTGCCCGGCCCGTGCCGCGCGATCACCTCCAGCATCGAGGCGACGACCAGTTCGGAGGCCGTCTTGAGTTTTGCCAATTCGTCCGCCGACTTGACCGCGCGCAGCCGCTCCAGAACCAGCAACGCGTCCTTGAGCTCGGCGCCGGGCAGGGCATCGGCGAGCGCGCGACCCGCATCCATCGGCAGGAACGCCATCTCCACCCCGACCCGCTTCAACGGCACACCGGCGTCGCGGATCAGGCCTACGGCTCGCATCACTGCATCCACCGACCCGTTGGACTCGGTCCGGACCTGCGCCACCCAGGGCGGCGCCACGGCACGTTGGTGAGTCTCCAGACGATGACCGACATAGACGGCCTTCTCGGGCGCGCCCTTGGGATAGACCAGGACCGGCAGATAACGGCTGACGCCCATCGCATCCATGTAGTCGAAGAAAATCGCGCGCTCGGCGCCGAGCAGGTACTGCACATTGTGCTTGGAGGTCGCGACCAGGACGTCGAGGCCGGCGGCCTCCATCAGACGGTCGAGCTTGGCGGCATCGAAGGGAATGGCGTGGGACTCGGCTCCGCGCGCGAGATGCTCCTGCATGACGAACCTCCCATGGCTGGCGCGGCCTTCAGGCCTGCGTCTGTTATCTTGGCTTGCGGGTGGCAATATTGGGTCGGGAGCAGGGGGTCTAGGTAGCCCAGGATTGGCTGGCCTGACCTGCACTCCTGGTCGGCGAAGCGCAACAACGGATTGCCGAAACCGGCCTTGAACGAGAGTGACCGCGCAGGCGCATTTTGGGCCGGCGGGCGCCATCAACGAGAGCGCGCGGCTGCAGCCGCTCGCGCGATCTTGAGCTTCCGTGCAAGGGCGCTCACTGCCGGGGCGAGGAGTGCTCCCTTGCAAGCGGATGTCTCGCCGGCTTGATCGTTACGAGGCAAGTGGCAACGGCTCTCCGGCGTGCGACGTCAAGCGCTCCTCCGACCCGTGACGAGCCCGTAGAGGAAAAGGAGTATCACCGAGCCAATGACGGCTCCGATGAACCCCGTGCTCTCGCCCGCGCGATACCACCCGACCGCTTGCCCGAGGTAGGTCGCAACAAACGCACCAACGATACCCAGGATGGTGGTGAGAATGAACCCCTTCGGCTCATTGTCGCCCGGCATGATGAACTTGGCGACGACGCCGACGATGAAACCAATGATGATTGTCCAGATGATGCCCATATCCGCTCCTCATGCGATCGGAGTTCTCCAAGGCTGAAAACGGGCCAGCGAGCTGAAGCTGGCTGGCATGATCTTGAGATGCCACCGGGCAGCCGCAGGTTGATTTACGTCAATGATGGTATCCCAGCTACGAGCGCGATCTGTCGCGGCCAGCAGACCCGATGCCTCGCCATTATTTGCCGCGCGCAGGACTGGGCTCCGCGCGCGAGATGCACGACGAACCTCCCATTGTTACGGTGCCGTAATCTTCGCTGAGTTGTGCGTCATCGGAACGGTGCATTTTTGGGCGGCAGGCGCAGTTTTGACCAATGTCGAAATGATAGCGGCGTCAACGAGCGCGCGCGGCTGCAGTGCTCGCATGATCTTGAGCCTACCTGCGGGGGCACTCACCAACTTTTGGTCAAATCGCACGACCGATTGCCGAAGGCAGCATTCCCTTCTGACGTCCGATCTATAAATCTCCTCTCGACGCAACACTGGCCGCGCGAAGTCGGGAGCGACCAGGACTTCACCGAGCGGGTATCCGTCACCCCTCGAACCACACAATATCCAGGGAGCGCAGGAGGCAGGGCCGTGCGGCGATCGTCCGCGCGCAACGCTTACTGCTGGTCTGGATGCCGCGGAGACCGCATGCGGCCGCCGCGGGGCGAGGAGTGCCGAATGGGTATCGTTCGTTTTGCTCTGCGATTTCCCCACACGTTCTACGTGGTCGCGGCGCTGATCATGTTTCTGGGCGCCGTCACGATCTTCGAGATGCCCACCGACGTCTTTCCGGAGATCAACATTCCGGTCGTGACCGTGATCTGGAGCTACACCGGTCTCAGCACGCCCGAAATGGAGCAGCGTGTCACCACCTACAGCCAGTACTCGATCAGTTCCAACGTCAACGGCATCAGGAACATCGAGGCCCAGACGATGGCCGGCCTGTCGGTGCAGAAGATCTACTTCCAGCCCGACGTCAATCTCGACCTCGCCATCTCGCAGATCGTTTCCGCCACCAATGCCATCCGCGCGCTGATGCCGCCGGGCATCCAGCCGCCGGTCGTCGTGCAGTTCAACGCGTCGAGCGTGCCCGTGCTGCAGATCAGCCTGAGCTCCGACACGCTGAGCGAACAGCAGCTCTACGACTACGGCATCTACCGCATCCGCCAGCAACTGGCGCCGATCCCCGGCATCACGCTGCCGACGCCGTCGGGCGGAAAATACCGGCAGATCATGGTCGATATCGATCCCGCCAAGCTGGTCGCCAAGGGGCTGACGCCGCTCGACGTCGTGAACGCGGTCAACGCCCAGAACCTGACGCTGCCGGCCGGCACGGCGAAGATGGGTGACAAGCAATATGTCGTCCGCACCAATGCGACGCCGCCCTCGATCAAGGACCTCAACAACATCCCGATCAAGGTCGTCAACGGCGCCACCATATTCGTCAAGGACGTCGGGCAGGTTCACGATGGCTGGCTGGTGCAGCAGAACGTAGTGCGGCAGAACGGCCGGCGTTCGGTGCTGCTCGGCATCATCAAGAACGGCAACGCCTCCACCGTCAGCGTGGTCAATGCGGTCCACAAGGCCCTGCAGACCGCACGTGCGGCGGCGCCTCCGGGCCTGCAGATCAACGAATTGTTCGACCAGTCGGTGTTCGTCAAACAGTCGGTGGAGGGCGTGCTGCGCGAGGGCGCCATCGCGGCCGGGCTGACCGCGCTGATGATCCTCCTGTTCCTGGGATCGTGGCGATCGACGGTCGTGGTCATGATCTCGATCCCGCTGTCGATCCTGACCTCCCTGATCGTGCTCTACTTCCTCGGCGAAACCCTGAACACGATGACGCTGGGCGGATTGGCGCTGGCGGTGGGCATCCTCGTCGACGATTCCACGGTCACGATCGAGAACACCCATCGTCTGCTCACGGAGGAGGGGCTGCCTTTGCCGCAGGCGACGCTGCACGGGGCGGCCGGCATTGCCGTGCCGACGCTGGTGTCGACGCTCGCGATCAGCTGCGTGTTCACATCCGTCGTCTTCCTCGACGGGCCGGCCAAGTATCTGTTCACGCCGCTTGGCCTCGCCGTGGTCTTCGCGATGCTGGCGTCCTACGGCCTGTCGCGAACGCTGACGCCGATCATCATCGGCCTGCTGCTCAAGAGCGAGCACCATGGCCCAACCGGCGCCGCGCCGCGCGGCCCGTTCGCGCGCTTCCATGCGGCCTTCGAGCGGCATTTCGAGGCGATGCGTCACGCCTATTCGCGCTCGCTGACCGGTCTGATCGAGCATCGCTTCATCATTCCGGCGGGGATGATCGCCGTGCTGGCGCTCGGCGCCGTGCTCTATCCCTTCGTCGGCCGGGATTTCTTCCCGGCGATCGACGGCGGACAAATCCAGCTTCACGTCCGCGCCCCGGCGGGAACCCGGATCGAGAACACGGAAAAGATCTTCCAGCAGGTCGAGGACAAGATCCGCCAGGTCATTCCCGACAAGGACCGCGCATTGATCGTCGACAATATCGGCCTGCCGGCGCGCTCCTATAATCTGGCGTTCAGCGACGGCTCGACCATCGGCGTCAATGACGGCGTGATCCTGGTTTCGCTGAAGGAGGGACACCGGCCCACAGCCGATTATGTGCGCAAGCTGCGCGAGGTGCTGCCGGCCGCGTTTCCGGAGGACACGTTCTACTTCCAGGCCGCCGACATCGTCACCCAGATCCTCAATTTCGGGCTCCCGGCCCAGATCGACGTGCGCACCGTCGGCTACGACAAGGCGAACAATCTGAAGGTCGCCAACGAGCTGCGTCAGCGCATCGCCGCGATCCCGGGAATTGCCGATGCCCATCTGCAGCAGGAGGTGAACGCGCCGACCTTCTATGCGGATATCGACCGCACCCGTGCGGCGCAGCTCGGGCTCAACGCCAACACGATCGCGACCAACCTCAATGTCAGCCTGAGCTCCTCGGAGCAGGTCACGCCGAACTTCTGGACCGACCCGACCTCGGGAATTCCCTATTATCTTGCAGTGCAGACGCCGGAACGAGAGATCAGCTCGCTGAACGATCTCGCCAATACGCCGGTTTCGACGTCGCTGGCGTCAGTGCAGACTGACACGCCAATTCCCGGCCTGCTCAGCAACGTCACGACGTTCCGGCGCACCACGACTCCGACCAATTCCAACCAGGTCAATGTGCAACCGGTCTACGAGGTCTATGCCAGCGTCCAGGGCCGCGATCTCGGCAGCGTGGCGAGCCAGATCAGCAAGATCACGACCGATCTCCAGAAACAGCTCAAGCCGGGCAACACCATTCAGGTGATCGGCCAGATCCAGAGCATGAACAGTGCTTTCATCAATCTCGGCATCGGTCTCTTGTTCGCCGCCGTCTTCGTCTACCTCCTGATGGTCGTGAACTACCAGAATTTCGGCGATCCCTTCGTCGTCATTCTGGCTCTGCCGGCGACGCTGTGCGGGATCCTGACGATGCTGTTCATCACCGGCACAACGCTCAACGTGCCGTCGCTGATGGGAGCGATCATGGCGGTGGGCGTCGCCTCCGCGAACTCGATCCTGCTCGTGACCTTTGCGCGCGAGCAACAGCTTGCCGGCAAGACCGCCTTCGAAGCCGCGATCGAGGCCGGCCACACCCGAATCCGGCCGGTGCTGATGACCGCGGCCGCAATGATCGTCGGCATGATCCCGATGGCGATCGGTGCGGCCGGCGAGGAGCAGAATGCCGCGCTCGCGCGCGCCGTCATCGGCGGGCTCCTGTTCGCGACGCCGACGACGCTGCTGGTCGTGCCCTACCTGTTCGCCATGCTGCGCAGGGGCAACGACGGCAAGACACATCACGGGGTATTTGACGAGGTGCTGGAATGAACTTCAACGGACCATTCGACGCTGAGCGCGTGACCGAGACGGATCGGGGCAAGGAGACGGTCGCGCCGGAGCGCAGGCGGAGTTGGGGAGGGCGCCTCGCCGGCTTCGGCCTCGTGCTGGTCGCCGGCGCGGCGCTCGCATCCGGCGCATGGAGCCACTATGCCGAGCGCCGCCAGGTGCTCGCGACTGCCGCACAGGAGCGCAACTTCGTCCCGCAGGTCCGCGTTGCGACGGTTGAGCCCAGCGACAATATCGAGGTCGTGACGCTGCCGGCGACGACCTCGGCCTTTGCCAGCGCCAACATCTTCGCCCGCGCCAGCGGCTACATCGGCACGCGCGCGGTCGACATCGGCGACCACGTCAAGGCAGGCCAGCTCCTCGCCGAGATCGTGGCCCCCGAGCTCGATCACCAGATCGCCCAGGCGGAAGCGACGCTCGCCCAGCTCAATTCGTCGCTCCAGCAGGCGCAGGCCAACCGGGAGCTTGCCAAGGTCACCTGGGATCGCGATCGGCCGCTGGTCGACAAGGGCTGGGTCACGGCCCAGCAAGGCACGATCGATGAGCAGACGCTCAAGGCCCAGGAGGCAGCCGTGTCGGTGGCACAGGCCAACATCAAGGCGGAGGACGCGCAGCTTCAGGTGCTGCGCCAGCAGAAGCTCTATCAGCGCGTCGTGGCGCCGTTCGACGGTGTCATCACCCAGCGCAACATCGATGTCGGCAGCCTGGTGCAGGCCGACGCGACCTCGGGCACGTTCATGTTCACCCTGCAGCAGGGCCATGTGATCCGTACCCAGGTGTTCGTTCCGCAGGACGCGGCATTTGGCCTCAAGCCCGGCATCGCCGCCGTGGTCCGCGTGCCCGAGATTCCGGACCGCTCCTTTCCAGGCACGGTGACGCGGATCGCCGACGCGCTGCAGCCCGGCTCGAGAACGCTGCTCACCGAGGTCGACATCCCGAACCCCGATGCCGCGCTGGCCTCGGGGATCTACTGCACCGTCGAACTCCACATTCCACGCAAGACGCCGAGCTACCGGATCTCGGCGGACGCGCTGATCTTCAATGCCGGCGGCACCCAGGTCGCCGTGGTCGAAAACGGCGTCGCGCATCTGAGGAAGGTCCGCGTGGTGCGCGACCACGGCTCCGAGGTCGAAGTCGACAGCGGCGTCCGCGCTGGCGACCAGGTCATCCTCAATCCGTCGGTCGATCTGGCCGAGGGTGCCAAGGTCCAAGCCAAGCCAACGACTGCCGTGTCGTAGGCCGCTAAGCTCGGATCGCCCAGGCTCCGCTTACGACGGCCCGTGCCGTCGTTGCGGAGCGGGGGGACATCACTGATCCTTCTTTTCGCCCATGTGATGGGGAGCAGACGTGCTCGGGCCGCCAGTGTAGTGGTGGCCTGCCGAAGTGGAGCCCTTCGAGGAGCCGACCGTCTCCTTCTTGCCCATGTGGTGCGGGACCTCGGTCTTCGGGCCTCCGCTGTAATGATGGCCGTTCTTTTCCTTGTCGGTGGTCTGGGCCATCGCAGGAACGGCCAACAGCGAAAGAATGCCGACGGCTGCCAGGAACTTCTTCGTGATCATGTTCGGTCCTCCGATGAAAGACCCGCAGAATAGACTCGACCGCGCCGTGTTCGCATTGAGCCGGCTCAACGAACGAACGTTTCGCAGCGCTCCGTGCGAGTATCCCTTCGTTGACTTGCGTCAACCCGAAGTCGCTTCAGATCGGCATTGTTGGATCAATCAATCGCAGGAGAACGCCGATGCGCACTTGGACTCTCGCTTCAGCGCTGTTGCTTACAACCTTGAGCCACCCTGGTCTCGCTCAGTCGCCTGCCGACCACCAGGCCCATCATCCCGACCAGAAGGAGGAACCCACGGCCAAGCCGACCAGTCCATCTGAGACGCCACGCGGCGCGGTGCCCTCGCAAGGCATGATGGGCGGCAACATGCCGATGTCGGACATGATGCGGATGATGGGCATGATGCGGCAGTCCGGCGGCGATGGAATGGGCGGCATGGAGACCATCGATCGTGTGGAGGGCCGGATCGCGTTCCTCCGGACGGAGCTCAAGATAACCGACGCACAGCAGTCGGCTTGGAATGCGTTTGCCGACGCGCTGCGGACCAACGCCAAGACGCTGGGAGACATGCGCAGTTCGATGATGTCGCAGCAGAGCGCTGGGTCTCCAGACCTCGTCGAAAAGCTTACATTGCAGGAAAAGTGGCTCGTGGCGAGACTGGAAGGAACCCGGGCGATGAAGTCGGCGCTCTCGACTCTGGTCGCGACGTTTTCCGACGAGCAGAAGAAGACCGCCGACGAACTGCTCGCGCCGCAAATGGGGATGATGCCGATGATGTCGGGGATGCGGGGCGGGGGCACGATGGGCATGGGAATGCCGGCCCGCAAGTCGCCGCAATAACCTCGATTGGTCAGGTGGGATCTCCCTGGTTTGCGGCCAAGTCGCCGCTTGATCTTGGTCAACAACGATGGCAACGGCGCGCCTATGTTTCCAGAAAGCACAGGAGCGCGCCAATGTCGGTGCAGGACCATTCCGGGTATCGAGAGCGCCCTCAAGAGGGCATGTCCACCAAAGCCAAGGCGGGCTTGGTCCTGATGGGATTTCTGGTCATCGCCGCCACGCTCTTGTTCACTGAGCAAAGGGCCCACGTGCTCGGATTGCTGGTCTGGCTGCCGCTCCTCGCCTGTCCGCTGATGCACGTCTTCATGCATGGAGGACACGGCCACCATCACGGCGGCGGTCGACCGAACGATCAAAGGAGCGTGTGATGCACGACTCCGCGCCCGCCTACGGCCTCTGGAGCCTCGTCGTCGTCAATTCGGCGGTCTTCATTCTGTTCGCCTACAGCTTCTTCAAGCCGCAGACCTCCCGGGACTGGCGCTCGTTCGGCGCCTTCAGCGCGTTTCTGGTGGCGCTGTTCGTGGAGATGTACGGCTTCCCGCTCACGATCTATTTCATGTCGGGTTGGCTGCAGTCGCATTACCCGAACGTCGACTGGTTCTCCCATGATGCCGGCCATCTGCTCGAGATGATGTTCGGCTGGAAGACCAATCCACGCGCGGGCCCCTTCCACATTCTGAGCTTCGCCTTCATCGCCGCCGGATTCATTCTCATCTCTGCCGCATGGAGAGTGCTCTACGACGCGCAGCAGACAAGGAGCCTCGCCACGACTGGTCCGTACAGCCATGTGCGCCATCCGCAATATGTCGGCTTCATCCTCGTCATGTTCGGCTTCCTGCTGCAGTGGCCGACCATCCTCACGCTGGCGATGTTTCCGGTGCTTACGATCATGTACGTGACACTCGCGCGAGACGAGGAGCGGGACGCCAGGTCAGAGTTCGGCGAGGCCTACACGAAGTACGCCGCGGATGTACCGGCATTCATTCCCCATCTCGGGCGGCGGTTCGGTCACGGCTCTTCCCGCGGCTATCGGCACGGCTGACCTACGCGCAGCATATGCCGTCGGACGGTTAGCTCGAAAGGAAGTCGATGAGCGAGCCTGTCTTCACCGCCAAGGCACTGACCAAGACCTACGCCTCGGGCGAGGTGATGGTGCGTGCCCTCAACAACGTCGATCTGGAGATCGCCGAGAGGGAAGTGGTGGTGCTGCTCGGGCCATCGGGTAGCGGCAAGACGACGTTGCTCAACATCATGGGCGGCCTCGACCGGCCGACCAGCGGCAGGCTGTTCTTCCGCGACCTGGATCTGACCGATCTCGATGACCGTGAATTGACGAAGTATCGCCGCGACCATGTCGGCTTCGTCTTCCAATTCTACAATCTGGTGCCGAGCCTCACCGCGTACGAAAACGTCGCGCTGGTCACCGAGGTGGCCAAGGACCCGATGCGTCCCGCCGACGCCCTCGCGCTGGTCGGGCTCGAAGAGCGGATGCATCACTTTCCCGCCCAGCTATCTGGCGGCGAGCAGCAGCGCGTCGCCATCGCGCGCGCGATCGCAAAGCGCCCGGCGGTGCTGCTGTGCGACGAGCCGACCGGGGCGCTGGACTCGAAGACCGGCATCCGCGTCATCGAGGCGCTGCTCGGGGTCAACCGGCAGCTCGGGACCACCACCGTCATCATCACGCACAACGCCAGCATCCAGGACGTCGCGGACAGAGTGCTGTTCTTCGCGGACGGCAGGATCTCCAGGATCCGGGAGAACGAAAGCCGGCGGGAAGCGGCCGAATTGACCTGGTGACGGCATGACCGCACTCGATATCAAGCTGTTTCGGGATGTCAGGCGGCTCTGGGCACAGGTCCTTGCCGTCGCGCTGGTCGTCGGAGGTGGCGTCGCCACCCTGGTGCTCGCCGTCGGATCGCATCGTTCCCTCGAAGAGACGCGGATCGCGTACTACGAACGCTACGGCTTCGGGGACGTGTTCGCTCAGGTGAAGCGCGCACCCAAGGCGCTCGCCGATAGGATAGGGGAGATACCGGGCGTCGCGGCCGTCGACACCCGCATCGCCAAGCCGGCGCTGCTCGACGTCCCCGGCTTCTCCGAGCCGGCCAGCGGGCATTTCGTTTCGCTGCCCGACAACGCCGAGCCACGCCTCAATCGGCTCTACATGCGCTCCGGGCGACTTCCCGAAGCGGGACGGGCCGAGGAGGTGGTTGTCAACGAGCCGTTCGCTCGAGCGCATGGTTTTTCCGAGGGGGCGCGGTTCTCGGCCGTCCTGAACGGAAAGAAGCGCGAGCTCGTCATCGTCGGCACGGCGCTTTCACCTGAGTTCGTCTACACGGTCGGACCAGGCGACCTGATGCCGGATGACCGGCGCTACGCGATCGTCTGGATGTCGGAAAAGGCGCTCGCCGGCGTCTACGATCTCGACGGCGCCTTCTCGGCGGTGTCGGTCAAGCTGCAGCCCGGCGCATCCGAGCGCGAGGTGATCTCGCGGCTCGATGGTTTGCTCGACCCGTACGGCGGGCAGGCGGCCCACGGCCGGAAGGACCAGACCTCGCACGCCTGGCTCGACCATGAGCTCGACATGCTCAACAACATGAGCCGCACGCTGCCGCCGATCTTTCTGCTGGTGGCCGCGTTCCTGGTCAATCTCACCCTGACCCGGCTGGTCGCGCTCGAGCGCGAGCAGATCGGCCTCCTGAAGGCACTGGGCTATTCTGATAGCAGCATCGTGCTTCACTATTTCAAGTTCGTCGTCCTGATCGTTGTGATCGGAGTAGTCTTGGGCGGCATCGCCGGCACGTGGCTCGGGCTGCGCGTCACAGCCTTGTTCGGCGACTTCTTCCACTTCCCGTTCCTGGTGTTCGCGAAGGCGCCGGATCTGTACGTCACCGCCGGTGCGCTCAGCGCGGCCGCCGCCGCGATCGGTGCGCTGCGGGCTCTGCGGGAGGTGGTGAAGCTTCCACCCGCCGTCGCCATGCAGCCGCCGGCTCCGCCGGTCTATCGGCGGCTGCTTCCGGCGATAATCCAGCTCGACCAGATCGTGTCGCAACCGACGCTGATGATGGTCCGCAACATCGCGCGGCACCCGGTCCGGGCCGCATTCACGGCGCTCGGAATGGCGCTAGCCACCGCGATCCTGGTCGTGTCGCTGTTCACCCGGGACACGATGGAGCAACTGATCGACGTGACCTATTTCCTCGCCGACCGGCAGGACGCGACCCTGGGCTTCGTCGAGAAGCGGGTCGAGAACGTCGTCGAGCAAGTGAACAGGCTTCCCGGCGTTCTCGCTGCCGAGCCGTTCCGCGAGGTGCCCGTCCGGATCCGCCATGGCAACGTCGAACGGCGGATCACGATCAGCGGCCGGCCTGCCGGTGCCGATCTGAGGCGCATCATCGACGTCGACCTTCGGCCGGTTGCGCTGCCTGAGACCGGTCTCGCGATCTCCAGCATGCTCGGACATATCCTCGGCGTCGGAGCCGGCGACGCCGTCGAGGTCGATCTGTTGGAGGGCGCCCGCCGCACCGTGACGATGCCGATCGTGGCGACTGTCGAGGACTACTTCGGTATCAGGGGGATGATGGACATCGAGGCGCTCCGCAACCTGATGCGCGAGGCGCCTGTCGTCAACAGTGTCAACCTGAGCCTCGACGAGAACCGGAAGGAGGACTTCTACGCGGCGGTCAAGTCCATGCCGACGGTCAGCGGCGTGGCACTGCAGAGGGTGTCGCTGGTGAACTTCCGCAAGACCGTCGCGCTGCTCGTCACCACGATGGCGAGCATCTACACCGGGCTCGCCGCCGTGATCGCGTTCGGAGTGGTCTACAACAACGCCCGGATCTCTCTGTCCGAACGTGCGAGGGAATTGGCGAGCCTGCGTGTGCTCGGTTTCACGCGCGGCGAGGTGCTGCGAATCCTGCTGCTCGAGCTCGCCATACTGACGCTGATCGCCCAGCCGCCCGGGTGGGCGATGGGCTACGGACTCGCATGGGTGATGAAGACGAATTTGGCAGGCGAACTGATGCGCGTCCGCCTTGTCGTCGAGCATTCGACCTATGTCGTCGCCACGTCCGTGGTGGTGCTGGCGGCGGCCGCCTCAGCCGCGGTCATCCGCGAACGTATCGACAAACTGGACCTCGTCGCAGTCCTCAAGACGCGAGACTAGCCATGCCGGCCAACTGGACCAAGCGTATCATCGGTGCTGCGGCCCTGGCCGCGATCGCAGGAGGGCTGGCCTGGTTCGCCTGGCCCCGGCCGGTTCTCGTCGATCTCGCGACCGTTGCGAAGGGGCCGATCGAAGTCACGGCGGATGACGACGGCAAGACCCACGTGCGCCACGTCTACACCGTCTCGGCACCCATCGCAGGAAAGGTCTTGAGGATTTCGCATCCGCTCGGCGAGCAGGGCCCATCGCTTCACGTTGGCGACGAGGTCGTCGCCAACCAGACTGTCATAGCTTTGATGCAGCCCACGCTGCCGGGCTTCATCGACGTACGTTCTCGCGACCAGCTTCAGGCCGAGGTTATGGCTGCCGATGCCGCGATTTTGCAGCAGGAGGCCGAGGTGCAGCGGATCGCGGCCGCGCTCGATTTTTCCAAGACCGAGTTCCAGCGGGCGCAGGCGCTCTCGCGGACGCAGACCATCTCGGCTCAGGCGTTCGACAAGGCGAAGTTCGACGTGGCCACCAACGAGGCCGCCTTGGCGAGCGCCAAAGCTCAGATCGATATGCGTCGTGCGGTGCGTACCAGCCTGGCCGCCCGCTTGATGGACCCGGCCAACGCCTCGCCGTCGTCGGAACCGGCGTGCTGCGTCCGGGTCCTCGCGCCGGCCAGCGGACGGGTGCTGAAGATCATCCAGGATAGCGAGGCGGCGGTGCTGCCGGGAACGGCGCTCGTCGACATCGGCAATCCGCTCGATCTGGAGGTCGTGGCTGACCTGCTCTCGACCGACGCCGTCCAAATCAAGGTGGGCGCGCTCGTCCGGATCGACGGCTGGGGCGGGCAGCCGATCAAGGGCAGGGTGGTGCGTGTCGACCCTGCCGGCTTCCTGAAGGTTTCGGCGCTTGGGATCGAGGAGCAGCGCGTCCGGGTGACCATCGACTTCGCGGATCCGCCCGAGACGTGGGCTTCGCTAGGACACGACTACCGCGTCATCGTCCACGTGACCACCTGGAGCGCTCCGGATGCTCTGACCGTGCCAATGAGCGCTCTGTTCCGAAAAGGCGACCAATGGGCCGTTTTTGCCGACGAGAACGGCCGCGCAAAAAGCGTCCCGGTGAGCATCGGCCATCGCAACAACCGGACGGCCGAGGTTCTCTCCGGGCTCGCAGCGGGAGACCTGGTCGTGTTGCATCCCAGCGACCGGATCACCGACGGAAGCAGGATCGCGCGGCGGGAAGAGCGCTGATCGTCGATGGGCGGCCGCCGCAAGCTTCGATCCCATATCTGGAATTCGCATAAGGTATATTATGGAATATATTTATATATAATTAGATCAGATATTTAGGTCGAATTCCTACCATGGCGCATTCGATCCGGGTCGTCGCCGCCACCGAGCCGCTACTTTGCATGGGGTTGCTTTGGCATTTTTGCAGCGGACCCTGTTCGGGTCGTTGCATCGTCTGAAAGCCGATATTGCCGCGGCTCTGTGTGGCTGCAATAAGCGAAGCCTCGCGAGATCGCAGATGACCTCATGGCCTTCCGTCCGTATAGGTTTGCGTCTCAGAACAACAACAAACGTTTCCCTGAGGGAGCAAACCCTATGAGCTTTTCCCGACGCACGCTTCTCAAGGCCTCTGCCGCCACCGCGGTCCTGGGCGGCATTGGCGCGCCCCATGTGGCCCGTGCCCAGAGCGCCGAGTTCACCTACAAATACGCCAACAACCTGCCTGACTCGCATCCGATGAATGTCCGCGCCAAGGAGATGGCGGCGGCGATCAAGAGCGAGACCGACGGCAAGTTCGACCTCCAGATCTTCCCGAACAACCAGCTCGGATCTGACACCGACATGCTGAGCCAGATCCGGTCCGGCGGCGTCGAGTTCTTCACACTGTCGGGCCTGATCCTGGCCACGCTGGTTCCGGCGGCCTCGATCAACGGCATCGGCTTCGCCTTCCCGGACTACGACACGGTTTGGAAGGCTATGGACGGCGATCTCGGCGCCTATGTCCGCGGCGAGATCAAGAAGGCCGGCCTCGAGGTCATGGACAAGATCTGGGACAATGGCTTCCGCCAGACCACGTCGTCGACCAAGCCGATCACCGGCCCGGAGGACCTCAAGGGGTTCAAGATCCGCGTGCCGGTGTCGCCGCTGTGGACCTCGATGTTTAAGGCGTTCGATGCGGCGCCCGCTTCGATCAATTTCAGCGAGGTCTATTCGGCGCTCCAGACCAAGGTGGTCGAAGGCCAGGAGAACCCGCTGGCGATCATCTCGACCGCAAAGCTCTACGAGGTGCAGAAATACTGCTCGCTGACCAACCACATGTGGGACGGCTTCTGGTTCCTGGCCAACCGCCGCGCGTGGGAAAAGCTGCCGGCGGACGTGCGCACCATCGTCGCCAAGCACATCAACGCCGCGGCCGTGAACGAGCGTGCCGATACCGCCAAGCTGAACGCCAATCTCCAGCAGGAGCTCGCCGGCAAGGGTCTGACCTTCAATCAGCCCACGGTCGCGCCGTTCCGCGACAAGCTGCGCACCGCCGGCTTCTATGCCGAGTGGAAAGGCAAATATGGCGAGCAGGCCTGGGAGCTGCTGGAGAAGGCCGTCGGCAAGCTGTCGTAACGCGTTGGAGCCGTCATGGCTCATCTCGAGGCTGAGGTGGCTGAAGTGGCGGGCGAGGTGACGTTGCAGTCCCCTCGCCGACCTTCGTTGCTGGCTTTGCTGGAACGCGTGCTCGGCCTCGTCGTCGAGATCCCGGCGGCGATCCTGGTCGTCGCCGAGATCGTCATCCTGTTCGCCGGCGTGGTCGCGCGCTACGGCCTGCACCGGCCGCTGATCTGGTCGGACGAGCTCGCCTCGATCCTGTTCCTGTGGCTGGCGATGCTGGGCGCGGCGGTGGCGTTCCGCCGCTCCGAGCACATGCGCATGACCGCGATCGTCGCGAGCGCAAGGCCTGCGATGCGCGTCTGGCTCGATCTCGTGGCGGTCTCCGCCGCGCTGGCGTTCCTCGTGATGATCGTCTGGCCGGCGTACGATTACGCCTATGAGGAAAGCTTCATCACCACGCCGGCGCTGCAGATCTCGAACATGTGGCGCGCCGTGGCCTTGCCGGTTGGCATCTGCCTGATGGCGGCATTCGCGGTGCTACGACTGTTGCGGGCCCCGGACTTTCGGCTGGTGCTGGCGGCCGTGGCGACCGTCGCCGTTGTCGTCGGTTTGTTCTGGCTCGCCGAGCCTTATCTGCGGCCGCTCGGCAACCTCAACCTCGTCATCTTCTTCGTCGGCGTTGCCGGCTTCTGCGTCTTCGCCGGCGTTCCCATTGCGTTCGGCTTTGGGCTCGCGATCTTCGGCTATCTGGCGCTGACCACGCGCACGCCGGTGATGGTGCTGGTCGGCCGCATGGACGAGGGCATGAGCCACCTCATCCTGCTGTCGGTGCCGCTGTTCGTGTTCCTGGGGCTCCTGATCGAGATGACCGGCATGGCGCGGGCCATGGTGGCGTTCCTGGCCAGCCTGCTCGGCCATGTCCGCGGTGGCCTGCACTACGTGCTGGTCGGCGCCATGTACCTGGTCTCCGGCATCTCCGGCGCCAAGGCCGCCGACATGGCCGCGGTTGCACCCGTGCTGTTCCCCGAGATGAAGGAACGCGGCGCCAAGCCCGGCGATCTCGTCGCCCTGCTCGCGGCAACCGGCGCGCAGACTGAGACCATTCCGCCGAGCCTCGTGCTGATCACCATCGGCTCGGTGACAGGTGTCTCGATCGCGGCGCTGTTCACGGGCGGCCTGCTGCCCGGCGGGGTTTTGGCGGTCACACTCTGCATGCTGGTGTGGTGGCGCTACCGCCATGAGGACATGAGCCACGTCCAACGCGCCACGGCTGGCGAGATCGGCAAGACCTTCATCATCGCCCTGCCCGCGCTCGCGCTGCCCTTCGTGATCCGTTACGCCGTGGTCGAGGGCATCGCGACGGCCACGGAAGTTTCCACCATCGGCATCGTCTATGGCGTCCTGGTCGGGCTCCTGATCTACCGCCGCTTCGACTGGCGGCGGCTGTTCCCAATGCTGGTCGAGACCGCGGCGCTGTCGGGCGCGATCCTTCTCATCATCGGCACGGCCACCGGCATGGCCTGGGGCCTGACCCAATCCGGCTTCTCGCGCTCGCTGGCTTCAGCCATGACCGGCCTGCCCGGCGGCTCGGCCTCCTTCATTGCCGTCTCGATCCTGGCCTTCACCATCCTCGGCAGCGTGCTCGAGGGAATTCCCGCCATCGTGCTGTTCGGGCCGCTGCTGTTTCCGATCGCCCGCGCCGTCGGGGTGCACGAGGTGCACTATGCCATGGTGATCATTCTGGCGATGGGTATCGGGCTATTCGCCCCACCCTTCGGCGTCGGCTATTATGCCGCCTGCGCCATCGGACGCGTCGATCCGGCCGAAGGCATCAGGCCGATCTGGGGCTACCTGCTGGCGCTGCTCGTGGGATTGATCATCGTCGCGATCTTCCCCTGGATTTCGATCGGATTCCTTTGACGCGGCGTGAAGGAGGGTGTCGATGAGTGACCGGCAGAACCAGTACAATCTCGGCCTCGACAAGACTCCCGCCAATTACGTGCCGCTGACGCCACTGAGCTTCCTCGCGCGCAGCGCCGCCGTCTATCCCGATCACGTCGGCACAGTCTACGAAGGCCGCAGCTTTACCTGGGCGCAGACCTACGAGCGCTGCCGGCGCTTTGCCTCCTGGCTTGCAGGCAAGGGCATCGGCGTCGGCGACACCGTCGCGGCGATGCTGCCGAACGTGCCGGCAATGAACGAAGTGCACTTCGCGGTGCCCATGACCGGCGCGGTGCTCAATGCGCTGAACATCCGCCTCGATGCGCCCTCGATCGCGTTCCAGCTCGACCATGGCGGCGCCAAGATCATCCTGGTCGATCCCGAATTTGCCGGCGTGATCTCTGACGCGCTGGCGCAGATGACGGGGCCCAAGCCCCTCGTGATCGACGTCGACGACGCCGCGTTCAAGGGCGGCAAGCGGATCGGCGAGATCGACTATGAAACTGCCGTTGCGGAAGGCGATCCGAACTTCACCGCGATCCTGCCGCGGGACGAGTGGGACGCCATTGCGCTGAGCTACACCTCGGGCACGACGGGCAATCCCAAGGGCGTCGTCACCCATCATCGCGGCGCCTATCTGAACGCCGTGAGCAACATCCTCGCCGGCAATCTCGGCCAGCATCCGGTCTATCTCTGGACACTGCCGATGTTCCACTGCAACGGCTGGTGCTTCCCCTGGACGATCGCGGCGGCCGCCGGCATCAATGTCTGCCTGCGCAAGGTCGAACCGACCAAGATCTTCGAGCTGATCAAGCAGCACGGCGTCACCCACATGTGCGGCGCGCCGATCGTCTACAACACGCTGATCAACGCACCCGATGCGCCCAAAGGCAACGCCGCGCGCCGCGTCGTCGGCCTGATCGCCGGCGCTGCGCCGCCGGTCGCTGTGCTGGAGGGTGCCGAGAGCATCGGCATCAAGCTCACTCACGTCTACGGTTTGACCGAGGTCTACGGCCCCGCTTCCGTCTGCGCCGAGCAACCCGGCTGGGACGAACTGCCCGCGCCCGCGCGCGCGAGCATGAAGCGCCGGCAGGGCGTATCCTATCCGCTAGAGGAAGCCGTCACCGTCATCAATCCGCAGACCATGCAGGAGGTGGCGCGCGATGGCGAGACCATCGGCGAGGTCATGTTCCGCGGCAACATCGTGATGAAGGGATACTTGAAGAACGAGAAGGCCACCAAGGAAGCCTTCGAAGGCGGCTGGCTTCACACCGGCGATCTCGGCGTGCTCGACGAGCACGGCTACGTCATCATCAAGGACCGCTCCAAGGACATCATCATCTCCGGCGGCGAGAACATCTCCTCCGTCGAGGTCGAGGACATCCTCTACAAGCACCCGGCCGTGCTGTTCGCGGCGGTGGTGGCAAAACCCGATCCGAAATGGGGCGAGGTGCCCTGCGCCTTCGTCGAGCTGAAGGACGGCGCCAGCGCAAGCGAAGCCGACATCATCGCCTTCTGCCGCACTCACATGAGCGGCTTCAAGACGCCGAAGGCCGTCGTGTTCGGACCGATCCCGAAGACCTCGACCGGCAAGATCCAGAAATTCCTGCTGCGCAACGAGGTCGGATCGACCAAGGCGATCTCGGCCTGAGCTGACCTGTAAACGGATGCGCCCCTAAGGCCGCGGATTGACGCGGCGCTTCGTGCTGCTCGCGATTCGCCTGCAATCGATTGTGCACGTCCGACGACATCAAGACACGACCGGAAAAGGTTGGAAAACGTTAGAGACCAACCTACCCTCACAACCAGTCGGATTCGCTGATTCCAGATGATTCGCCGCGCGGAGCTCGCGGCTGGCGACCGGCGCGGTTGGGGCGTTTCATGCGGTTGGTGTCGTGAGCGCAGACGTGCGTGCGCGTCTGGCGCTGCTGCTATTGACGGCTGGACTCTTGCTGCCCGGCGCGGCCAGCGCGCAGACCATGCGCGAGCTCGGCGCGTTCGCGGGCGGGCAGAGTCCTGGGCCCGCCGGCCCGAATGTAGGCTACGGCTTCAACAATTTCGCCGGTCCCGCGATGTTCGGCGGCCCGCAGCAACCGCCTTTCGCCGGCGCGTGGTTCGGCAATGGCAGCGGCGGTGGCGGCATCCAGCCGGGCTACGGCTGGAACGCCGATCCGCAAGGCGCCGCCGGCGGGCCGAGGTTCGTCGGCATGCAACAGGCCTTTGGCGGCCGCCCCGACGGCGCCGCGCAGACCGAGAAGGCGCAGGCCACCTTCCTCGCGATGACGCAGTTCACGCGGACCCTGCTCGATCCCGCCATCGATGGCCGCGGCGCTACGCCTGCCGAATTCGATGCGGAGCTTACGGCCTATGCGTCCGTGGGCAACGACCAGACGCATGGCGGCATCGGACGCGAGGCCTATGAGGCGATCTACGGCAAGCCCTCGCTCGCGGCTCCGCACTGGAACGTCTGGGCAGCGGGCTTCAGTGGATCACAGGTGTCGACCGGCGGCGCCGGCGCCGCCAACCGGAGCTATGGCACCGTCGTTGGCGCCGACTATTCGCTCTCGCCGCAGACGCGGATGGGATTTGCGCTCGCGGGCGGCGGCACCGGCTTTGCCAATAATTATTCCAGCGGCCAATCCGATCTGTTCCAGGCCGGCGCTTTCGTCAGGCACGCCGTCGGAGCGGCCTATGTTGCGACCGCGCTGGCCTATGGCTGGCAGGCCATCACCAACGGCTATGCGGCGACGCCAGCGGGGACCGACCAGCTCAACGCGGCCCTCAACGCCAACGCTTATTCCGGCCGCATTGAGAGCGGCTATCGTTTTGCCACGCGCTGGCTCGGCGTTACGCCCTATGCGGCCGCGGAGGTCACGACGTTCCGCCTGCCCGGCAATGGCGGCCAGCCGGCCTATGCGGCAGGTGGGTTTGCAGCGGCGGCCGGCAGCGACAGCAGCTTCACCGACGGCCGTACCGAGCTCGGCTTGCGCACGAGCACATCGTTTGGGCTTGCGGGGAGCTCGATCAACCTGCGAGGACGGCTCGCCTGGGCGCACGATGTCAGCGCGACGCAATCGACGCCGTCGACATTCCGGGCCTTGCCGGGCCAGAGCTTCTTCACCGGCGGCACACTGCGCGCGGCCGACTCGGCCTTGGCGGGCGTTGCGTTCGAACTGCGAGGGATCGATGGCTGGTCCGCCGCGGCGAATTTCGACAGCGAGCTCTCGAGCCTGCTGCGCTCCTACACCGGCAGGGCCGCGCTGCGCTACGCCTGGTAGGCAGGCTCAGTGCGTCTCCAGGCGCATTCCGTCATGGGCGGGCACGACGCCCGCGGGCAGCTTGTGCCTGAGCACCTCGTAGTCGACATCCGCCGTCATGTTGGTGATGACCGCGCGCTTCGGCTTGAAGCGTTCGATCCAGGACAGCGCGTCATTGATGCTGAAATGGCTGGTGTGAGTGGTGTAACGCAAGCCGTCGACGATCCAGAGATCGAGACCTTCCAGCGCGCCCCAGCTTTCCCGCGGGATGTCGTTGAGGTCGGGCGTGTAGGCGGCGTTGCCGATGCGATAGCCGAGCGCCGGGATCTGGCCGTGCTGCACGATGAAGGCCGAGAGCGTGACCGCACCGCCCTTCCCCAAAATGGTCTGGCTTTCTCCGGCTTCGATGGAATGCCGGGTCAGGATTGGCGGATAGTCACTGCCTTCAGGCGAGATGAAGCAGTAGGAAAACCGCGCCATGATGTCCTTGGCGGTCGACTGATTGAAATAGGTCGGAATGCGCCGGCGCATGTGCAGCACGACCGAACGCAAATCATCCATGCCGTGGGTCTGGTCGGCATGCTCATGCGTCAAGAACACCGCATCGATGTGATCGACATTGGCATCGATCAGTTGCTCGCGCAGGTCAGGTGAGGTGTCGATCACGATGCGCGTGGTGCCGTGGTCGGCGGTGTGCTCGACCATCAGCGAGCAGCGGCGCCGACGGTTCTTCGGGTTGTTGGGATCGCAGGCGCCCCAGCCGAGGGCCGGGCGCGGCACGCCGGCGGAGGAGCCGCAGCCCAGGATCGTCAGCGTCAGTGTCATGCGGCTCCTGGTCTTACGCTTTCACCTTGGAGAACAGGCGGAAGAAGTTTTCGGTGGTCTGGCGGGAGATTTCCTCGAGCGACACGCCGCGCGTTTCGGCGAGTACCTTTGCGACCTCCACCACATAGGCCGGCTCGTTGCGTTTGCCCCGAAACTTGCCGGGCGCAAGATAGGGAGAGTCTGTTTCAACCATAATACGATCGGACGGCAGTTCGGCTGCGAGCGCGCGCAGAGCCTCTGACTTCTTGAAGGTCAGGATGCCCGTGAAGCCGATGTAGAGCCCGAGCGAAACCGCCTTCATCGCCAGTTCGCGCCCACCCGTGTAACAATGCAGCACAGCGCGAAACGATCCCTTCGCGACTTCTTCTTCCAGGATCCGGCCGCAATCCTCGTCCGCCTCGCGGGTGTGAATCACGAGCGGCAGGCCGGTTGCGCGCGCTGCTGCGATATGCGCGCGAAAGCCCCTCGCCTGCGCCTCCGGTGAGCCGTTGTGGTAGAAATAATCCAGCCCGGCCTCCCCGAGCGCGACGACCTTGGGATGCTGTGTCAGCGCGATGAGTTCGTCCGGCGCGATACCGTCTTCGTCATCCGCATTGTGCGGATGGGTGCCGACCGAGCAGTAGACGTCGTCATACCGCTCGGCGATCGCAAGCAATTCGGTCAGCCGCCGCACCCGCGTCGAGATCGTCACCATGCGCTTGATGCCGGCCGCACGCGCGCGCGACACGATCCCGTCGAGATCCTCCGAAAAGTCCGGAAAATCCAGATGGCAGTGGCTATCGACCAGCATCGTGCGAGCGCCCCTTAGGCCGCCGGCTCGATGTAGCGCGGGAACGCCGGCGTCGGCGCCGGCAGCGTCGAGCCGGCCGCGATCCGCTTCTCACCGCCCAGCATGGCAAAGTTGCGCTCTCCTTTCGGGATACCGAGGCTGTCGAGCAGCAATCCCGAGGCGGTCGGCATCGCCGGCTGGGCCAGGATCGCGATCTGGCGGACCACTTCCGCCGTCACATACAGCACCGTCTTCTGCCGCGCAGGATCGGTCTTGGCGAGCGCCCAAGGCGCCTCGCCCGCGAAGTAGCGGTTGGCTTCCGCGACCACGGCCCACACGGCGTTGAGCCAGTGATGTATCTGCTGGCTCGCCATCGCCTCGCGGCTAGCTGCGATCATGCCATCAGCCATTCCGAGGATCGCCTTGTCGTTATCGCTGAACTCGCCGGGCTCGGGCAGCACACCGCCCAATTGCTTGGCAATCATCGACAGCGAGCGCTGCGCGAGATTGCCGAGATCGTTGGCGAGATCGGCATTGATGCGCGCGACGATGGCTTCGTGGTTGTAGTTGCCGTCCTGGCCGAACGGCACCTCGCGCAGGAAGAAATAGCGCATCTGGTCGACGCCATACTGATCCGCGAGGTTGAAGGGGTCGA
The DNA here is from genome assembly GCF_000426265.1 of Bradyrhizobium sp. Cp5.3. Classification (NCBI taxonomy): domain Bacteria; kingdom Pseudomonadati; phylum Pseudomonadota; class Alphaproteobacteria; order Hyphomicrobiales; family Nitrobacteraceae; genus Bradyrhizobium; species Bradyrhizobium sp. Cp5.3. The sequence goes on along the minus strand of NZ_AUFA01000003.1, from coordinate 463,687 downwards.
CGACGTTGCCGACCGACTTCGACATCTTCTCACCCTTGTTGAACAGGAATCCGTGGGCATAGACGCGCTTCGGCACCGGAATGCCGGCCGACATCAGGAACGCCGGCCAGTAGACTGCGTGGAAGCGGATGATGTCCTTGCCGATGATGTGCACATCGGCCGGCCAATAGCGCCAATTACCGTCGCTCTCGTCGGGGAAACCGACGCCGGTGATGTAGTTGGTGAGCGCGTCGACCCAGACATACATCACGTGCTCTTCGTCATCAGGGACCTTCACGCCCCAGTCGAACGTGGTGCGCGAGATCGAGAGATCGCGCAGGCCGCTTCTGACGAAGCTCGTCACCTCGTTGCGGCGCGCGTCCGGGCCAATGAAGTCGGGATGCTCCTCGTAGAGCTTCAGCAGCCTGTCCTGATAGGCCGACAGGCGGAAGAAGTAGCTCTTCTCCTCAACCCACTCGACCGGCGTGCCCTGGGGACCAAGGCGCACGCCGTCATCGTTGAGGCGCGTCTCGTCCTCAGCGTAATAGGCCTCATCCCGCACCGAGTACCAGCCGGAATAAGTGTCGGCGTAGATGTCGCCATTGGCGGCCATGCGCCGCCAGATCTCCTTGCTGGAGTCATGATGCTGCGCTTCGGTGGTGCGGATAAAGCGGTCGAACGACACGTTCAGGCGCTCGTCCATTTCCTTGAAGCGGCCGGCGTTGCGGGTGGCGAGCGCGGAGGGAGTGAGACCTTCGTTCTGCGCGGTCTGGATCATCTTCAGACCGTGCTCGTCGGTGCCGGTCAGGAAGAACACGTCCTTGCCGTCGAGCCGCGCAAAGCGCGCGAGCACGTCTGCCGAAATCGCTTCATAGGCGTGACCGATATGCGGGTTGCCGTTGGGATAGGCGATCGCCGTCGTGATGTAGAATGCGTTGTTGCGCGCAGATGCGGCAACGGGCGCGGCGGTCTGCGGAACAGCAGCAGCCTTCGGCGCGCGCGGCGCCTTCGGCTTCACAGCCTTCGGCGGAGCGACGGGAGCCGACGCGACGGGCGGCGCAGCCACCCTCACCCTTTTGACCGCCTTCTTCGCCGGAGCCTTGGCCTGTGTCTTAGCCTGTGCCTTGGCAGCCTTCTTCTTCGAAGCCTTCTTGGCGACGACCTGCTTCTTGGCTGCTTTCTTGCCGGTCTTCTTTGCCGCCTTCGTCGTCTTTTTCACGCCCTTCTTGGCGGCTGCCTTCTTGGTCTTTTTGGCAGCCTTGCGCGCACGCGCCTTCGTCGCCTTCTTGGCGGCTTTCTTCGCAGCCTTCTTGCCGCTCTTGGCTTTGACGGTTTTCTTAGCTCGCGTTGCCACCACGAATTCCTTTACCGGCTTCTCAAAATTTGGAAACGAACCTGCGCCTAGCGCGTTGCGTCCGCCAGCCAGCCGAACACCGAGAAAACCAAGGGCTTTCGCTCCAGATTGTAGGTTTCGGTGTCGCGCGCGGCGCGGACGATCTTTTCCCATACCTCCGCAAGGCGCGCAAGGCGCGGCAGGTTCTGGTTGGCGCAGGCTTCGTCCGCATGCAGGCGCTCGGCGATCCAGCGATCGATGCCGTCGATAAAGGCGGCGAGCGCGACGCGGTCGCTGGTGCCGAGGGAATCGCCGAGCGTGTGCAATTCGCGCGGATCGACCTGCGGCAGGCGCGCGAGCAGCGCGGCCGTGCGCTGCTGCAGCTTGAGCGCATCGCCGCCGAGAAGCGTCAACGCCCGCGCGACGCTGCCCTCGGAGGCCTCCGCCGCCTCGCGCAGCGCCGGGTCGCTCGGCTCAATGTCGGCGGCGGCTGCCGCGGCGCTGATCACCTCGTCGGTTGCGAGCGGACGCAGGCGCAGCTTGCGGCATCGCGACTGGATCGTCGCCAGCACCCGCGCGGGCGCGTGGCTCACGAGCAAGAACAGCGATTGCTGCGGCGGCTCCTCGAGAATTTTCAAAAGCGCATTCGCCGCGTTCGGATTGAGCTCGTCGACGGTGTCGACGATACAGACGCGCCAGCCTTCCGCCGCAGCCGTCGAGCCGAAGAACGCGATGGTCTCACGCGTCTCGTCCACCGTGATCACGGTGCGCATCACGCCGCGATCGTTGGCGGTGCGCTCCAGCGTCAACAGGCCGCCATGCGAGCCGGCGGCGATCTGCCGCGCCACGGGGTCGTCGGGATCGAGCGCCAGACTCTCGGAACGCTGCACGGCCGGCGCAAGCGGCTGGCCGTGGGCGAGCACGAAGCGCGCCATCCGGTAGGCCAGCGTCGCCTTGCCAATCCCTTGTGGCCCGCCGATCAGCCAGGCATGCGGGATGCGCCCGCTGCGATAGGCGGTGAGCAGCGCCAGCTCGGCCTCGTGATGGCCGAACAGACGGCTGTTCTCGCGCGGATGCGCAATGGCGGCCCCGCGCTCGGCCTGGCGCTGGCTCATATCGAAACCGCCGATGCTGGCGTGGGAAGCAGGCGCTCGCGCAGCGCGGTCCAGATGCGTCCGGCGACCGTGTCGACATCGGCGTTGGCGTCGATCAGCACGCAGCGCGCGGGTTCTTCCGCCGCGATCCTGCGATAGGCGTCGCGCAGGCCTTGATGGAACCTGAGGTTTTCACCCTCGAACCGGTCCGGCGCCCCCTTGCCGCGACGTGCGGCAGCACGCTGCAAGCCGATCTCGACGGGCAGGTCGAGAATGAAGGTGAGGTCCGGCCTGAGATCGCCGATCGTGACCCGCTCCATCGCGTTGATCAGCCCGGCCGGCACGCTGCCGACGCTGCCCTGATAGGCCCGCGTCGAGTCGGCGAAGCGGTCGCACAGGACCCAAGCACCCTGGTTGAGCGCGGGCTGGATCCGGGTGCGGACATGGTCGTCGCGCGCGGCGGCAAACAGCAGCGTCTCGGCCTCGGGCCCGAGCAGCTTGCCCATACCGGAGAGCACGAGATGGCGCATGATCTCGGCGCCAGGTGAGCCGCCCGGCTCGCGCGTGACGACGATGCGGAGCTTGGCCGCCTTCAGCCGGTCGGCGAGCTTCTTGATCTGGGTCGACTTGCCCGCCCCCTCTCCGCCTTCAAAGGTGATGAAGCGTCCGCGTCCGGACGGGCGCTGTGCCGTGATCTCGGTCATGATCAGAGCTTCTCGGCGCCTGCGCGGAAGGCGCCGATCACGAGTTCGCTGGCGCCGTCGATCGCGCGGCGCATGGTCGAGCCGGTGCCGATCGCCTCTGCGGCATAGACCGGCGTCTCCACCGCGATGCTGCCGCTGCGCCAGACCCGTACCACGCCCACCGGCTGGCCCTCCTGGATCGGCGCACGCACCGGGCCGCTATAGACGATGCGCGCGATCAGCTTGTCGTTCCCGTTCTTGTGCACCATCACCTTCACGGGCTCCTTGGCGACGAGCTTGACGGAGCGGCTCTCTCCGCCGAACACCTTGGCGTAGCCGACCGGCTGGTCGGCCGCGATCAGCACGCGGGTCTCGAAATTGCGGAAGCCCCATTCCAGCATCTTCTTGGCTTCGGTGGCGCGGTCCTCGGGGTCTTCCAACCCGTTGACGACGACGATCAGCCGCGTGCCATTCTGCACGGCCGAGCCGACCATGCCGTAGCCCCCTTCCTTGGTGTAGCCGGTTTTCAGGCCGTCGGCGCCTTCCATTGAATTCAGCAGAGGATTGCGGTTCGGCTGGCGGATCTTGTTCCAGGTGAACTCCTTCTCGCCGAACAGTTTGTAGAATTCCGGGTAATCCAGGATGATGTGGCGGGCGAGGATGCCGAGCTCACGCACCGTCATCTTGTTGCCGGGGTCGGGCAAGCCGTTGGAGTTGCCGAAGGTCGATCTGGTCAGGCCGAGCTCGCGGGCGCGCTTGGTCATGAAGTCGGCGGCGAAAAGGCGCTCATTGCCGGCGATGCCTTCGGCGAGCGCGATGCACGCGTCATTGCCGCTCTGGATGATCGCGCCATGCAGAAGATCATCCACCGAAACCTTGCTGTTGATGGCGGCGAACATGGTCGAGCCGCCGGACGGCGCGCCGCCCCTGCGCCAGGCATTCTCGCTGATCCGATATTCGTCGGTCAGCTTGATGTCGCCCTTCTTGACGGCATTGAAGACGACCTCCGCGGTCATCAGTTTCATCATGCTGGAGGGCGCGCGCAGCTCGTCGGCGTTCTTCTCGAACAGCACGCTGCCGCTGGAGGCTTCGATCAGGATCGCCGTGGGCGCATCGCCGTCGAAGCCGGAATCTTCCGTTTTCTTGGCACCCTGAACGCTCTGGTTGGCGGCGTAGAGCACTCCACTCCAGCCGACGCTCACAACGAGAAGCGTCGCGATCAGGCCACGCGCCAGCGTCCCGGCCGTGGGCCGGCTTGGACGCGGCAAAGAAATACGAAATGCCATGGCGAAGCCCTGAGAGCGGCGTTCTAACAGTTGGAACCGGTGCGAACAACACGAGGATGGTCGCTCACCCCGGAGATTGCACGATTCTTTCCACGCCCCTATCGTGGAACCTCATGATTTTCGACCAAACCCCTGAAACAAGGCGGAAAAGCGATGTCTTCCACCCGCGTCATCAAGGCCAACGGGATCGAGCTCTTCATCCGTGAGCAGGGCCAGGGACCGCTGGTGGTGCTTTGCCATGGCTGGCCCGAACTCTCCTACTCCTGGCGCCACCAGATCCCGGCGCTCGCAGCCGCCGGCTTCCACGTCGTTGCGCCCGACATGCGCGGCTACGGCCAGAGCGCGGCGCCATCCGAGGTCTCAGCCTATTCGATCTTCGATACGGTCGGCGACGTGGTCGGCCTGGTGCAGGCGCTCGGCGAAACCAAAGCCATGGTCGTCGGCCACGACTGGGGCGCGCCGGTCGCCTGGCACGCGGCGCTATTCCGTCCCGATATCTTCACGGCGGTCGCGGGCCTCAGCGTGCCGCCGCCGTTCCGCGGCCGTGGCAAGCCGCTCGACCTGCTGCGCCAGGGCGGCGTCACCAACTTCTATTGGCAATATTTCCAGACGCCCGGCGTCGCCGAGGCCGAGCTCGAGCGCGACGTCGCTCGCACCATGCGCATCGTGCTCGGCGGACGCGGACTTGCCGATCCCACCGCGGCCATGTTCGTGCAGGAGGGCAAGGGCTTTCTCGGCCATGCAACCACCGAGGAGCCGCTGCCCGCCTGGCTATCCGAAACCGACCTCGCCTATTTCACCGAGACCTTCCGCAAGTCCGGCTTCCGCGGCGGACTGAACTGGTATCGCAACATCGACCGCAACTGGGAGCTCACGGCGCCCTGGCAAGATGCACAGATCCATCAGCCGTCCCTCTTCATCGCAGGCTCGCGGGACGCCGTCATCACCGGCCTGATCGGAGCCAAGCGCGTCAACGAGCTGGAGCGGGTGCTGCCGAACCTCACGCGGAAGCTGATCATCGATGGCGCCGGCCACTGGGTGCAGCAGGAGCGGCCCGACGAGGTGAACGCTGCGCTGGTGACATTCCTGAAGGAGAGCGCGGCTCAGTAGAGGCCGCGGCCGGTCAGAATGCTGCGGGCTTCCGCGGCCCCATCGGAGACCGAGCCGCCATCATTGGCGTAGCGACCGTCCTCGTCATACGACACCTGCCGGGTGTTCTGGGGCGCCCGGCCGCGGCTGCGGCTCGAGGCCGACATTTCCGAGGTTGCGTTAATCGAGGCGACATCGGCGGAGGCGCTTCCGAGACTATAGGGCCGCCCCTCCGGCATCGGGACCTCGCCGCGGATGGCACCGCGGGTCGACGACGGCAGCTCGGGCACGAACGGTTTTGCCGAGGCGACCCGGACCATCGAGGGCGACGGCGCCGGAATGCCGGTGCGCAGGGTCGCCATCAGCTGGCGGTCGTCGGAGCCTTCCAGGGGCGCCCGGCCGACATATTCGACGCGAACCTTGGCGACGCCGTTGCCTTTGAATTCAAGCAGTTCGGCGGCCTTGTTCGAGACGTCGATGAGCCGGTTGCCGTGATAGGGCCCGCGGTCATTGACGCGGACGATCAGCGACTTGCCGTTCGAAAGATTGGTCACCCGCGCGTAGGACGGCATCGGCAGGGTCGGATGCGCCGCCGTCAGCGAGCCCATGTCGAACACCTCGCCATTGGCGGTCAGGCGGCCATGGAAGTCATCGCCGTACCAGGAGGCCTGGCCTTCGGCGCGGTAGTTGACGTCCTCTTCAGGCACGTAGGTCCGGCCTGCCACGACATAAGGCTTGCCGACACGGTAGGTGCCGCCGCCCTTTGGGACCGGTTCGCCCCAGGCAACAACCCGGGGGCTGGAGGAGACGCCGTATTTCGGATCGACACGGCTGGCGAATTTGCCCGACGAGGCACAATTGGCGAGCGCAAGACAGATCGCAGCCGCAGCAACACCGCGCGCGGCCCGTACTACCGAATCTGACCGGATCCCCATTCGCCCCAAATACCATTTCGCCGGACGCGTGCCCAACCCGCCTTGATTGCGGACAGGCCTTCTGCCGGGGTTTATCCAGCGCGGCCCACCACCGCGTCGGACGTCACGACGATATCGCAACCGGAACACGGCGGAAATGGGGAGCCCGCGCTCGTCGCACCAAGATGGTAAACTGAAAGTTCGTTTCTCTCCGTTGGACTACGGAACGCGGACCCGTTTCGCTGTACCAGGCCCGGACAGTCTGTTGCGCCGAATCCTCACTCCACCCCCATTGTCGCGGTGCTCACCGGAATTCTTTTGACTGTGCAAGGCTGCATGCGTTCTCTCGGGTGCAGGGGCGGATTGGAATCTGACGATGATCGAGACGGTTTCGGCACTGATGGGTCTGGTGAGCGCAGGCATCTTCCTGGCCCATGCGTTTGAAGGTTACCGCACGCGCGCCTGAGGGCGCCCGCGCGGCGACACGCATCACCTCTTTTTCCACGACGGCACGTTCGGACATTTTTAATCAATCCGGCGGAGCATCGAAGACAAGAGCGGCAGGTGTCCCATGCGCAACCATGACTTCGTATCCGATGGTTTCCTGGCATTGACCGCTGGCGGCCTGGTGCTGCTGTGCTCGAGCCTCGTGGCGCTGGCCTTCGGCTGACCCCACCCCAATTCATTCGGCTTGATCCAAGCGTATCGCGTCGCAGCAAAGCGTGGGTTGTCCCGGATTGTCGGGCTCCCTTTTAGTTGATTGAATTTTCGCAACCGACGCCTCGACTTAATTTCAAGAGGCCATCACCAACGAGGGTGACGAAAATGCTTGCAGAGAAATTCATGATCGTCCTGGAATCGCTGATCCGCGGCAGCCGCACCTATCCCGACGGAAGTCCCCGGATCGTCAGCACCTCCCCGCACGTGCCGGTGAAGCTGCCTGGCTGAAATAACACCCCGCTCTTTCCTGATTGGCGGCGCGCCGCTCAGCGCAAGCCCAGCAGCGAACGGCGATAGGAGCTACCGCGGACCTCGTTCAGGCAGACAAAGCTGCCATCGAATCCCTGGCCGTAACGCTTCTGGCCCTTGGCGTAGTAGACGCCCTTCCTGAAATCCAGCCACACCACCTTGTCGCCGGGACAATGGCGCTGCGCCTGCCCCTCGTAGCGAAACGGCGTCAGCGGCATCGCCGACCCTCCGGTCATGCCGGCGCCAAGGACCGCAAGGACCAGGCCGGTCGTGCTGACGATCCTGCCGAAAGTTCTGCCAAGAAGACTGCCGGACACCACTCAACCTCCGCCCCAAGGCCATCACGCGACGACCGTTTCGGCAGGATAGCATGCGGCCGCGCGATCTGCAGGGAGCGGCCTGCAAGCGCGGCGTCTTCCGCCGGCCATCTTGTCGGGTTAGATGGGGAGGGATCAGAGACTGCGTGGATATTGCCCGAATGTTGGTTGAGCCTGAGACCAGGACCGGACCCCACCCGCCCTCGCCGCGCCTGCGCGCACTGCCGATGGTCATCTTCGGCTCGCGCTGGCTGCAATTGCCGCTCTATCTTGGGCTGATCATCGCGCAATGCGTCTACATCGCGCTGTTCGTCAAGGAGCTCTGGCATCTGTCCTGGCACGCCCTCGACCTCACCGAGCAGCAGATCATGATGAGCGTGCTCGCGCTGATCGACGTCGTGATGATCTCGAACCTGCTGGTGATGGTGATCGTCGGCGGCTACGAGACCTTCGTGTCCCGGCTCGACCTTGCCGGCCATCCCGACGAGCCGGAATGGCTCGGCCATGTCAATGCGAGCGTGCTCAAGATCAAGCTCGCGATGGCCATCATCGGCATCTCCTCGATCGCGCTGCTGCGCACCTTCATCGAGGCCGGCAATCTCGGCTCGGACCGCGCCGGCTTCACCGAGAAGGGCGTGATGTGGCAGGTGCTGATCCACATCACCTTCATAGCCTCGGCGATTGGCATCGCCTTCGTCGACAAGCTCAGCGACAGTGGCGTGCGCAGGCACGCGGAGTGAGCCGCCGGCCAGGGGCCGCTGATCGCTAGCGCTGGTCGCTCGGCAGGGCTTCGAGCTGCGCCAGCGCTTGATGCAGGCATTCCCTCATCTTCTGCGCGACCTGTTCGGGCAATATGCCCTTGCCGGCTAGATCGTCCGACACCTTGCGCAAGGTCTCGTCGACCGACCGGTTCTCCAGGCTCGCGGTCACCAGCGCGGTCGCATAGCTCGCCGCCGCATCCCCCGTGAGCTCGAGCTGCCCCGCGGCCCACAGGCCGAGCAGCTTGTTGGACCGGGCCGTGGCCTTGAACATGAGCTCCTCGTCGTGGGCGAATTTGGCCTCAAAACCCTGCTCGCGCTTGTCGAACGTAGTCATTCTCAGCTCCATTGCGTTGCGCCGGTGAAGAGAGTGGAAGCGGATCGTCTCCGTGGTTCTCGTCAATCGGGATTGTTTGAATCATCCTCCCGGAAACCGAGCGCCGTCAAGCCTCCGCCGTCCACTCGCTCGAGCTTGCCTTGCGCGCACGGCGAAAGGCAACGGGCGCTCGAGGCGACGGCTGCCTTTCGGAAGAGTTGTGATGGGCGAGATCTGCGCGGATCAATCCTTGGCCATCAGTCCTTGGCCATCAATCCTTGGCCGCAGCCGCTTCGCGCGCGAGCCGTTCGGCCTTCAGCCGTTCGCGATTGGCATGGAACGCCTTCTGCGCGGCCTCATGGTCGCGCATGGCTTTCTCCGCCTCCTGACGCCGGGCCGCATCGCGCGCCTGACGCTGTTCAGGGGTCAAGGGTTTGCGTCGGAAGGAAACGTTCTCGGTCATGCCGAGACAACGCGGAGGTGGCGGCAAGGTTCCATAGGCGCGCCCGGGCTGACCTGCGTGGTGAGCCAGAGTCATCAGAATATCAGGTGCTTAGTGCCGAAAAAGGGGACGCAACACGATACCCTGCGGGCGCGCCAAGCCAGGAGCGCCCAACCATCACGCTATCATTGTAAAAATCCATCCAAATGCTGCGGCAAGGAGCGTTTGCGCAAGGGGGATGATTGACCTTCAACGATGTGGATCAACGCGTCGGCAGCCGATCGACCATGTTGGCTACGATTCGCTGCGGCAGGCCAACGCCCGATAGCTTCCAGCCCGTCCACTCGAAATGCATGCTGATACTGCCGGCGTTTTCGCCCCGACCGAACCCAAGCGCAAATTCGTCGGGCTTGATCGGACGAATCCGTCCGAGGAGGACGAAGATGTTTGACGCGTCCAGATCAGCTAGCGATGACATCGTCCCAAAACTGATATTCTCTGCGGCGTTGCGGACGGTCCCGCTGCGCAGCAGCACCGACAGATTCTCTGGCGTGACGAGCTTCGTGGTAAAATCGTCGGCGATCGTTGTGCCAAGCGAGGTAATCGCCATCCGCTCGATCGGTCGCAGCGGGCGTTTTTGCTCGAGCCGTTCGAGGTAGGCGGTGTTCAACTGCTCGACGAGAGAATGGCGGACGCGCGGCAAGTCGGTCCGCGTCATGATTTGAGCAACGTCACCGTTCCGAACGGCTGACACGAGACCCAAGATGGAGATTAAAGCCGATCCGGCATAGACCAAAAGAATGGTCAGGACGACAGCAAGGGTGCCGACGATCCATTTCATGGAAATGCAATCGAGCCCGCCGACCTTTGTTCCAAGCCCGGATTTCCAAAGCCGGGGACGGAGTCGTTAGCAGTCGCCAAACAAGCTCATGAGCCCGATCGCGCGACTCATCGAGCGACGCGCACGATGGATATCATAAGAGCCTGCCCTCCCCGATTTTCGGGAAAAAAAGGTAACCGCAAGAAAAATGTCATCGCGACGTCAACTGACGGCGACAGATTGCCGCAGCTTCGACGAAGGCAATTCTCATCTCATCAAATGCAGCGAGGGGCGAACTCATGCGTGGTTTTCGCGACTATTTCTTGTCAACTGCCGCGGTCGCGGCAGCGATGCTCGCCGGCGGCATCACCGTCGCGCGAGCGGACGATGACAGTGGGCATTCGCAGCGACACGGCTACAAGCATGTATTGCTGATCAGCGTCGACGGCATGCATGCCATCGATCTGAAGCGTTGGGTCGAAAGCCGCCCTGGCGGCAATTTCGCCCAGCTCACCAATCATGGCGTCGTCTATCCGAACGCTTTTACCACCGCTCCGTCGGACAGCTATCCCGGCATGCTCGCACAGGTTACCGGCGCCACGCCGAAGGGCGGTGGCCTGTTCTATGACGACAGCTATGACCGCGCCGCGTATCCCTCCAAGGCATTCTACACCAGCCAGAATCTCGCGGATCCGGGTTGCACGGGTGCGGCTGGCGCCGAGATCACCAACTTCGAAGCGCTCGACAAGAGCTTCGATTACGACAGCGGGCTGGTGGCCGATTACACCGCCGGCGGCACGCTCGGTCAGGTTTACACGCAGCTCGATCCGGACCACATGCAGCGCAAGCTGGTCAACGGCCAGTGCGTCCCGGTCTATCCGCACGAATACGTTCGTACCAACACGATCTTCGAAGTCATCAAGGCGGCTGGAATGGGCACCGCTTGGTCAGATAAGCATCCTGCCTACGAGGATCTGGCGGGCCCGTCGGGCAAGGGCCTCGACGAACTCTATGCGCCGGAGATCAATTCGCAGGACACGCTCGACGCCGGCGCCAAGCCTGGCGACGACTACACCAAGAGCTATACCGGCGTTCGCAGTTACGACTCGCTGAAAGTGCAGGCGGTATTGAACTGGATTGACGGCTATGACGGCGCGCGAACTCAACATCAACCGGTCCCCGCGATCTTCGGCATGAACTTCCAGGCGGTCAGCGTTGGCCAGAAGCTCGCCAAAGCAGGCCACGCGGATGCCGACAAATCCCTCGTCGGCGGCTACGCCGACGCCCAGGCGACGCCCGGCAATGCGCTCACGCTGCAATTCCAGTTCGTGGACGACGCGCTCGGCAAGTTCGTCAACGAGCTCAAGGCGCAGAACCTCTACGAATCGACCCTGATCATCGTCAGCGCCAAACATGGGCAGTCGCCGATCAACGTCAAGGACCGCGTGGCGATCTCTGACGCGCTGTATAGCAACGCGCCCGGTTTCGGTGCCAACGGCTTCGAGATCTGTGACGACGGGGCGCTGGTCTGGTTGTCGCCGCAAATGCAGCAGGCGACCAATCCGGCGACCGGGAATCCCTACCATGCAGATGCCAAGGCCTACATTCTCTCTCACGCCGCCGATCTGCATATCCAGAAATTGCTCGACCGCGACGAACTGTCCAAGCTCTACGCAGATCCGTTCCACAACAGTCGAGTGCCGGACTTCCTCGCGATCACCGATCATGGCGTCATCTGCACTGGCGGCAGCAAGCTTGCCGAGCATGGCGGCTTTTCCGACGACGATCGTAACGTGCTGCTGGTGGTCTCCTCGCCTCGCATCAAGCACGCGAAGATCGTCGAGGACACCACCTTCACCACACAGATCGCGCCGACCATCCTCCATGCGCTCGACCTCGACCCGCGCAGCCTTCAAGCTGTTCGCGAAGAAGGTGTCCAGGTCCTGAAAAACTGAAGCCGCAGGATCGTCTCGACGTCTGCTCTGTTCAGAGCAGGAAGGCTGTCCCGGCGCGCGTTGCGTGTCGGGGCAGTCGCTTTCAGCATTTGACGCGTGCAATATGAGTTGCTACTCGCCCGCAAGCCGACATCTTTCGTACGTGGTGGGGACGGCTTTGTCGTTGGGCTGGGGTCCAAGTCAGGGAGGAAACACTTGAGGAAGACTACTCAAGGTCCTGCTTGGTGAACGGCGGCGTGGAGCGCCCGTTCCTGATCCCAAGAACAGGAGCCCGCTGACCCGGCCTCAGCGGCCCTTCCTGGGTTCAATAATTCCGAAGTGAAATGGCTCAGCCCGCCCGGGGCTTTTGAGTTTTCCCAATGTCCTTGGTTCCCGCGAACTCATATGTGAATCGCAAGTGTCCTAAATTCATATTTTTGGTGTCCTAATAACGGCATCCGCCGTACCGTGGAGGCCGGCGGTTCCCGAAGAAAGATCGCTAGCCACCACCCATATTCTCCCAGTCAGGAAAAAGTGGCACAAACCGCATAGCTCAATTGTCGCCCCATCTATAACCTCTCAAGCTGGGCTGCCGGGGATCGATGGGACAATCGATGCTCTCTGATTTGATGCGGGACGCTGCAGCGTTCAACATGTCCGACTGGGGCAAGTATGTGCTTGCCGCGCTTGGGCTCTTCACGTTTGTCGGAATTTACTACCTCGGCGATTATCTCTATCGCGACAGAGATCCCGATGGAGAAGCAGCGCCACACACCAGCGACGGAATCTAGTTTTCATTTTTCATAACGTCTGATTGCGATTGGAGAACGACCATAATGTCAAAGGAAAATTGCTTGATCGTTTTTGCTGCGGGAAGACAACTGGATCTCCTGCGCGGGGAAGCCTCTCGCATCGCCAAAGAAAACAAAGTGGACTGGCATATAGACCGCGCCGACATCGGCATGTGCTTTTGCTTCGAGGACGCCAAAGCGAAAGACGCCTTCGCGTTGACCTGCGACAACCTCGGCATTTCCAGCCGAGGCAGCTAGCCCGAAGGGAACCCGCCGATTCTGTGGCCGTCCGGTTTCTCTATGCGCACGCGCGGGCCGGAGGGGCTTCTTCATGCAAGCCGATAGCGCACGGCGGGCATCACTGGTCTGGTCGGCATGAGATCATCGAAGCCGAAGGAATGGACCGACATCGAACGCAAGAGATTGTCGGTGATGATACGCCGGCGGTTCGGCGCGGCGAAAATTGCCGCAGTTCTTCGCCGGCATACCGGCTCAGTAAAGCAGATGGCGCGAGAGATGGGGTTGATCCTCAAAAAATGATGGCGCGGAGCCATCCTGGCCGACGTCGCGGGCCACAGTTCGTGAGCGTCCCCCAAAGTTCACCCTGGGCGCGTCTGCGGGCGCAGGTACTCCCTCGACCCTGTCCGGTCCGGGCGCGAGTCTCAACCCGCCTTGATTATATTCAATAACAATGTTCGTTCTGACCTAATCCGGCGAATATCGTCCGCTTCCCTTATTAGTAAAGAGTTGGGGGCGCCAATGACCGGCTTCCAAGCCAAGCTCGAGCGTTTCGAAAACCTCGCTGCCGAATGCGAGTTGATCGCCAAACGAGTGGATGGAAGTAATCGCGAATTGTATCTGCGTGCGGGCCAGCACTATCGTGATTTGGCAAACGACGTGCGCGCTCTGATTGCATCGTTCAATATCGCCGCGTAGGCAGAAGATCACCTAACGCGACTTTCACCCAGCCAAGCCCGTGACAGATGCGGCAGTTGGGATCGGTCAATGACGGCTGGCATCCTGGGCTGGCTGTACGTGATCTACTTCGCGCTATTCCGGTCGTAGCCGTCGCCGATGTGCCATCTCTACAGCATCCGACCAATCAAGCCGCGATCATCAACCTGGTCCGCGTGATCACCCGCTACGTTGGCAACCAACCGCCGCTTTCCGCAGCGCTCGCATCAAGCATCAACCAACGGCGCGGCGGACGAGGTGATTGGGCCTTACTGCTGCCAACAATAGTCTAGTGCAGCGTGCCTCGATGCGGCGGAGCGATGTCGGATTGTTCATAGAAGTATTGCAGTTCGGCTTCGAGACGCTCGTTGAGCAAAAGGAGCACCTGCAAGGCCCCGAGAACGTCGCCCCGGTGTTCTTCGATCAGTCTGTCTATCAGGTCGTTAATCGGCATCGTTGACTCCCACGGCGTCTGGTTCCATCAACCGCGCCTAGTGGGTTCAACTGGCCTTTAATCCACAGCTTGTTCCCTTGGCTGGGGCGCAAGCCATGAGGCGCTCACCGCGACGCGATGCGGAAATCTGTTGGTGTGTACGTGTGACATCCGAACAACATACAAGCAGAAGAACGCGCCATATTGGATGAACACCGAGAGTCTTCCCCGCTATTCACAGGATGCGGGCAGAAAGCCAGGTGTTATTGTCAGAGCGACAGTGCTGCGATGAAGCGGCGAAAAAAACCAGCCCAGCGTTGCGATTTTGTAACCGCGCTTTTGCACCGAAATGATACCCGTTGAATTGGCTCGGGGTGGCACATGTTTGACGTTTATTTAAACGAAAGACGGGACTTGCTCGTCGTTAGCAAGGGACTTCCTATACCCCCACACAAGTCGGGGCGATGGCGCAAATCCAAGAAGAAGGTTCTCAAAGTTAGTGACGAGATCAAGTCGGCTGTTCAAAGGCAAGGCTACTACATGCGGAAGCTGAGCGACGCAAAGGGGGCTCTCACGTCTTCTGAGCGCTGAGCGAACGCCATGGTCGAGCCAATCCACCTGAAGGCCATGCCGATCATCCTCACCACCGACGTGGGGCGCGACGTTTAAATGCGCACACTGTGGGACTAGGCGAAAATGCTGCCGCGGCCCCTGCCCGACGACACCCTGAAAGTCGTTGCTCGGGGTGCATCGAAGGAAGACATCTCTTGCTCACCCTAAGTCGTGCTGAGCCAGGACCTGGCCGACCATAGTAAACCAACTCTTAACCTGTGATCGCTACTTTGCCAGTGTCCGGGTGGTGACCGTCCGGTCAAGCGGGAGGAATCATCATGCCCGTCGAGATGCTCACGTACGCCGAACTCGGCGACAGGCTCAAAATTTCCCCAGAGGCCGCAAGAGCGCTCGTCAAGCGGCACCGTTTGCCGCGCTCCCGCTCCAACGATGGCAAGACGCTGGTTCAAGTCGATCTTACAGAAATCAGTCATTCCCCGAACGCGCGCGCATCCCAGAGCCCGGGCGGTGACCACCTGGTGACCGCCCTAAAGGAGCACATTGCGACGTTGCAGGCGGACCTCCTTGAGCTGAAGGCCATAGCCGGAGGTAACCGGGCGGACTTCGAGAGAGAGTGTGGCCGCACCAACAAGCTGTTGGCCGAACTGCTCAAAGCCAACATTGAAACTGCGACTGCCCGAGAAAAAGCCGCCCGCCTTGAGGGGGCGCTCTCGACAGTAAGGCCGCCTTGGTGGCGAAGGCTGACCGCCTTCACGCAGATCCCACTGGAAACCGTTTGGCGGAGGACGCTGCCAAGCAGCGTGCTCGAGGTGGGCGCAGCAAGCAAGGAAGACCGAGCGCCGGTGTAGACGACGCAGGTCGGCACCCTCAGGGTGTCGCGCAACGCTCAACGTGCTCGACACCCCGTTGACTTGGCCGTTGCACCGCTGGTTGCGTTTCGGGTCACCTTTCACATGCCGGTCGCGCTGCCCGGATCGGGCCCTCGACCTTTCCTTGGCACCATAGGAGCTTGGCTACTTACATTCCAGAACCACCGCCACCGCCGCCGCCTCCACCACCGCCGCCAGCATTTCTGGAATTTTCGATGGTATAGTCTTTGGGGCCGCTGCCGGGTGCGTAGCCGCCAAAGGCTCCTGGATAGCCCGTCATCATGCCGTTGGCGCGCATCACACGCCACGGAGCGTAGCCGTAAATACTCGCAGGGTGCTTCTTGGAGACCTGGTGCTGGTGCGGTGCTTTGCTTGGTAGATTCTTGGCAAGCACGGCCGGAGCAGCGGCGATGAGGATGGTGGCAGCAAGTGTGACGATCGCTGTCTTCATTTTTCGTCCTCCCTTGATTGAACAAAAAACCTCGACGCTTTGAACAACCCCGACGCTGTTCGGTGCAATTCGTCACATCACACGATGGTGAAGCTAGCGCTTGTTGCGGTCCGCGACGCGTTCCCGTGCTGAAGGCTGCACCGCGTGCGGCCTGGCCGCGGCGCGGATTCGGCCGGACTTCAATTGGAATAAGCCGATGATTCCTACGACGGGTTATCGATGAAGCTCACCGCTGAACGCGCCGCGCAAAGTCGGCCCCGGCCATGGGGTTTAAGGGGTGTGGGAGGGCCGGGGCCGCTTGGAGGTGCTTGGACAACTTGGGGAAGCCAAGCGATGGCGAGCTTACTCGCAGATCAAAGCCGTTCTGTTCGTTTCAGCACATTGGGGATGATGTTCCGTCCCGGAACATGCCGAGTTCTCCCGATCGGATTCACATATGCAAATGCAGCGTCGAAGATGGATGCCTCTCCCTGTTGGTTGTTGAAGTGCAGACCAGGGCAGCGTTCACTATTGACTGACCAAGTGCCGTCGCAGAGCAGATTTCTTATTCGGATCGGTGGAAAGGGGTGGATGGTTTACGATCGAGAACTCAAGGGTCCAGCAATGATTGGGACAGATGTGGCGGCCAATCTGACAAAGGAGCGAGCCGAACAAGTGCTCCGCGTGCTGACGTCAATGGGTGCGCGATCAGACCGCCGGTGAACCCCGTGGGGCAGCCGGCTGGCCGTCGCAGCTCAATTTTTTGCCGACGGTCCGTTGGGCTTTGCTTCGACACAGGCAGCTTCAAACGGACGCGCATTGCCAACAATTCCCGCGCCCTCAATCGTACGTCGAAGACGGAGCTCTGCCTTGCGACATTCTCCGCGCGTGCCTGGAATTTGCGAGCGATGGGACCCGATCAGGAAGAACACCGACGAGCTGCGAAGTACAGCTTTCCGGCGCAAGTTACTGATTTTGCTGTGGAGTCCGAACGACGACGAACGGAGGAGAACATCTAGTGGCGGAAGGGGTGGGATTCGAACCCACGGTACCCTTGCGGGCACGCCGGTTTTCAAGACCGGTGCCTTAAACCACTCGGCCACCCTTCCAAGCCCGGAATGGCTGTCGCTTAACGCAGGCGAGCGCGCAAGGCAACGCGAAGTTGGTGCCCTCACCCGAGACCGGGCCCTTCACCGGAAACGGACCTGTCAGGCGAGCGTCAGCGTGGTCCGCTAGCTTGGGCGGCATCGGTGACACCGCCCAGGGCGTTGCCGGTTGCGAGGCCCGGCTGGAGTCCCCTCCACGTCCGGGCCTCGCTTATTATCTCTGCAAAGAAAACGCGGCGCCCATATGAACGCCGCGCGAACCCTGTGATCGCTGCGTTGACGCCTGTAGCCGCAGGAGGCGCAGCCCATCTGCACCGGGGCATAGTACCGCTGGCGCATGGCGTATTGCGGCGGGGCGCACTCGTACTGGACGCTTGGCGGCGCGACCATCACGGTGCGATCCTGCGACCAGCGTGCGGTGCGCAACGACGGAGCCCGGCGACGTGGAGCGTGATTGCCATCGGTCGGAATCGTCGCTTGGATTCATCGAGGTCGCTGCACGGGGCCGCGTTGCCAAGGGGGCTGCGGTTTCTGACACGCTGACGCTCCTCCCCGGGGCGGCG
The DNA here is from genome assembly GCF_000426265.1 of Bradyrhizobium sp. Cp5.3. NCBI lineage: Bacteria > Pseudomonadati > Pseudomonadota > Alphaproteobacteria > Hyphomicrobiales > Nitrobacteraceae > Bradyrhizobium > Bradyrhizobium sp. Cp5.3. The sequence continues at coordinate 446,034 of NZ_AUFA01000003.1, read as the reverse complement.
GGGCAAACCCGGCAGAGAGTTTCCGTGGTTGTGACGGCTTCCGAATTCCTGCCCCGCTCCATCGCTGGGGCTGGGGGCTGATTAGCGATGGAGCGGGAGTCACGGACTTCGATCGAACCAGCACGAAAACCGACCGCATCCGAGACGCGCTTAATTGCAGTTGCGATTCTGGCCTGTTGGCGGCCAATGCATGGCACCATTCCGTAGCAGGCTGCTGCCCGCAGAAAGCTATCGAGTGTTGCAGCCGAGCAATTTTCAGAGTCACAATTTTGCCCCAAGATCGACGCCAGCCGGTCAGATTCGACCAGCGGGCGGACTGGCTAGGCCCGGCATGCGTTTCGGCGGGGGCAGTGTGCCGGGCCACCGCTATTGCGGTGGAGATTTCGATGAAATCCATCGGTCGCCTTCGTTGGGTGGTAGACAACGATCGCCAGGACCTCGCCGACCACGAGGCGGGCCGCCTCTCCTGTCGGGACGGCGAGGACGATGCCGAACAGGAGTCAGCGGCGGAGCGCGTGCTGAAGAATCTCGCCCTGATCCGCGCCTATGAGGCTAAAGCAGACTAGCATCCGAGCAAAAGAAAACGCGGCGCCCGAGACGAGCGCCGCGTGAAACCTTGATCGTTGCGTTGGGGTCAGTAGCCGCAGGAGGCGCAGCCCATCGCCGCCGGCGCATAGTAGGAATAGCCCGGCGAGACCATCTCGACGCGCTGGCGCGTGGCTTACTTGCCGCGCCGCTTCACCTCGCGCACCGCGCCGCGCGCGGCGCTGGTGGTGAGCGCCGCATAAGCCTGCAGCGCGGTCGAGACGTTGCGCTTGCGGTTCGTTGGCTGCCAGGCGGCATCGCCCTTCGCCTCTTCCGCCGCACGGCGCTTGGCAAGCTCCTCGTCGGAGATCTCCAGGCTGATGCTGCGGTTCGGAATGTCGATCGCGATGCGGTCACCGGTACGCACCAGACCAATGTTGCCGCCTTCAGCCGCTTCCGGCGACAGATGGCCGATCGACAGGCCGGACGAGCCGCCGGAGAAACGGCCGTCGGTGACGAGCGCGCAGGCTTTGCCAAGGCCCATCGATTTCAAATAGCTCGTCGGATACAGCATCTCCTGCATGCCGGGGCCGCCGCGCGGGCCCTCATAGATGATGACCACGATCTCGCCGGCAACGACCTTGCCGCCCAAAATGCCTTCCACCGCGGCGTCCTGGCTCTCGAACACGCGCGCGGGGCCGGAGAATTTCAGGATCGAGGCATCGACACCGGCGGTCTTCACGATGCAGCCGTCCTGCGCGAGGTTGCCGTACAGCACGGCGAGGCCGCCGTCCTTGCTGAAGGCGTGCTCGAGATCGCGCACCACGCCCTTCTCGCGATCGGTGTCGAGCTCGTCGTAGCGGCGCTCCTGGCTGAAGGCGACCTGGGTCGGGATGCCGCCGGGCGAAGCGCGATAGAAGGTGCGCACCGCCTCGCTCTTGGAGCGCTTGACGTCCCAGCGCTCCAGCGCGTCCGCCATCGTCGGCGCATGCACGGTCGAAACCGAGGTGTCGATCAGCCCGGCACGATCGAGCTCGCCGAGAATGCCCATGATGCCGCCGGCGCGGTGCACGTCCTCGACATGGACGTCGGCAACGGACGGCGCGACCTTGCACAGCACGGGCACGCGGCGCGACAGGCGGTCGATGTCGCGCATGGTGAACTCGACCTGCCCTTCATGCGCGGCGGCGAGCAGATGCAGCACGGTGTTGGTCGAGCCGCCCATGGCGATGTCCAGCGTCATCGCGTTCTCGAACGCCTTGAAGTTCGCGACATTGCGCGGCAGCACGGAGGCGTCGTCCTGCTCGTAGTAGCGGCGGACGAGATCGACGATGGTGTGGCCGGCCTCGACGAACAGCCGCTTGCGGTCGGCATGGGTTGCGACCACGGAGCCGTTGCCGGGCAGCGCGAGGCCAAGCGCCTCGGTCAGGCAGTTCATCGAATTCGCCGTGAACATGCCCGAGCAGGAGCCGCAGGTCGGGCACGCCGAGCGCTCGATCACCTTGACGTCGTCGTCGCTGACCTTGGCGTCGGCCGCAGCGACCATGGCGTCGATCAGGTCGACGGCCTTGGTCTTGCCCTGCAGCTTGACCTTGCCGGCCTCCATCGGCCCGCCCGAGACGAACACGGCGGGAATATTGAGGCGCAGCGCCGCCATCAGCATGCCGGGCGTGATCTTGTCGCAGTTGGAGATGCAGACGAGGCCGTCGGCGCAATGCGCATTCGCCATGTACTCGACGCTGTCGGCGATCAGCTCGCGCGACGGCAGGCTGTAGAGCATGCCGTCATGGCCCATGGCGATGCCGTCATCGACCGCGATGGTGTTGAACTCTTTCGCGACGCCGCCGGCCTGCTCGATCTCGCGCGCCACGAGCTGGCCGAGATCCTTGAGGTGGACGTGGCCGGGAACGAACTGAGTGAAGGAGTTGACGACAGCGATAATCGGCTTGCCGAAATCGGCGTCCTTCATGCCCGTCGCGCGCCAGAGGCCGCGGGCGCCTGCCATGTTGCGGCCGTGGGTGGTGGTGCGGGAGCGATAGGCTGGCATGGCGGTTTCCGTCCTCGTTGGGTGGACCGGGCGGGGGAAATTTGGGAGCCGCCTCAGGCCTTTCCGGCCGGATAGCGCACGGGGCCACGGGGTGCAATGAGAACTTGGCCCGGACCGGGCGGAAGCAGCCTTGCGCAGGCCTCCCCTGCTCCGAGCGCAGCCTCGAAGCCGAACGTCGCGAGCGCCATGATGAGGACGAGGATGCACGCCTGAACGTTCGGATGCCTCAGTTGCAAGATGCGGATGCACATGATGAGCCGCGAGCGCAACGGTATTCGTGTCCGTAGTGATCCGGAATGGAATCCTATCGAGACTTCACGTACATCGCGCACATCGATCGGCGGCCACAAGGGCATCACCCTCTGATCGCGCGACATGGGGCTGGGGGGCCGCATGGGGCGGGGATTTGAAGGCTGGGGCAAGATTACGAGGTCCGGACTCCTAGGCACTCCGGACCTCGTATCTTCTAGATTGAACGCAGCGTCGCGCCGCCGGCTTTATGAGCCGTGCGGCGCGATCTCGTTTGGGCCGCCTTGTACGTCGACTTATTTTAGTCGTCTTGCCCTTTTCAGTTCGGCACGTTCCGTGCGAGATCCTCAAGCCAGGCCGCAGCGCTCGAATCCGACGGCGCACGCCAGTCGCCGCGCGGGGACAACGAGCCGCCGGCCGAGACCTTTGGCCCGTTCGGCATGGCCGAGCGCTTGAACTGGCTGAAGGCGAAGAAGCGCCGCAGGAACACCTCGAGCCAGCGCCGTATCTCCGCAAGGTCATAGGCCCTGCGCCGATCGCTGGGGAATGCCGGAGGCCACTCGCCCTTGGCGACGTCCTTCCAGGCATGCAGCGCCAGGAAGGCGATCTTGGACGGCCGCATGCCGAAACGCAGCGTGTAGAACAGGTTGAAATCCTGCAGCTCATAGGGCCCGACGGAAGCTTCCGTGCTCTGCGGCTTCTCGCCCGGCTTGACCGGCACCAGCTCGGGCGAGATCTCGGCCGAGAGGATCGATGCAAGCGTCTTGTTCACGTCGTCGCTGAACTGCTTCGACGCGATCACCCAGCGGATCAGATGCTGAATCAGCGTCTTCGGCACCCCGGCATTGACATTGTAATGCGCCATCTGGTCACCGACGCCATAGGTGCACCAGCCGAGCGCAAGCTCGGAGAGATCACCGGTGCCGATGACGATACCGCCGTTATGGTTGGCAAGGCGGAACAGATAGTCGGTGCGCAGTCCCGCCTGCACATTCTCGAAGGTGATGTCGTAGACCGCCTCGCCTTTGCCGAAGGGATGGCCGATGTCCTTCAGCATCTGCGTTGCCGTGGTGCGGATGTCGAGCTCCTGCGAGCTCGCCTGCAACGCCTTCATCAGCGCCAGCGCATTGGTCTTGCTCTCGCTGCCGGTGGCAAAGCCCGGCATGGTGTAGGCGAGGATGTTGCTGCGGGGCAGGCCGAGCAGGTCGACCGCCTTGGCGGCGACGATCAGCGCGTGGGTGGAATCGAGGCCGCCCGAGACGCCGATCACGACGCGCTTGGTGCCGGTCGCGCGCATGCGCTGCACGAGTCCGGCGACCTGGATGTTGTAGGCCTCGTAGCAATCCTGCTCGAGCAGGCTCTCGTCGCTCGGCACGAACGGAAAACGCTCGACCTTGCGCAGGAAGCCGATGTCCGCGGCCGGCGGATTCAAGGCGAAGGCGATCTTGCGGAAAAAGCCCTCGCGCTGGCGACGATTGTCGTCAAACGTTCCCATCAGCGCGCGTTCCTGCCGCAGCAGGTCGAGGTCGACGTCGGCGAGCGTGATCTGGCCATCCTGCCGGAACCGCTCGCCCTCGGCCAGCAGCACGCCGTTCTCGTAGATCGAGGTCTGGCCGTCCCAGGCGAGATCAGTGGTCGATTCCCCTGCCCCGGCCGCGGCATAGACATAAGCCGCGAGGCAGCGCGCGGAGGTCGATTGACAGAGCAGCGCGCGCGAACGGGCCCGGCCGATCGTGATCGGGCTGCCCGACAGATTGATCAGCACGCTGGCCCCCGCAAGCGCGAGCTCCGAGGCCGGCGTCACCGGGATCCACATGTCCTCGCAGATCTCGACGCCGATGCTGAGGCCGGGAACGTCCTCCGCCGCGAACAGGAGATCGACGCCAAAGGGCGCGCGGAGCCCGCCGATTGCAATCGCTTCGCCGACGATGCCGGCGCCGGAGGCGAAATGCCGTCCTTCATAGAACTCGCGATAAGTCGGCAGATAAGTCTTCGGCACGACGCCGAGGATACCGCCGCGATGTATGACGACGGCGCAATTGTAGATCCGTGCGCCAAAGCGCAGCGGCGCGCCGACGATCAGGACAGGCATCAGGGCCGCCGATGCCTCGACGATCGTGGCGAGCCCGCGCTCGACAGCATCGAGCAGCGGATCCTGCTTGACGAGGTCCTCGATCGCATAGCCGGACAGGCACAGCTCGGGAAACACGGCAACGGCCACCGACTGCGCGTGACAGGCCTTCGCCGCCGTCACGATGGCCTTCGCGTTGGCCGAGGGATCGGCCACATGGGAGGTGGTCACGCAGGCCGCCACGCGGGCAAATCCGTGGGCGTAGATCGAGTGGAAGCTCATCGCGTACCCTTAATTCCTTCTTAGATCGGGAGGCGTGGTCCGGCCGCGCGATCTCAGGCCATATTTAGCTCATCGACATAGGCCCGTGCAGACCATTCGCCGTCATGCATAACGGATTTGCACTTCCGCCCGCCCTTCGGCCGGATCAGGCGCTGCGCGCCAGCACACCGGTCAGATCGTCCCGCAACCACTTTGCGATCCGCGGCCAGGCATGGGCATGGGTCCGCGCCCCCATGAACAGACCGAGGTGATTGCTGGGCTCGGAGGCCGCCGCGACGAAGGCCGGCGGCGTTCCGATGAGATGGGCGATGGCCAGCGCCTGCGTTGCCGGCACCACCTCGTCGTCGAGACCGGCCAGCAGGAAGACCGGCACCTTGACGTCCTTGAGATGAATCTCGCGGCCGAGCGCCGTGAAAGTGCCCGCCGCGATCCGGTTCTCGCGGAAGATCCAGTTGACGATCTGGAGATAGTAGGTGCCGGGCAGATTGAGCGTCTCGGCGTTCCAACGGTCGAAGCGCTCACGCAGCGCCGCGCCTTCCTCATCGGAGAGGTCCTTCTGCAACGCCGCCGCGATGTCGTCGGGGCTCGGCGCCTTCGACCAGAATCTCAGCATCTCCTCGCCACTGACATTGCCGCCGCCGCGGGCCACGAGCTGGTCGTAGATCATCTCCGGCGCGTTGCGGGTGAGCCGCGACAGCGCGGAGTCGATCGAGAGGTCGACCGGCGCGCCGACCAGCACCAGCCGCCGTACCTTGGCGGGAAAGCGCGCCGCATAGATCAGCGACAGCCAGCCGCCCTGGCACAGGCCGATGAGATCGACGGGCGCGCCGATCTCGTCAACGGCGACATTGAGATCGCCGAGATAGCTGTCGATCGAGAAATAGCGCATCTCCGATGATGCCGAGCGCCAATCGGTGAGATAGACCCGATCGATGCCCCCATGCTGAAGGGCCTCCACGACGCTGTGGCCCGGCGCGAAGTCGGCGATCAGCGCCCGATGCAGCGCATAGGGCGCGCAGACCAGGGCCGGCTGGCCGGATCGTGTCCCGCTGCCGCAACGGCGCAGGCGCATGGTGGGCAGCTCCAGCGCAACAGTGTTTGGCGTGGTCCACGGCAGGCCGCTGTCGTCGCCCTGCTCCACCGGCTCGCGCTCGAGCCACCACAAGCAGGCGTCCATGGCGAGCCGTGCCGCCGCGAACGGCCAAAGCAAGGGATCATCAGGGACATGCGCCGATCCGGTCGGCTGTTTGCCGGTTTTCTCCGCCACGACTAGTCCATCACCGTCATAAGAACGCCTCGAGGCTGACCACGGAAATGCCGAGCTCGCGAAAACTCTGATGGGTCGCGGCGACCGAGCCGTCGAGATCGATGCCGCGGCAGGCATCCTCGATGACCACAACCTGAAGACCCGCCTTGCGGGCATCCTCCGCCGAAAAGCGCACGCAGAAATCCAGCGCGAGCCCTGCGACGAAGACCGTCTGCAGCTCTCGTTCGCGCAAATATCCGAGTAGCCCCGTCGGCGTCCTGTGGTCATTCTCGAACAGCGCCGAATAGGAATCGATGCCGCGGCGGAACCCCTTGCGCACCACGAGGCTGGCCCGGGTGACGTCCAGATCGCGATGGAATTGGGCGCCGGCAGTGCCCTGCACGCAATGGGAGGGCCAGAGCACCTGGGTGCCGTAGTCGAGCTCGATCGTCTGAAAGGGTTGCCTGCCCGCGTGGTTCGGCGCAAAGGACACGTGATCGCGTGGATGCCAGTCCTGGGTCAGCACGACATTGTCGAATCTTTGGGCGATGCGATTGATGGCGGGGACAACCTTCTCGCCGCCGGGAACGGCAAGCGCCCCGCCGGTGCAGAAGTCGTTCTGCACGTCGATCACGAGCAGCACGTCGCGGTCGGAGATCTTCATCGTGGCCTCATTCGCGTGCGTCCGGCGTGACGGGCGCCGATCTCCCCCAATGTCGATCTTCCCTCGCCGGTTCGCAACCGCCTCATTGGCCGCGCGCGTCCATGTCGCGGGAATGATTTGCTCGATCCTTCCGCGGGTGCAACGGTTTGGCCTCGTTCGTGTTGACTACCCACGCTCGACGGCGGATTCTCACCCTCCGCCAAATTGCGGATTGAAGCAACGGAGGCAAAGGTTCCCGTAGCCGGCAAGGCCGCGGCAGCCGCATCGCCATGAGTATCGGCAAGACAGGACAAACAATTCTTCTCGCCGATATCGGCGGCACCAACGCGCGCTTCGCGCTGAGCCGGGGCGATCAGATCGGAGCGATCGACTATGTGAAGGTCGCCGACTTCCCGACCGTCCGGGAGGCCATCAGCGACGTCCTCGCACGACGGTCCAGTGGCGAGCAGCCCAAAAGGGCCGTGCTGGCCGTGGCAGGTCCCGTGACCAATAATCGTTGCGTCATGACCAACAGTCCATGGGTCATCGACGGCAATGAGCTGCAACCGGCACTCGGCTTCGACAGCGTGCACGTGCTCAACGATTTCGAGGTGGTGGCCTGGTCCCTGCCCGCCTTGCAGCCGGCCGACCTGATCCCACTCGGCGGCCAAGGCGGCCTCGCCGGAGAGCCGTTGCTGGTGATCGGGCCCGGGACCGGCTTTGGCGTCTCCTGCCTGGTCGAGCGCCACGGCGTGCGGCTGGCAGTCGTCACGGAGGCGGGACATGCAACCCTGCCGGCGGAGAATGAGCGCGAGGAGCGCGTGATCGCATGCATGCGCCAGCGCTTTGGCCATGTCTCGATCGAACGTGGCGCGCTGTCCGGCTCCGGCTTGCAAAACCTCTACGAGGCGGTCGCCGAGGTCGACGGCGCCGAGGCGCCGAAGCGCAACGCGGCTGACATCACCAAGGCGGCGCTTGACGGCAGTTGCGGCATTAGCCGCGCCACGCTGGAGATGTTTTGCGCCATCCTCGGCTCGGTCGCCGGCAATCTCGCGGTGACCTTCGGGGCCCGCGGCGGCGTCTACGTCGCCGGCGGTATCGCGCCGCGTTTTCCCGAGTTCCTCGCGGCGTCCGCGTTCCGGGCGCGCTTCGAGGCCAAGGGCCGCTTCCAGGACTACCTGCACAACATCCCAAGCTGGCTCGTCATAAAGCCCGATGCGAGCTTCGTCGGGCTCAAGATGTTTGCCGATCACAACGTCGATTGAGCCGCACCGTGCCGATGCTGCGGCTTGGCAGCGAGTAATTCACAGATCATTGTCTCGGATACTGCCTTCCCAGCAGCATCGCGCTTGCCTGTGCGTTTCCACTGAGAAACAATTCAACCGTACGTGGCGTGTGTGCGGGGCGCGACATGCGTAAGCAGGACCTGCCCAAACAGGATTTGGGCTTCGACTACCATCGGTATCACCGTTTGCTGTGCGAAGCGGACGACGAGGACAAGCGCCTCGCCCTGATCGAGCTGTTGATCGAGGAGAAGGCCAGGGATCGGCTGGCTGCGCAGCGTGCCTCGGACCGCGCCGCGATGACCGCGCAAACCATCGCCACGGTGCTCAGAGCCGGCCGCAACTGAGACTTGCTGACCTTGGCGTCGCTCGCGCAAGCGGACGATCGATTGCGATTCCATTAAGGATCCTTCGCAATCCCGCATAAAACTTTTTGCTCTAGAAGTTCTCCCCACCTGATCCAATTCAGGGGCAACCACAGGGGGGGAATGAACATGAGCATGATTTCACTTGCCGCCATTCCGGCCGGCGTCGAAACGCGGTCGGGCGATTACTCCTTCAAGGCCGTCGTCCTGTTCTGCTGCGCGGGTCTCCTCGCCTCGTTCAACCTCATGGCGCAGGGCATCGATCTCAGTGCAGGCCTGATGTAACACGACCCGAGCTTTCGAGCTCAAACGGCCGCCCCTCGGGGCGGCCTTCTTGTTGCGCTATGGCAGAAGCACTGACCTACCTAACACCCGCCGTTACCGGTCGCGGCGGTGCGGGTTCCCGACATGGCCGCGAGACTGCCATGAGTCGGGCGCGAATCGGTCCGCTTTTCTTCAAGTTCCAATGACGAATTCAGCGGGCCGCGCCGCTGCGGCAGGATAGCCGGGCACCGCGCCTTTCACCTACCCCAGGGCAAGGCTGCCCGGCTATTCGCCGCCCGCGCGGATCAGGCGCGGTCAGTGCGGGACCTTGGCGGCCCCTTCCGGAAACAGCGAGTCGATCATCGCCTTGAGCTGGTCGATGGAGATCGGCTTGCGCAGGATCGGTCTGCGCCGGAGCAACGAGGGCAGCAATTCCGGCCCGTAGCCCGTCGCGAACAGAAACGGCTTGCCGCGCCGCTCGATCAGATCGGCGACCGGGTCGACGTAGACACCCATGAGATTGATGTCGAGGATGGCGAAATCGTACTGCGCCGTCATGGCAAAGGCGCTGGCATCCCGGACGTTGTCCGCCTCCGCGACGACGTGGTGGCCAAGCTCCTCCACCATGTCGGCGATCATCATCCGGATCAACGCCTCGTCTTCAACCAGGAAAACGGAGAGTCTGCCAGCCATGTCAACCCCGCAGCATCACACGAAGCTAATCATAACCGAGGTTGCGGGAGGATTCACGAATTCGTGGCACGCGCCGTTAATTCGGGCGCGCCCGATCCGATTCAAGTTGATCAATCCAGCCCGCGCTCATGGCTCAGGCGCACCATCTCCTGGATGAAGACTTCCTTCTGCTTGTCATCGAGGCTCGAGTAGAGTGGTTCGGCGGCGTCGGCGACATTGCGCTGGTCGGAGGCGCGGTCGATCAGGAATTGCGCCTCGTTGCGCATCTGCTCGACGATGTCGTCAGGCGGATCCCGCTTGGCGCGCGCAATCCGCAGGTTGAGCCGCTCTGCACCATTATGCCCGAGGTAGTGCATGGCGCTGGAGAAGCCGTACCAATGCTTCTCCTGGTCGGGGGTGAGGTTCAATTCGGTCTTGATCCGCTCGATATAGGCGTCGCTGTTGGCGACGATCTGTTCGGCGGTGAGTTGCGGCGCGCCGTTCTGGGTGAGAACGGCGACATCTTTATTGTCCTGCTTGTTGTCCTGGGGCGCGTTCTTGGCTTCCTTGGTTGCCTTGGCGCTCTTGCCTGCCTTGGCGCTCTTCGCGTCCTTGGCATCCTTGTCCTTGCCGGCACCCGGTTGCTTGGCGTCCTTGTTAGCGTCCTTGGCTGCCGGCGCCTGATTGCTGTTGTTGTTACCGACGCCAAGCACGCCGGTGAAGACGCCGACCACGCCGCCGATCGCACCGCCCAGCACGCCGCCGACGGGACCCGCCGCCTTGTTGCCGGCCGCGGCGCCGTCCTGAACGCCTTTGACCAAACCTTGTGCATTCGCGACCGCGGCCGCGCCGAGCAGCAACGCGAGCACGGACCCGAGCGCGAACCAACCTCGCAGGCGAAGCCGCGCTTGCGGCGCTGGGGTGATCATTCTGGTCTCCATCATCTTGGCTTGATCTTGGCTTGGCTGAATTGGCTTTGGCGTTGAGGATGGCAGGCATCTGCCGGGCGGAACTCTATCGTTGTCACCGCGCCAAGGTCCAGACGCAGGCATTTCCTGTCCACGTCCGAAAAGCCTTTCACGCGAAGCGGTTATAGAGGCTTATCCGGAACTGCGGCGTAATTGCGCACGGATCATTGTCGGCCGGCTTCATCCGCAGTGTGCGTCGCAAAATCAACCGAGGCGCTTCATTCCGACGCGCGAGCTCGCGCGGGTGTGGCCATCGCGCGGGACACAACGTTAGTTCTAGACAATGATCCCTTCGGGTTTCTCGACAGATGCAAACAATCATGGTCTGATCGCGCTACCAACGTCCGCGCCTTGAGTGATGAATCTTTGGGGCGACGGACCAAAAAAGAAAAATCAAAACAAGAAACTCAAAACAAGAAACTCAGACAAGGCACGAAGAGGAAACTCCAACAATAAATACCCAAGCGAGGAAACGAGATGTCACGCAAGAAACTGACGCGACGCCAATTTGTAGCTGCCACTGCGATGTCCTCCGCGGCGCTGATCACAGCGCCCTATGTGCGCGGAGCCTATGCCGCCGGCAAGCTCTCGATCGGCTTCTGGGACCACTGGGTGCCCGGCGCCAACAAGGCCTCCACCGACCTCGTCAACGAATGGGCCGCGAAGGAAAAGGTCGAGGTCTCCATCGACTACATCACCAGCAACAACAAGAAGATCGAGCTGACCGCCGCGGCCGAAGCCCAGGCCAAGTCCGGTCATGACATTCTTCAGATGCCGAGCTGGTGGCCGCAGGCCTATTCCGAGAATCTCGAGCCGCTCAACGACGTCATGGAGCCGCTGATCAAGCAGAACGGTGAGGTGAACGGCACCGTCAAATATCTCGGACAGTCAGGCGGCAAATGGCTCGCAGTGCCCGCAACGCCCGGCAGCCAAATCAAGGGCCCCTGCTCTCGCATCGATCTGATGAAGAAGCATGCCGGCATCGACGTGCAGGAGATGTACCCGGCCGGCAGCCCGCCCAAGGCGGACAACTGGACAATGGAGACGTTCCTGAAGGCGGCCGAGGCCTGCCAGAAGGCCGGCTTTGCGTTCGGTATTGGTCTCGGCGAGACCACCGACAGTGTCGATACCGCGGGCGCGATCTTCCAGTCGTTCGGCGCCGAGCTCGTCAACGCCAAGGGCGACATCACGGTGAAGACCGACTCGGTTCGCCAGGCGATGGAATTCTACAAGAAGCTGATCGCGGTCCTGCCGCCAGACGCACCGTCCTGGGACGACGCCTCGAACAACAAGTGGCTGATCTCCGGCCGTGGCGCGATGATCCTGAATCCGCCGAGCGCCTGGGCGGTCGCCAAGCGCGATGCGCCGCAGGTCGCCGAGCAGTGCTGGACGCACGGCTTCCCTGCCGGTCCGAAGGGCCGGTTTGCACCGTACCTGCCCTATTTCTGGGGTGTCTGGAGCTTCGGCAAGAACAAGGAGGCAGCCAAGAGCCTGCTCGTTCACCTGTCCGCGCCGGCGTCGATCGAGAAGTTCGTTGCGGTGAGCGGCGGCTATGATCTGCCGGCCTACGCGAACTTCACCACGTTGAAGACGTGGGCGGAAGAAGGGCCGCCGAAGGGAACGCTCTATCACTACCCGAATCCCTACAACCATCAGACGCTGTCAATCGCAGCGTCGCCGGCGCCGCCCAAGATCGCGCAGCAGATCTACTTCCAGGCGACGCTGACCAAGATGGCGCTGCGTTTTGCGCGGGGCGAGACGATGGAGCAGGCGCTCGCCTGGGCCGAGGGCGAGTGCGAGGGCTTCATGCGGAGCTGAGCCGGGGTGTGCCTGGGCGGTTGACGCCATTTGCGTGAGCCGCCCTCATCCCCGTCATCCGATCCGCGTGATCGCGAAGCTGGCCCAAACGGCTGGCCTCGCGGTTGGACAGTTTACGAGAAAGCTGACCAAAGGAAGCTGACATGGCCGATGTCGTCGTTGAGCGAGGTCGCGTTGCCGGTGCGACGGGCGCGCGCAAGGGAACAAGCCTGCGCAACGCGCTGGGGCGAAAATCGACGGTGGCGTTCTTCCTGACGCTGCCGCTGATCCTCCTGATCATTCTGCTCGTGCTCTACCCTGCCTTCTACTCGGTTTACCTCGCGACGCTGAACAAGGCGATGACGAAGTTCGTCGGCTTCGGCAACTTCACTTTCCTGTTCAAGCGCGAAACGTTCTGGATGGTGGTGCAGCAGTCCTGCATCTTCGCGATCACCGCCGTGATCTTCAAGGCGCTGATCGGCTTCATCGTCGCGCATTTCGTCCACAACATCCCGGCCAAGGGCCAGCGCAAATGGCGCGGCATGCTGCTGGTGCCCTGGGTGATCCCGCCGGCGATGAGCACGCTCGCCTGGCTGTGGCTATTCGATCCGTCCTACAGCGCTTTCAACTACACGCTTTCCTTCTTCGGTGTCGGCCCGATCCCCTGGCTAGGCGACACCTTCTGGGCGCGCTTCTCCGTCATCCTCGTCAACGTCTGGTACGGCGCGCCGTTCTTCATGATCATGTATCTCGCCGCGCTGAAATCCGTGCCCGACCAGCTCTACGAGGCCGCGGCAATCGACGGCGCCAACTGGTGGCAGCGGATCTGGTACGTGACCCTGCCGATGATGCGCAACATCATCGCCATCACCACGCTGTTCTCGCTGATCGTGACGTTCGCCAATTTCGACATCGTGCGCATCCTGACCTCCGGCGGCCCGCTGGATACGACGCATCTGTTCGCTACATGGGCGTTCCAGGTCGGCATCCAGAGCAACGACATTCCGCTCGGCGCCTGCGTCTCGTTGTTCATGGTGCCGATCCTCGCCGTCGCAGCGATCTTCATCCTGCGCGATGTCTCCAAACGCGGGAACGAAGCCTGATGAGCACGCTCGCAATCGACAAGGCCGGACCGTCACGCAAGGTCAAGTATGGCAGCATGAGCCGGGATCGGACCTGGGCACTGCGCTGGTCCTATTTCTTCCTGGTGCTGTTCGCGATCTTCTTTCTGACGCCGCCGGTCTACATGCTGATCACCTCGCTGAAGAGCAGTGCGGAAATATCGGCGGCGACCAACCCATGGTGGGTGTTCCACCCGACGCTGTCGAACTATGTCGAGCTCCTGACATCGAACCAGTTTCTGCGCTTCTTCTGGAATTCCTCGGTCGTGGCGATCGCAGTCGTGATCATCACGATGCTGATCAGCATCCCCGCGGCCTTCGCGCTGGCGCGGATGAAGTTCTGGGGCTCGGCGACGCTCGCCACGGGCGTCTTCCTCACCTACCTGATCCCGGACAGCCTCCTGTTCATTCCGCTGTTCAAGATGCTCGCGGTCTTTCAGGACTATACCGGCATCACGCTGCTCAACAGATGGTACGTGCTGCTGTTCATCTACCCGACGCTGACGGTGCCGTTCTGCACCTGGATCATGATCGGCTATTTCGCGTCGATCCCGAAGGAGCTGGATGAGGCCGCCCTCATCGACGGCGCCTCCTGGCTCCAGACCTTGACGCGGATCTTCATTCCCGTCGCCCTGCCCGGCCTGATCGCCGCGACCATCTTCGCCTTCACCGTCTCCTGGGCCCAGTTCCTCTATCCCCTGGTGTTCACGACCTCTGTGGACCAGTTCGTGCTGCCAGTCGGCATCACCACCACGTTGATCAAGGGCGACGTGTTCAACTGGGGGCAGATCATGACAGGCGCTCTGCTTGGCGCCGCGCCGCCATTGGTCATCTACGCCTTCCTGATGGACTACTACATTGCCGGCCTGACCGCCGGTGCGACAAAGGGTTGATATCGAGAGGTTGAAGTTTCATGGCTGACGTTTCCTTGCGTAAGGTCATCAAGCGTTACGACGATGTTGAAGCCGTGCGCGGCATCGACCTTGAAATCTCCGACCATGAGTTCATCGTGCTGGTGGGGCCGTCGGGCTGCGGCAAGTCGACGACGCTGCGGATGATCGCCGGCCTCGAGGACATCAGCGACGGCGATATCCTGATCGGTGGCGACGTCGTCAATGATGTACCGCCGAAGGACCGCGACATCGCGATGGTGTTCCAGAACTACGCGCTCTATCCGCACATGACGGTCGCCGAGAACATGTCGTTCGGGCTGCGCCTGAAGCACTATCCCAAGGCCGAGATCAAGGAGCGGGTGACGGAAGCCGCCCGGCTCCTCGACATCACCGACCTGATCGACCGCAAGCCGAAGCAGCTCTCCGGCGGCCAGCGCCAGCGCGTCGCGATGGGCCGCGCCATCGTGCGCAATCCCAAGGTCTTCCTGTTCGACGAGCCGCTGTCCAACCTCGACGCCAAGCTGCGGGTGCAGATGCGGATCGAGATCAAGAAGGTGCACCAGAAGGTGCGCACCACGACGGTCTACGTCACCCACGACCAGGTCGAGGCGATGACGCTCGCCGATCGCGTCGTGGTGATGAACAAGGGGCGCATCGAGCAGATCGGCACGCCGAACGAGCTCTACCACAAGCCGGCGACACGCTTCGTGGCCGGATTCATCGGCTCGCCCGCGATGAATTTCCTTCCCTGCCGGCTGGAGGATGTCGGTGGCACCCTCCAGATCCGCCTGACCGACCGCATCGCCTTTGCGCTGCCGCCGGCCCGCGCCGCCCGCTACAACGCGCTGCCGCGCACCGAGAAGCTGCTGCTCGGCATCCGGCCCGAGCACCTCACCGAGTCGCACGCGCACCTCGAGCCGGGTGTCGAGACATTCGAAACCGTGCTGGACGTCACCGAGCCGATGGGCATGGAGACGCTGGTCTATTTCGGGCTCGACGGCACACCCATCTGCGGCCGCGTCAACCCCAACGCCGGCGCCAAGGACGGGTCTCCCATGCGTTTGGCCATGGACCTCAACAATATGCACCTGCTAAACGAGGCGACCGGCGTCGTGCTGTGATGACCGGACAAGAAACTCGCGCAGGCAGGAGACGATGGCGACCAACAAGAAGAAGATTTTCGTTACACAAACTTTGTCGCAGGGGGCACGCGCCCTTCTTACCCAGCGGGACGATATCGAGCTGGTCGAGTTTCCGAACCTGATCTCGGCCAAGGACTTCGAGGCGATGCTGAAGAGCCATGCGCCGGTCCACGGCGTGGCGCTCGGCGCCACCGCCTTCGGCGAGACCGAGCTCGAAGCGTCCAGGGACATGAAGGTGGTGACCCGCATCGGCGTCGGCTACGACGCGGTCGACGTTCCCGCCCTCTCCCGCCGCAAGGTGCCCCTGATGATCGCTGGCTCGGCAAACTCGCCGTCGGTCGCCGAGCAGGCGCTGTTCATGATGCTGACGCTGGCCAAGCGCGCGAACGAGATGCACGCCTGCGTCAAGGACGGCAAATGGGCCGACCGGCTCGGCATGCTGCCGTTCGATCTCTACGGCAAGACCGCCCTGATCGTCGGCTTCGGCCGCATCGGTACGCGCACCGCCAAGCGCTGCCTGGCGATGGAAATGAACGTGCAGGTCTACGATCCCTATAAGCCGGCCGCCGAGATCAAGGCCGCCGGCTGCGAGCCGGTCGCCGATCTCGACGCCGCGTTGCCCCACGCCGACTTCGTCACCATCCACTGTCCGAAGACGCCGGAAACCGTCGGCATGTTCGACGCGGCGCGGATCGGCCGGATGAAGCCGAAGGCCTATCTCATCAACACCGCGCGCGGCGGCATCGTGAAGGAGCAGGCGCTGTACGATGCGCTGGTGTCGGGCAAGCTCGCTGGTGCCGGCATCGACGTGTTCGAGGTGGAGCCGCCGCCGGTCAGCAATGCGCTGTTCGCACTGCCGAACGTCATCATGGCGCCGCACGTCGCCGGCGTCACCGTCGAGGCGGTGAACCGCATGAGCGAGCAGACCGCGCGCAACATCCTGAGTGTGCTGGACGGCGATCCGATCCGGCAGAACATCATCAATCAGGACGTGCTGGGCTAGGCCGAACGGCGGGCGGCACATCCGCCCGCCTTCGGAGCGCCAGAATGCGTCCCATTTTGGTGCAGATCGAGCCCAAACTCAGCCTTAATCAAAAGCGCCTAATATGTTCCATCGCGCCGGCAGTGGGACAGATTTGCCGGCCGCGTCGAGCTGGAGGATGGACCCTTGTCAGAAATCGACCCGACCGATCATGCGTTGGCGACCATCGCCAGCATTCTGGAAGACTCCGAGCCCTCCCCCACCCGCGAGGCCGCGCAGCCGGCCACTGACGAACATCCTGCCACCGATGAGCATCCAGTCGTCGACGAACAGCCCCTGGTGCCGGAGCCCACCGATGCCGAGGGTTACAGCAAGGTCGGTCCCGGGCCGATGGTGGCGATCCGTCTCAAATGGACGGTTCACCGCGGCGAGGACGGCCAATTCTATGTGCACGAGACCATCGGCGAGCAGTCCGCGCCCGTGATCAGCGGCCCCATGACGAGCGAGGCCGCGGTGCGGTTCGTCGACGAGCATGAGGATGAGGCGCATCGGCGCTTCGAGGCGCTGCGCAGCGAGATCGCCGGCCGCAGCTCGGTCGCCGAGTTCGAGCGCAAAGGCGAAGCCTAGGCCTATTGTTTGAGCATGATCTCCGCGCAAACGCGTTCCGCGTTTGTCGCGAGGGAAAACCGCTGCACACTTTGCGCTAGCGCGGCCCTTCGGGTCCGGATCATGCTCTAACGCCGGCCGAGAAAATCTCTCTTCACGAGCTCGATGCCTGCGTGCCGCAGGAGGTCGTAGGCCGTCGTCAGGTGGAAGAAGAACTGCGGCACGCTGAAGGTCAGCAGCAGCGTCCGCCCGGTGAACGGCAGCTCGGTCCCGTTCTTCAGCCTGAAGGCGACGTTCCGCTCCGCCGCCGTATCGATCTCGGCGCGCGGCAGGCCCTCGATGAATTCGATCGACGTCGCGATCCGCGCCTGAAGTCCGGCCATGTCATGCTCCAGCGCCGGCAGCAGAGCCGGCTCGCGCTGCGCCAGGAGAGCCGAGGCGACTATGGCATGACGGCAGGCCTCGCCAACCTGCTGCGCCAGATCGTACATCGTCGGCGACAGGCGCATGCCGAGCAGGATGGCGGAGTCGAATTTGCGGGCTTCGGCATGGGCCGCGCCCTTGTCGAGCAGTCCGGACAGGCTATGCAAATGCGGGGCGAAGACGCCGACCGAGGCGTCGTACATTGAGATAGTCACGTCCGGCTTCTCCTTGCCAATTCCATCTCGCCAGAGGCTGGCATCTGGTCTAAATCCACACTTCAAGAGCTGCACAATGACAGCTCGCGCAGGGGTGGAAAAGACATGCTCGTTCGATTCTTGGCGGCCTTGGCCGTGGTGTTGCTGGCGAATTTCTCGGCGCAGGCGCAGCAGGCGCCTTCGCGCCTCGACGAGATCGTCAAGCGTGGCACCTTGCGCGTCGGCATGACCGGCGACTACCAGCCCTTCACCTATCTGGACAAGACCACGCAGCAATTCCGCGGCTTCGACGTCGATATGGCCGAGGCACTGGGCAAGGCCCTCGGTGTCAAGGTGGAATTCGTAAAGACGGCTTGGCCGAATCTGACGAAGGATTTCGAGGCCGACCAGTTCGATATCGCGATGGGCGGCGTGTCGGTCACGCTCGACCGCCAGAAGAGGGGATTCTTCTCCACGCCGATCATGCGCGAGGGCAAGACGCCGATCGCGCGCTGCTCAGAAGTCGGCAAGTACCAGACGCTGTCCGACATCGACAAGAAGGGCACCCGCGTGATCGTCAATCCCGGCGGCACCAATGAACGCTTCGCGCGCGCCAACATCAGGGATGCCGAGATCAACGTCTTTTCCGACAACACCGTGATCTTCGACGAGATCGCCAAGGGCAACGCCGATCTGATGATGACGGACGCCTCCGAGACCCGCTACCAGCAGAAGCAGCACGCCGGCGTGCTCTGCGCGGTGCATCCGGAGAAGCCGTTCGATTTCTCCGAGAAGGCCTACTGGCTCCAGCGCGACATGGCGCTGAAGGCCTTCGTCGACCAGTGGCTGCACATCGCCATGGAGGACGGCAGCTACAGGAAGATCTACGCCGCCTGGTTCGACTAGATCCCTCGCGATGTGCCATGCCCGGCGCCGGCCAAATTTCGGACCTGCTACGGGGGTATTGAACCCAGATCGGTGAGAGGACGACTCATACGGAGACAGTGATCTAGATCACGTTTTGAGTTCAGACCGAGGCGTAAGCGTCGGTGCTGCGGGGACCACCTGCTCAGGAGACGGACATGAGGAAGCTGTTGGCCACAGCGGCATTGCTTTTGGCGAGCACGGCGGCGCAGGCGCAGTACACCTTCGAATATGGCGGTCGCACCATCCGCATCGATCCTGACCGCGGCACGGTCTCGATCCCCGGCGTCTACGACAACACCGGACAGGGCAAGGCCAAGAAGGCCAAGAAGAACGAGACCAAGCCGGATCAGCAGACGCCGCAGCAGGCCAAGGTCGATCCGCAACCGCCGACCGCAACTCCGGCTCCGGCACCAGCCGTTCCCGCGCCGGTCGTGGCAGCACCGCCCGCGCCCGAGCAGGCTCCTGTATCTGCGCCCGCCGCTGCAGCGCCGCCTTCAGCGCCACCTGCCCCGCCACCGACGACGACCGCAAACAATGCGCCGGCCGACACAGCCGTGCTGCCTCCGCCCGCGCCGCCTCCAACACCTGCCGCGGCTGAGCAGCAGGCTGCGCCTGCGGTGACACCGCCACCGGCTGTAGCCGCCACGCCCGTGGCGCCGCCTCCTCCGCCTGCTCCGGCGCCCGCCCCCGCTCAGGCCGCCGCGGCCACGCCGGCGCCAACCGCTGCGCCGACGCCAACCGCTGCGCCGACGCGCGATCTCAATTCACCGCTCGGCGTCTGGCTCACCGAGGAGAAGGAAGGCAAGGTTCGCATCGAGCAATGCGGCACCAATCTCTGCGGCTATTCGGTCGATACCAAATCGAACCAGAACGGCGAGCAGGTGCTGATCAACATGAAGCCCGGGAAGGACCAGAAATGGTCTGGCCGCATCCTCGATCCCAACTCCGGCTCGACCTACGATTCCACGATCGCAATGAAGGGCACGGACCGCCTGCGCGTGCAGGGCTGCGCCTTCGGCGGCATGTTCTGCGGCGGCCAAACCTGGACGCGCGTCAACTGATGGGCGCCTGCGATCTAGGGCACAGCCTCGATCACGTGCGCCTGGATTTTCGCCACCACCTCGCCGTCACCATGCCGCGCGGCGATCACCTTTGCCGCGTGGGCGGTGGCAGCTTCCAGCGCATCGGGACGCCTCGCTTCGATTTCGTTGCGGAGCGGCGTGCCCTGGCAGTAGCTCATCGCGGCAAGCTCCGCCGAGATGGAGCGATTTCGATCGGGCCGTGTTTGAATCGTCACGCCTGAAAATCCTGCGTCCAGCACGTCGCGGCGGATCACGGCCGTGTCATGATATCCGTGCGGCGTGCGCGCAAGAAATCGCGGTGGATCATCGGGAAAGAACGCGGCCAGTGCATCCGTCACGTCTCCGGCAATGACGTTGTCCTCGATCCGGTCCCAGACGCTGAAAATGAAAGCACCCTGCGGCTTCAGCACGCGCCGCGCCTCCTGATAGCCCTTGATGCGATCCGGAAAGAACATCGCGCCGAACTGGCAGCACACGACATCGAATGAGCCGTCCGGAAACGGCAGCGCCTGCGCGTCGGCCTGGCGCCAGCTCAGGCGCGGCATGCCGGGCGATGCGAAGCATCGTCCCGTATGACGCGACGCTGAGCCGGGACCCAGCAATCTTGATGCTGTCCAAAACTCTGGGCCCCGGATCAGCGACGTATCGCCACGGGCGATACGTCTTGTCCAGGGCACGATGCCTGCTGCTAGCCCACCGGCGCCGAATATTCGGCGTCCGTCACCGGCTCCAGCCATGTCGAGTAGACGCCGTCGAGCGCCTCCTGCATGGCGATGTGGGTCATGCCGTTGGTCGGCGAAGCGCCGTGCCAGTGCAATTCCCCCGGCGGAATCCAGACAGTGTCGCCCGGGCGTATCTCGCGGATGGGGCCGCCCTTGGACTGGACGCGGCCGACGCCCGAGATCACGTAGAGCGTCTGTCCGAGCGGATGGTGATGCCAGTTGGTGCGCGCGCCCGGCTCGAACGACACGCGTGAGCAGTTCAGCCGCGCCGGCGCGGGCGCCATGATCACGGGGTCCTGCAACACGGTGCCGGTGAAGTTCTCCTTGGGCGCGCGGCGGGTTGGCCGTGTGCCTGCGACGTGGATTTCCATGGAATGACCTCGCTTGGTTTGTCGTTACTTCTTGCTTGCGGCGTAGCGCGCCTTGGTCTCGGCGTTCATGGGATAGAGGCCCGGCAGCACGGCGCCGTTGTTCACCTCGTTGACGATCCAGGCTTCCATGCGTTCCTGCTCGACGCCCTCGGCGAGCACGTGATCGAGCATCGCCTGCGGGATCAGCACGCAGCCATCCTGATCCGCAACCACGATGTCGTTCGGAAACACCGCAACGCCGCCGCAGCCGATCGGCTCGCCCCAGCCGACGAAGGTCAGCCCCGCGACAGACGGCGGCGCGGCATAGCCGTCGCACCACACCGGAAGATTGGTGCCGAGCACGCCCTCGACGTCACGCACCACGCCGTCAGTGACGAGCGCGGTGACTCCGCGCTTGACCATGCGCGCGCAGAGGATGTCGCCGAAGATGCCGGCATCGGTGATGCCCATGGCGTCGACCACGGCGATGCAGCCTTCCGGCATCGCTTCGATCGCGGTGCGGGTCGAGATCGGCGACGACCAGGATTCCGGCGTCGCCAGATCCTCGCGCGCCGGCACGAAGCGCAGCGTGAACGCCGGTCCCACCAGGCGCGGCAAACCGGGGCGCAGCGGACGTGCACCGCGCATCCACACGTTGCGCAGGCCCTTCTTGAGCAGGACCGTGGTGATGGTGGCGGTGGTGATGCCGGCGAGGGTCTTGCGGGCTTCGGGGGATAGCGACATGGAAACAGACGAGCTCCGGATGGGCGGGAAAGGACGCCGCGCATCTTGCGAGGCGCGAGCTTTCCGTCAAGGGCCATAAACGACGCCCGCAGGGCTGTTATGCGATGCGATAACAAGGCTTTATCGAACACCCCTGCATTAATTTATTGGACTTGCGGGCGCATTTACGCGAAGCAGGGTGACGCGGAACTCAAGGCTGAGGCCGCGCTTTCCAAGAAGCCGATTTCGACAGCACGATTTCGACAGCTCATGGCCGCGACGCTTCCCCCGCCCCGCCTCCTGCCCAGTGGCGACAGTGCCGTCACGGTCGAGTTCAGCCGGACCATCGACGACGACGCCAACCAGCGCGTGCTGGCGCTCGACAAAACGCTCGCCGATGCAGGCATCGATGGCATCACCGAGTCCGTACCGACCTATCGCTCGCTGCTGGTGCATTACGATCCGGGCCGGATCGGGTTCGATGCGCTCGGCGAAAAGCTGCTCGCACTCGCCAGCCAGCCGCTGCCGCCGAGCGCGAAAGCGCGGCGCTGGCGCATTCCGGTGGCCTATGGCGGCGAGCATGGTGTCGATCTCGAGGACGTCGCGAAAGCGCTCAACACCACCCCCGACGACATCGTCGCGCGCCATGTCGCGGGCGACTACCGCGTCGCCATGATCGGCTTCACGCCGGGCTGGTCCTATCTCAGCGGCCTGGAGACATCGCTGCACATGTCGCGGCGGCAGAATCCCCGGCTGCTCACACCGGCGGGCACGATCTCGATCGGCGGCATCCAGACCGGCATCCAGTGCCTGGCCGGTCCCAGCGGCTGGCACCTGCTCGGCCGCACGCCAGTGCGCACCTATCAGCTCCACCGGAACCCGACCTTTCTCACCGAACCCGGTGATCGCGTGACGTTTTTTGCCATCGACCACAAGACATTCGCGGAGCAGGACCGCGCCGCGGAAGCGGGCGAGCTCATCGCCGAGCAGGTGGCCTCATGAGCCGGCTCGTCGTCGCCAGCATCGGTCCCGCAAGCTCCGTCCAGGATGGCGGCCGCCTAGGTGCGCAGCGCTATGGCCTGACGCCGAGCGGCGCGATGGACCGGTTGGCGCTCGCCGCAGCCAATTGTCTGGTCGGCAACGAGCCGTTCGCGGCCGGCGTCGAGATCGGCCCGTTCGGTGCGTCCTTTACGGCACGTGACGGCGCCGTTCGCGTTGCGCTCGCCGGCGCGCCGCGCAATGCCGACATCGCCGGGCGCGCGGTGGCGCTGGACACAACCGTGACACTCAAGGATGGCGAGACGCTGACGCTCGGCTTTGCCCGCGGCGGCGCTTTCAGCTACCTCGCGATCGAAGGGGCGATCCGGGGCGAGCCGGTGTTCGGCAGCCTCGCGGTGAACGCCCGTGCGGGCCTCGGCAGCCCCTACCCGCGCCCGCTCCAGGCCGGCGATGAATTCACAGTCAACGCCGCCAGCGGCGCGCCGGAACTGCGGATTGAACTGCCGAAGCCGGCCGAAGGCCCGATCCGCGTCGTGCTGGGTCCGCAGGACGACGAGTTCGACGAGGCCAACAAGGCGCTGTTCCTGGCGAGCGAGTGGAAGATCTCGGCGACGTCCGACCGCATGGGCTACCGGCTCGAAGGTCCAGCGATCAAGCATCTGCACGGCCACAACATCGTCTCCGACGGCACGGTCAACGGCAGCATCCAGGTGCCCGGAAATGGCGCGCCGATCGCGCTGATGATGGACCGCGGCACCTCTGGCGGCTATCCGAAGATCGCAACGGTGATCACCGCCGATGTCGGCCGGCTCGCGCAGACCTCGGCGGGAACTGCGTTCCGCTTCAAGCAGGTCAGCATGGCCGAGGCGCAGGATGAGGCGCGGAAGTTCGCCCGGCTCATCCGCAGCCTGCCCGACCGGTTGCGCTCGGCCGACACCGTCGCGCTCAACATCGAGGCACTGCACGATGCTAATGTCGCCGGCTACGCGGTGAACGCTGTCGATGCCGGGACGTGGCAGGTTTCGGCGGAGCCGTAATCGACACGAAGACCAGAGGCGGAGGGCTACCCATGAAGACGATCGATCTCAATTGCGACCTCGGCGAAGGATTTGGCGCGTGGGAGATGGGCAACGACGCTGCCATGATCGAGCTTGCAAGCTCCGTGAACGTCGCCTGCGGCTTCCACGCCGGTGATCCCGACATCATGCGCAGGACGGTCGAGCTTGCGAAGGCGCGCGGCGTCTCGGTCGGCGCCCATCCCGGCTATCGCGACCTGCACGGTTTCGGCCGGCATCCGATCGTCGGTTTGAAGGCGTCCGAGATCGAGAACCTCGTCGCCTACCAGATCGGCGCGTTGCAGGCGATCGCCACCGCTGCCGGCCACAAGGTGACGCATGTGAAGGCGCATGGCGCGCTCTCGAACGTCGCCTGCGAGGACGACATGACGGCGAAGGCGATCGCCGCCGGCATCAAGGCGGTCGATCCGAGCCTGATCTTCGTCGTGCTCGCCAATTCGAAGCTGGTGAAGGCGGGCGAAGACGCCAACCTGCCGATGGTGCACGAGGTGTTCGCCGACCGCGCTTATGAGGACGACGGCAATTTGGTCTCGCGCAAGAAGCCCGGCGCGGTGCTGCACGACGCCAAGGCGATCGCCGATCGCGTGGTGCACATGGTGCAGGACGGCGCGGTGGTCTCGGTGACGGGCAAGGTCATCAAGATGCGCACG
This sequence comes from Bradyrhizobium sp. Cp5.3, assembly GCF_000426265.1. Taxonomy (NCBI): domain Bacteria; kingdom Pseudomonadati; phylum Pseudomonadota; class Alphaproteobacteria; order Hyphomicrobiales; family Nitrobacteraceae; genus Bradyrhizobium; species Bradyrhizobium sp. Cp5.3. The sequence goes on along the minus strand of NZ_AUFA01000003.1, from coordinate 421,732 downwards.
GATACGGTATGCATTCACGGCGACACGCCCGGCGCAGTCGAGATCGCGCGCGGCTTGCGGCAGGCGTTGAAGACTGCGGGGATCGACGTGGCGCCGTTCAAGCGCGGGGCGTGAGACTTGCTCAATGCCGTAGGGTGGGCAAAGCGACTTGTCCGCCGTAGCTCGAAGAGCGAAGGCGGAGCCCACCATTCGCGGTGACAATGTGGAAATACGGTGGGCACGGCGCGCGAAGGGCGCGCCTTTGCCCACCCTACGGCATCTCCGAATACGTCAGAACGGATGCACCGAGAGCGTGCCGAAGACGATCGCTGCGATGACCGCAAAGGCGCTGTAAAGCGCGATGTGATGAGCGCTCGCCCCGGTCCGCCGCGAGAGCGAGCGCGCGTAGAAGTGCAGCCTGGCTTCCGCCGAGAGTTCGCGCATGGTCGATCTCCAACGCCCCATTTGCGCGATTATGAAGGATCACCCCAGCCCACACGCAAGACGAGCGCGGAAATAGCGATAAGGGTTCTCTTCGAGACCCCCGCTACAGGATGAAATTCTCCTGAAGCGAGGGTTCCAAGAATCCTATTCGTTCAACTCCGAACCAAATTGGAATCAACACCAACCACTAGTAGACGTCCGCCTGGAACCTGCCCTTCTTCTTGAGCTCCGCAACGAAGCTCACCGCTTCATCGGTCGAGCGCGCGCCGAACTGCGCGACGATGTCGACGAGTGCGCGCTCGACGTCTTTCGCCATGCGCTTGGCATCGCCGCAGATGTAGAGATGCGCGCCTTCGGCGAGCCATGTCCACACCTCGCGGCCAAGCTCGCGCATGCGGTCCTGCACGTAGAACTTCTTCTCGCCGTCGCGCGACCAGGCCAGCGACAGGCGGGTCAGCAGGCCCGAGGTCTTCAGCGCGTTGAGCTCGTCGCGATAGAAGAAATCGCAATCGCTGCGCTGATGGCCGAAGAACAGCCAGTTCTTGCCGGGCGCGCCGGTGGCCTTGCGATCGAGCAGGAAGGCACGGAACGGCGCGACGCCGGTGCCGGGCCCGATCATGATCACGGGCGTCTTCGGATCCTGCGGCAGGCCGAAGCCGTGCGCCTTCTGCACATAGACCTTGAGCTTCTCGCCTTCGTTGATGCGCTCACCGAGGAAGGTGGAAGCAACGCCGAGGCGCTTGCGCTTGCCGATGACGTAGCGGACGGAATCGACTGTCAGCGACAGCTTGCCGGGCGTCGCGTTGTGCGACGACGAGATCGAATAGAGTCGCGGCTGCAGCGGCTCCAGCGCCTCGACGAAGGCCTCCGGATGCGGCCGCGTGCCTGAAAACTTCTGCAGCGCCGCCATCACGTCGAGGGTGGCGGCATCACCATCGGGATCCTCGCCCTGCGCCAGCGCCCGCGCCTTCTCGCGCTGCGCGCCGCCGGTGATGAACGAGATCAGCTCGAACAGCTTGTCGGGTGCCGGCGACAGCGAAACGTCCTCGATCAGCGCCTCGCGCAGCGTCTTGCCGTTGACCTTGGTGGTGTGGGAGGCGCCGAGCAGCGCGATGATCTGGTCGACGAGACCGACATCGTTGCGCGCGAACACGCCAAAACTGTCGCCGACGACGTAGTCGAGCTTGCTCTCGGAGAGATCGAACTCGATGTGATAGGTCTCCTTCTCGGAGCCCTGCTTGTTGAGCAGGCGCCGCGACAGGAACGTCGCTTCGGCCGGATTTTCGCGGGCGCGGCCGAGCTCTGCCTTCACCTCGGGCGAAGCCGGTACGCTCGCGGCCGGAGCTGCCGCACCCGCGGCAGGCTTGGCCGCCGGCGCCTTGTCGAGCTCCTCATAGAGCTGCTTCAGCATCCGCGCCGTCTCCTTGCCGCCGGGAGCGCAGAGGTTGAGGCGGGCTTCGCTCTTGTTGGCGATCGCATCGGAATAGTCGGCGCAATTGTAGCCGCACTGGCCGCAGTCCTGCTGTGCCATCGCCGCCATCATGCGACGGCGAACCGGCCTCCCCTCCGCAAGCTTCATGCGATCGGCGATTGCCATTGCCGGATCGTGCCAGGGCGCCTCGCCGTCATCGCCATCGCCTTGCGGGGCGAGCACCGCCCCGTTCTCCGCAGGCGACAGCGGCGTCGAGCCGTCGAGGCCGAACATGCCCACGAGAAAACCATTCAGCCACAGCCGCTGGCCTTCGCTGAAAGGCGCGTTGGGCGGGATGATCTCGAGTTTCGGTGGGACAGGCATCTGGGTCATGCTGCGACTTCCGCTTCGGCGAGTTTGCGCAAGGCGTCGCCGGCATGGCGACGGGAGAAAGTCAGGAAGGTCTCTTCAGGCGAGGCGCGGTTGGCGAGATAAGCCTTCAAGAGGCCCTCGACGATTTTCGGGGCGTCCTCGGCCTTCACATCGCGAAACACCTCCTGCCCGATATCGGCATCGGGACCGAAGCCGCCGCCTGTGAAGAGGTGATAGCCCTCGACCTGGTCCTCTTCCGAGGCGCCCGGCACCTTGGCCGCGATCAGGCCGATGTCGGAGATGTAGTGCTGGGCGCAGGAGTGGTGGCAGCCGGTGAGATGGATGTTGAGCGGCGTATCGAGGTTGATGCGCGCATCGCACCAGTCGCCGATCGCGACGGCGTGACGCTTGGTGTCGGACGCCGCGAACTTGCAGCCGGCGTTGCCGGTGCAGGCGATCAGGCCGGCACGGACGTTCGACACCTGCGTCGCGAGGCCGAGCTTTTCGATGGCCGCCGTCAGCAGCGCCACGCTTTCGTCGCGCACGCCGGAGATCAGAAGGTTCTGCCAGACGGTCAGGCGGATGTCGCCGTCGCCGAGGTCCTGGGCGATCTTGGCGATGCCGCGCATCTGCTCGCAGGTAAGCTTGCCGACCGGCAGGGCGACGCCGATCCAATTGAGGCCAGCCTGCTTCTGCTTATGCACGCCGACATGGGCCATGCGGTCGGTTGCGGGCCGCGGCGCAAGTGCTTCCGCCGGCACGCGCGCAAAGGGCTTCTTGAGCAGCTCCTCGACCAGCTTGAGAAACGCGTCGTGGCCCATCGTATCCAGCACGTATTTCAGCCGCGCCTTGGTGCGGTTGGTGCGGTCGCCATGCTCGATGAAGACGCGCACGATGGCGTCCGCGACTGCGGTGGCGTCCTCGGGACGAACCACGATGCCGGAATATTTGGCAAAGTCCTTGTGTCCGGTGATCCCGCCGAGGCCGAGACGAAACCAGACGCCGGGCGCGACGCCGAAGCCGTCCTTGACCTCGACCGCGGTGAACGCGATGTCATTGGTCTCCTCGAGCGCCGCGATCTTGCCGGCGCCGTCGAAGGCGACGTTGAACTTGCGCGGCAAGCCGTAGAGCGAGCGATCGTTGAGGATGTGGTAGTGCCACTCGCGCGCATAGGGGCGCGTGTCGAGCAGCTCCTGCGGATCGATGCCGGCGGTCGGCGTGCCAGTGACATTGCGGATATTGTCCGCACCGGAGCCGCGCGAGCACAGGCCGACGTCCTGGATGCCCTCGAGCAGGGCGACCGTGTTCTTCGGCTCGATTTCGCGGATCTGGAAGTTGGCGCGGGTCGTGACATGGGTGTAGCCGCCGCCATAGGCCTCGGCGAGATACGCAAGCTCAGACATCTGCCAGTGCTTCAAAATCCCGTTGGGGATACGCAGGCGCGCCATGTAGGAGGTCTGCGCCGGCGCCACCCAGAAGATGCCGTAATAGCGCCAGCGGAAATTGTCCGCCGGCGTCGGGTTGGCGTTGTTGCGCGCCTGATCCTTCAGCCGTTCATAGCCGTCGAAGGGATGCAGCTCGCGTTTGAACTTCTCCTGGTCGGTGAGCTTCTTGCCCGCCGCGGTGAGCTTGTCCTGCGCCTTGATTGCCGCGGCATCCGGACCGGTCGGCTCCGACGGCGCATTGCCTGCGGCGGCAGGCGCGCCGCCGGCGGCAAAGGCGCGCCCGACACGCCCGACCTGGAGGCCGGACATGAAGCCTTCGAGATAGCGCTTCTGCTCGTCGGAGAAGTCGGCCGTGGGTGTCGTGTCGAGTTTCATGGGATGACTGGACCTACTCTGCTGCCTGGACCGCGACCTGCGCCACTTCGGCTGCCGGCTTTGCGGGCTTGTAAGTTGCGTAGAGCGCAAGACCGGTGAAGACGAAGCCGCCGACGAGATTGCCGAGCGTCACGGGAATCTGATTCCACAGCCACCAGTCGGAGATGCTGACCTTGGCGCCGAGCAGCATGCCGGTCGGGATGACGAACATGTTGACGACGGCGTGCTCGAAGCCGAGCGCGAAGAACAGGAAGATCGGCAGCCACGTCGCCGCGATCTTGCCGACCGTCGAGGTCGAGGTCATCGCCATGACGACGCCGAGGCAGACCAGCCAGTTGCAGAGGATGGCCTTGACGAAGACGGAGACCATCCCGGCGGTGCCGATCGCGGCATTGCCGATCGTCTTGGCCTCGGCCACCGCGACGATGCGCGCCGCGACGCCGGCGACTTCGACCTTGCCCATGTTGGTGAGCGAGATCGCGATCAAGGCGCCGAAGGCAAGGCTGCCGAGCAGATTGGCGACGAAGACCCAGGACCAATTGGCGATCACGGCGTTCCAGGTCGCCTTGCCCTCGAGGCGCGCGAGCGGAACGATGGCGAAGCTGCCGGTGACCAGCTCGAGCCCGAGCAGGACGATCATCACGAGGCTGACAGGAAAGATCAGCGCGCCGACGAGGGGCTGGCCGGTCGTAAGCGCGCCGGTGAAGGCGAGCGTGGTGGCGGCGCCCAGCAGCGCCCCCGAGATCGCGCCTCGGATCATGATGTCGCGCGGGCCGAGCGCCAGCTTCTTCAGGCTGGCATCGACCATCGAGGCGACGACGTCGGAGGGTTTTGCGTAATCCATATCGAAGCTCCAGCTTGCCGCGCGTGGCGGTCGACAACGGGTTGAAACGGTGTTGATCGCTGGGAGCACGATTGCAGGCGCACGCGGCCTGACCGGTTCCCGGGGCGATCCGATCAGCCTCGTTGCTGCGGAAATCCATCATGGACTTGGGGCCGCCGGCGCCCACGCCGGGCGGCTTGCCACCTCCTATTCAAGGAGTGTGCCAACGCAGCAAAAGTCAGGAAATTGCTTGGAATCAGCTATTTAGATTTGTGTGCGGCGCATGAAGTGGATTAGTATTCATGCTGCTTGGGGCAGCATCGGCCCAAAAATTAGGCTTCGAATCGCCACGACTAATTTTTAAGCAACGCTAGCGAGCGCGCCGGGCGACGTCGAATGAGGCCAGATAGCCGGGGACATCGCGAGGGTCGAAGGCAGGACCGGCAAAGGCGCCGAACGCGACGCTCGCTTCGTCCGTAGCTAGCCCGCCCCGCCCCACGGCAGCGTCATAGAGATCGGGGCGGAATACTTCCATGGCCGTCACGAGGGCGTCCGGGCTGAGCGCGGTCTGCCCCCAGCGCACCATCTGGGCATAGAGCCAGGCCGCCTGCGCCGGATCGGGCCGCCCTGCCCCTTCGCGCCCGACCAGAAGGTAGCGATTGCTTTCGCGCAGCGTGCCGTCGGGCGAGATTTTCAGACGCCCATCAAGGCTGCGCTGAATTACTGTGGCATCGACCCCGATCCGCTCCGGCCGCGCCAGGATGCGCGCTGCCTCGGCCCGGTTCTCCGGATGCTCGATGAACGCGGCGCCCTTCACGGCGGCGCGCACGAGCGCGGCAATGGTTTCGGAGTTCTTGTCGGCCCAGGCCTGGCGGACCGCCAGCACCTTCTCCGCCGCGCGCAGCAGGATGTCGGAGACGAAATGCAGGATATGGCCGATGCCGAGATCGACGGCGACCGAGTTCCAGGGCGCGCCGACACAGAACGCATCGACGTGGCCGTTGGCGAGGCTGTCGACCATGTAGGGCGGCGGCAACACCACCAGACGCACATCCTCGTCGGGATCGACGCCGGCCGCCGCCATCCAGAACCGAAGCTGGTAATTGTGGGTCGAGAACGGAAAGGTCATGCCGAAGGTCAGGGGCTCGGCGCCGGCCTGGCGGCGCTTTGCCACCACCCGCGCCAGCGCTTTCGCCGTCACAAGCGGATCGAAGCGATCGCCGTCGATCTCCGCCATCAGCGCGGCGTAAAGCGCCGGCGAGACCGTGATCGCGTTGCCGTTGATGCCGAGGTTGAAGGGCGCGGCGATCGGCACCTTAACGTGGCCGAGCCCGAGCGAGGATGCGATCGCGACCGGCGCGAGCAGATGCGCGGCGTCGAACAGGCCGATATTGAGCTTGTCGCGGACGTTGGACCAGGACACCTCGCGCACCAGTTCGATCTCGAGCCCTTCGGCGGCGGCAAACCCCTTGTCGACGGCGACGATCAGCGCGGCGGCATCGACCAGCGGGATGAACCCTATGCGGAGGGTAGCGGTCATTTCAGCATCTCCGATGCGGTGATGATCGACTGGGCGATCTCGCCGATCTTCTTTTTCTCGCGCATGGCGGTGGAGCGCAGCAGCACATAGGCCTCGTCCTCGGTGAGGCCCTTGACCTTCATCAGGATACCCTTTGCGCGTTCGATGATCTTGCGGTCCTCGAGCTGCGACTTGGTTCGCTCCAGCTCTTCCTGGAGTTTCGCAAACGCGTTGAAGCGCGACACGCAGAGATCGAGGATCGGCTTGATGCGCTCCTTCTTCAGTCCGTCGACGATGTAGGCGGACACGCCTGCCTCGACGGAGGCCTGGATCGAGGCAGAATCGCTCTGGTCGACGAACATCGCGATCGGCCGCCGCACCGCGCGGCTGACCTGGAACATCTGTTCCAGGACGTCGCGGCTGGGGTTTTCCAGGTCGATCAGGATGATGTCGGGGTCGACCGCATAGATGCGCGCGAGCAGGCTCTGCATCTCGCGGATATGGACCACCTCGGTGAAGCCCGCCTCCCGCAAGCCGTCCTCAAGGATCGCGGCCCGGATCGGGCTCTCGTCGACAATCACAATTTTCGGCGACTGTTCGGCGCTCATCGCTCAACTCACCCACCCCAGACTCGCATCCATAGCACGCCCGGGCCCCATGCAAAGGGTTGTAATTGTGAGAAATTAGGACTAGCTGCAGGCCGTCAATCAGGCAGATTCAGGTATGGATCAGACGGCTGCGCCCAAGGTCAGCTTCGTGTCGCTCGGGTGCTCCTCAAGCTATGTATAACTTTTTGAGGCTCGCCCCCTCAGAAAAAGCCGCCCGAAGGCAGCTGTCATCTGGACTATCAATTCATCAATTTGGGCGTGTACTCGTTAAGGCGAGACTTTGGTTTCTGGATGCAAAGCGGAACTCACGTGATCCATCGGAGCCCTACCTGTCGTGACCCGAACATCTGGCCTTATGCTCTCACGGAATCTTCGCGCTAACGATCATCTTATCGAGAAGTGGCACGGCAGCCAGCACCGCCGTCTCGTTGAGGCCGGAGACCGCTAGCCGCACGACGTAGGAATTGCCGTCCTTGTCGAGATCGGCGTAATGCGCGATTACTTCGATCGGCTGGTCCTTCAGGGACGGATTGTCGTAGCGGTTGATGATGACCTTCGGGTTGACCGAGGGAAGCGTGGTGATCTTGGCATTCTTGCCGGATGTCGTCGTCCAATCCCGATCGCTGTCTGCGACCCATTGAATCAACTCGGTCCGATCCTTGTTGTAGCGGCCTTCCGCATACATGATTACTTCGGCTTTACCGAATCTCTTCCCGTTGGGCACGAACATCGAGGCGCCGTACTTGAGACTCGCGGCCTCGTCCCTCACCCACCCATCCGGTACCGTCACGCGTGGCCTGTATTCCGGACACAATCGCTCTGGCCGATCGCAGACATGGATGATCTTGTCGACTTCAGCCCGCGCCGGAAACATCGCGCCACAGGAAACGGTAACGAAAGCCATGCCGAAGATGAAACGGCGCATCACAGTGAAACTCCGTGGAATCAAGCAAGAATCAGAATAACAACTAAAACGTGCACGTTCGAGCAACTCATCTCGGCTCCACTCGCTCGATCGGAACGAGCTTCCACCGTCAGGGGCCCTCGGTCAGTCCATACCTCCCTAGCTACTGGCCGATCGCATATATGCGCGAGTACTGCTTTAGCATCGCGCCGCGCACGTTAGTTATTGAATTTCACCATCGGATCAATTAGTTGGATCGCATATCCGAACAATTCAGATGCAGGTTCCAGGCGAGTACATGGAAAGAGCGCCGCGTATTTCATTCACATCACTCGGTTGCCCCAAGGCATTGGTGGATTCCGAGCGCATCATCACGCGGCTGCGTGCCGAGGGCTACGAGCTCGCGCGCAAGCATGACGGGGCCGACGTCGTCATCGTCAACACCTGCGGCTTCCTCGATAGCGCCAAACAGGAATCGCTCTCGGCGATCGGCGAGGCCATGGCCGAGAACGGCAAGGTGATCGTGACCGGCTGCATGGGCGCCGAGCCCGAGCAGATCGAACAGGCCTATCCCGGCGTGCTCTCGATCACGGGACCGCAGCAGTACGAGAGCGTGCTCGATGCCGTGCACCGCGCGCTGCCGCCGGCGCACAATCCGCATCTCGACCTGGTGCCGCCGCAGGGCATCAAGCTGACGCCGCGCCACTACGCGTACTTGAAGATCTCCGAGGGTTGCAACAACCGCTGCACGTTCTGCATCATTCCGAAGCTGCGCGGCGACCTCGTCTCGCGTCCAGCCAATGACGTGCTGCGCGAAGCCGAGCGACTGGTCGGCGCCGGCGTCAAGGAGCTGCTGGTCATCTCGCAGGACACCTCGGCCTACGGCGTCGACCTGAAATATGCCGAGAGCCCGTGGAAGGATCGCGCGGTGCGCGCCAGATTCCTCGACCTTGCGCGCGAGCTCGGCGAGCTCGGCGCCTGGGTCCGGCTGCAATATGTCTATCCCTACCCGCATGTCGACGAGGTCATCGCGCTGATGACCGAGGGCAAGGTGCTGCCCTATCTCGATATCCCCTTCCAGCATGCGAGCCCGGAGGTGCTGAAGGCGATGAAGCGCCCGGCGGCGCAGGACAAGACGCTGGCGCGGATCAAGCGCTGGCGCGAGGAATGCCCGGATCTCGCCCTGCGCTCGACCTTCATCGTCGGCTTCCCCGGCGAGACCGATTCCGATTTCGCCTATCTGCTCGACTGGCTGGATGAGGCCGAGATCGATCGCCTCGGCTGCTTCAAATACGAACCGGTCGCGGGCGCCACGTCGAATGCGCTTCCCGGCGCCGTGCCGGATGAGGTGAAGCAGGAGCGCTACAACGCGCTGATGGCGCGGCAGCAGAAGATTTCAGCGCGACGGCTGAAGCGCAAGGTCGGCACCCGTCAGCAGGTGATCATCGACGAGGTCGGTCCGACCGTCGCAAAAGCCCGCTCGAAGGCCGATGCGCCGGAGATCGACGGCGCGGTCTATCTCTCGAGCCGCCGGCCATTGCGGGTCGGCGAGATCGTCACCGCGAAGATTGAGCGTGCGGACGAATACGATCTGCACGGCAGCGTCGCGGGGTTCTGACCTCGCGCCGTCAGATCAGCCATTTCGGCACCCAGCGCTCCGGCCGCGGCGCCCGGGCAAGATCCGCCTTGGCTTCGGACAGTTTTGCGGGCTCGCCGTCGATCATCGGATGCACGTCATATTCGAAGCTCGGCATGACGCGGCCGTCGGCATAGAGCCCGAAGTTCATCGCGTACCAGAGCCCGAGTTCGGGCTGCGCCCGCCGCATCTCCTCGCGCAAGTCCCGTAGCAGGGATTCGATCGACGCGGCCTCCTCGAACGGCTGCGGCCCGCGTGACAGAACCCGCGCCTGATATTGCGCGCCGACGATCGCGACCTCAAAGCGCGTCTTGTCCCAGGCATTCTTGCCCTTTGGCAGATGCGCGGCAAGCCGCCAGCCGAGTTCGGCCATCAGCCTGTGATTGGCCCAATAGTCCTCGCGATCCCGGCTCCATCTTTCCACGAATCCGCGAAAATCCGGCAGCTCCGACGACGGCTCCTCGCACGCCGGTTGCTCGCCGGGCACACGCCCGGCCAGCCATCGCGCGAGCTCGATGGTCTGGCATTCGACTTCGTCATCCGGCAGCAAATCGTGCCAGGCGTTTTCAAAGGCCTTCGACGTCAAGCGCTCCAGCAGGCCGTCGAGCGACGGCGCGAGGACCGCGTAGTCGCCCTCCGAACCGAGCCCGACGATCGGCGGATTGTCCCGGTCGAGACCGGCGCCATACCAGCCGCCGACGGCCGAGCCGTCCGGCAAGCGCATGAACAGCGCGAACCGATCGCGCAACGGACTGCCGTCGAAGATCGGCGCCTGGTCGGAAAACTGGCCCTGCAGCGAGAAGCAGCCGACGCTGCCCCAAGGGCGTCCCTTGAGCCAGCTGGCAAAATCGAGCAGCAGAGGCGGCGCCTCGATGCCCGGCGGAAAAGCGCCGCGGATGCTCTCGAGGTCGATCGGATAAGGCGTATTGGACAAGGCTAAAACTGTCTGGTTGGTCCCGCGCCCCTTTTGGTCTGATTCGGTGCACTTTCGGTTCGAACCAAACCGCGTCCCTCGATCACAAACGCGCTAGAGGCATGATGGTTTCTGGTGGCAGTCGATGAAATGCGATGAAACGACCGGTATCGGGCACAAGCTGTACGCGATCGGCGTCGTATTGATCCTGCTCGCAGTTTCCGCCCCCGCTTCCGCACGATCCCCATCAGCCCTACAGGCACGCCAATGGTGCTTCGACACCGAGAGCGTCGACGACGACCAGCGCATCATCGGCTGCTCGGCCGTGCTGCTGGCCGATCCATCGAATGCGCTGGCACTCGCCAACCGAGGCGAAATGTTTCGGCGCAAGGGCGAAGCAGAGCGGGCCGTGGCCGATCTCAACCGCTCCATCGATATCGACCCCAGGGATGCCGACGCCTGGTACAATCGCGGCATTGCCTATGACGATCTCGGTGATCGCGACCATGCCATCGCCGACTATACCAGCGCGATCCGTCTCAAGCCCGATGACGCGCTCTACTACAACAACCGCGGCAACTCCTACAGCGGCAAGAACGACTACGAACATGCGCTTGCCGACTACGATCAGGCCCTCAGGCTCGACCCGAAATTCGCGCTCGCCTATTTCAATCGCGGCACGGCCTATCGCGAACACGGCGAAGCAGATCGCGCGCTGGCCGATCTCGACATGTCGATCAAGCTCGATCCAAGCTATGGCCCGGCTTACGGCAACCGTGCGCGCATCTTCCGCGACCGGGGCGAGCGCACGCGCGCGCTGGCCGATTTCGACAAATCGCTTCAGCTCATCTCGAACTACGACCGCGACGCCTATGCGCGCGCAGACATATATTTCGACGAGCACGAATATGCACGCGCGCTGGAAGACTACGACCGCGCGATCAAGGCAGATGCGAGTCATGCGGGCTTGTTCAATGCACGCTGCATGACGCACGCGATCCTCGGCCACCTCCAGGAGGCCCTTGCCGATTGCGAGCAGTCGCTGCGAATGCGCCCGAACGATGCCTACACGCTCGACAGCCGCGCCCTCACCTTCCTCAAGCTCGGCAATCTCGATGCCGCCATCATGGACTATGATGCGGCACTGAGCGCTCAGCCGCAGCTCGACAGCGCTCTGTACGGCCGCGGGCTTGCGAAGCGGAAGAAGGGCGATGCTGACGGCGCGGAGCGCGACATCGCCGCTGCGAAGGCGATCAATGCCGGCATTGTGGATACCTTCGCGCACTACGGCGTCGAGTAACTCTCTACCGCCGCGTCGTTAGATCGCGCGCGGCTGCAAGAGAAGCGAGATGTGAAACTATAGTGCATTCACGCATCAGTCACGGACTCGGCCTATGCCTGCCGCGCTTTTCAACGCGAGCGAGGTTTGATGATGAGCCGTGTTTCGAACATGCTGCGCACGCAGCGCTTCGACGATTACCGCTACTACCACCAGAGCACCGTCAATCAGACGCTGCACCTGATCAGCGCCGTGATCTTCCTCGGCTGCTACGCGCTGCTGTTCAAAGACCCCGCACTCGCGGGCCTCGTCGGCTGGCTCGCGATGCTGACGCGGCAGACCGGACACTTCTTCTTCGAGCCCAACGGCTATGACGCCGTCAACGACGTCAGCAACGAATACAAGGAAGCGGTCAAGGTCGGCTACAACCAGACCCGCAAGATCATCCTGCTGCTGGTCTGGGGCAGCACGCCGCTCGTGCTCTACGTGGTCCCGACGCTTTTCGGCCTGTTCGATCCGCCCGCCGGCCGGCTCGACTTCATCCGCCACGTCGGCGCGGTCTGGCTCGCGATCGGCATCGGCGGCGGTCTTTTCCGCATGATCCAGCTCTTCCTGACGCGCGACGTCACGACCGGGCTGGTGTGGGTCTTCAAGGTGCTGACCGATCCCTTCCACAACATCGCGCTGTACTGGAAATCCCCGCTCAAGCTTCTGCGCGGCGAGCTGATCGACACGTCGATCGCCGATGCGGATTGGAGCGAGGAGGACGCCGAAGAGGCCACGCATCTGACCTGATCGATGCACGCTGGGCGGGTGCTCTGCAAAACGCCCGCTTGACAAGCCCCGCCATTCGGCTGTATGGCCGCGCCCCATGATCAACTCTCGGACCCACCGCCGCGCAGCTTTCCGTCGTCGCACCCGCGACGATGATGGGTTGCGCCATGTCCGACGACGCCGCTGAAGCACTAACATCAGCAGAGTTTTCGAGAAGGCCGCACCCGCAAAGTGCGGCCTTCTTGCTTTTCGCGCGCCTTTTTCACCCGCCTCCAGAGGAGTTCGACATGACCACCGCCACCCATCCGTATGACGCGCTGATGGACATCACAGCACGGCCCAAGGCCGTGTTCGTCCGCGGCGCGGGCTCCTACCTCTGGGACGACAGTCGCAAGCGCTATCTCGATTTCGTCCAGGGCTGGGCCGTCAACAGCCTCGGCCATTCGCCGCCCGCGATCGCCGACGCCCTTGCCGCGCAGGCCAAGCGGCTCCTGACGCCGAGCCCGGCCTTCTACAACGAGCCCAGCCTCAAGCTCGCGAAAGCGCTGGTTAAGAACAGCGCTTTCGACCAGGTGTTCTTCGCCAATTCCGGCGCGGAGGCCAATGAAGGCGCGATCAAGCTCGCGCGCAAATATGGCGGCCTGCACAAGGGCGGCGCGTTCGAAATCATCAGCTTCGAAGGCGGCTTTCACGGCCGCACGCTGGCGACGATGTCGGCCTCGGGCAAGAAGGCGTTCGAACCGTTGTTCGAACCGAAGGTCGCCGGCTTCAAGAAGGCGAAGCTGAACGACATCGCCTCGGTCGAAGCGCTGATCAACGACAACACCGTCGCGGTGATGCTCGAGCCGATCCAGGGCGAGTCCGGCGTGTGGCAGGCGACCGATCAGTTCCTGCAAGAGCTGCGCGCGCTCACTGCGGCGCACGGCCTGCTCCTGATCTTCGACGAGATCCAGACCGGCATGGGTCGGACCGGAAGGCTCTTCCACTATGAGCATGCCGGGATCGCGCCGGACATCATGACGCTCGGCAAGGGCATCGGCGGCGGCGTGCCGCTCGCGGCGCTGCTTGCGACCGAGCGCGCGTCGTGCTTCGCGCACGGCGACCAGGGCGGCACGTTCAACGGCAACCCGATCATGTGCGCCGCGGGGCTCGCCGTGCTGGAGCAGGTCAGCAAGCCGGACTTCCTGAAGGCGGTCGCTGAAACTGGCCTATTGCTCGAGAGCGAGCTTCAGAAGATCTCGGCCCGGCACGGCCTTGGCGGCGTGCGCGGCCGTGGCCTCCTTCTGGCGCTCGACCTCAAGCTGCCGATCGCGCCCAGCATCGTCGCCCAGGCGTTCGAAGCCGGCGTGCTTCTGAACGCGCCGCAGGTCGACGCACTGCGCTTCATGCCGGCGCTGAACGTCACGCGGCAGGAGATCGCCGAGATGATCGATTGTCTCGACGGAATTCTCACCAAGGCCGGCGCGGCACGGCGGGTGGCGTAAGCGCCCCGCATGCTCCGCCATGGCCGGGCTTTGTCCCGGCCATGCACGCTTGACGCGCAGCACGGAGAACGTGGATGCCCGGGACAATCCCGGGCATGGCGTCACTTCGGGACTGCGCTTACGGCTTCAAGATCGAGGCGCCCGTCGTGGCGCGGCTTTCGAGATCGATATGCGCCTTCGCCGCGTCCTTCAGCGCGTAGGCGTGGTTGATCGGCACGTGCAGCTTGCCGCTGATGACGGCGGCAAACAGCGTGTCGGCGCCTTCCAGGAGCTCGGAGCGCTTGCCGATGTAGTCGTTGAGCTTCGGCCGGGTCGCAAACAGCGAGCCGTGATTGTTGAGCTCGGCGATCGCGAAGGGCGGCACTGGCCCTGAGGCATTGCCGAACGAGACGAACATGCCGCGCGGCTTCAGGCAGGACAGCGAGCCTGGGAACGTCGCCTTGCCGACGCCGTCATAGACGACGTCGCAGCCTTCGTTGCGGCTGATCTGCTTCACGCGCGCGACGAAATCCTCCTCGTTGTAGAGGATGACGTGGTCGCAGCCATTGGCTTCCGCGAGCTCGGCCTTGGCGCGCGAGCCGACCGTGCCGATCACATGTGCTCCCATCGCCTGCGCCCATTGGCAGGCCAGCAGGCCGATGCCGCCCGCGGCGGCGTGGATCAGCACGCGATGATGCGGTTCGACCTTGAAGGTCTTGTGCAGGAGGTACCAGACCGTCAGCCCCTTGAGCATCAGCACGGCGCCCTGCTCGTAGGTGATGTGGTCCGGCAGCTTGACCAGCCGCTCCCAGGGGATGTTGCGCTCGCCGGCATAGGCGCCGAGATTGTAGTAGTAGGCGACGCGGTCGCCGGGATGGAAATGCGTCACGCCGGGTCCGACCGCGACGACCTCGCCCGCGGCCTCGTTGCCGGCGATGAAGGGAAGTCCCGGCGCCTTGTAGAGCCCGGTGCGATAATAGACGTCGATGAAGTTCAGCCCGACCGCGTGCTGGCGGATACGCACCTCGCCGGGGCCCGGCGCCGGCACGTCGATGCTCTCATAGACCAGGGCTTCGGGACCTCCGACCTTGTGCACCCGGACCGCTTTGGTCATCGCTTGGCCTCCCTCGCTTCCCTCCCGCTTCGCAAGCGAAAGGCATCGCGCCTGCCTTGTCAACTCGACGCCGGATGGAACAACTTAAGCGTTAACGGCCGGCCTTCTTGCGATTACGCTTTGCCAGCACGTTGAAGAACTCGACCGCAGCCGAGAACGCAATCGCAAAATAGATGTAACCGCGCGGAATGTGAAACTGGAATCCATCCGCCACCAGCGCAACGCCGATCAGCACCAGGAAGGCCAGCGCCAGCATCTTGGTGGTCGGATGCTCGGCGACGAACCGCGCCACCGGTCCCGACGAAATGTACATGATGAGGCAGGCGATCACGACGGCCGCGATCATGATCTCGATGTCCTGCGCCATGCCGATCGCGGTGATGATCGAGTCCAGCGAGAACACCATGTCGATGACGATGATCTGGGCGATCGCCCAGAAGAAGGCGTTGCCGCCGGACGCCCCCTCACCGCCCGCCTCGTCGGCCTCGACCTCGCCGTGGATCTCGTGCGTGGCTTTGGCGATCAGGAACAGGCCGCCGCCGACCAGGATGATGTCGCGCCAAGAGAATGCGTTGCCCTTCATGGTGAAGACCGGCTCGGTCAGGCCGATCAGCCAGACCAGCGCGCTGAGCAGGATGATGCGGAATACCAGCGCCAGCCCCAGTCCGATCTGGCGCGCGCGGTTGGCCTGCTTTTCCGGAATGCGCGAGACGATGACGGAAATGAAGATGACGTTGTCGATCCCGAGCACAATCTCGAGCGAAGTCAGGGTCAGCAGCGCGGCCCAGGCTTCGGGGCTTGTCAACAGATGCATCATGCGAAGGATTTGACGAGCCGGATCAGCGCGTCGCTGAAGGTGATCCAGAGCGCGATCGCGCACAGCGCAATGGTGGCGACGGGGCCGACGCGGAAATCCATTTCCAGCGTGTAGAGGCCGAGCAGCGCCCAGATCGCGATCAGCGACAGCGTCAGCCAGCGCAGCCGCACGACGCGGACCGGATGCAGCACGTGGAAGGGAATGAATGTCAACACGACCAGCGCCGCGACTAGCAGCGTCGACAGCACCGGCGGCCAGTGCAGCAGGAACAGGTAGAACGCCGCGGCGTTCCACAGCGCCGGAAAGCCGCGGAAATGGTTGTCATCGGCCTTCATGCGCAAATCAGCAAAATAGAGTGCGCTGGTGACGATGATCGCGATCCCCAGCAGCGGCGCGGCAACCGGCAGCAGGAGGCCGCTGGCGACGATCGCATAGGCCGGCACGAACACGTAGGTGACGAAGTCGACCACGAGATCGAGCACGTCGCCCGACCAGTTCGGCTGCACGTTCTTGACGTCGAGCCTTCGCGCGATCGGCCCGTCGATCGCGTCGACGATCAGCGCGACGCCCAGCCACTGAAACATCGCCGCCCAATGCTCGCGCACGGCCTCCAGCATCGCCAGCAGCGCGAGCGCTCCGCCGAATGCGGTGAAGACGTGCACCGAGAACGCCGCGGCGCGGATCACCGGCGTGGGCTTCAGGGAATCCTCTTGGCTGTCCATGGCTTCTGCTATCAGAATGAGACCGGTTTGCACATCCGCCATTGCGGCGCAGGGCCGTTCAATTCGTCACAAAATCAGGCAAAATAAGCGGACTTGAATTTGCCGCGGGGCATGTCATTTGTCCCTTCATGACAGATGCATCGGTCTCTTTTGACGCGGCCGTTATCGGCGGCGGACCGGCAGGCCTCGCGGCGGCGATCGCGCTGGCTGAAGCCGGCGTGCGTACCGCGCTGGTAGCGCGGCGCACCCCCTATGCCGACAACCGCACGACCGCGCTGCTCGGCGCCTCCGTCGATCTCCTGGAGAGCCTCGGCGTCTGGTCCCGCTGCAAGGACAAGGCGGCCGCGCTCGAGGTCATGCGTCTCGTCGATGACACCGGCCGGCTGATCCGCGCCCCGGAGGTCCGGTTCTCCTGTCACGAAATCGCCCTGGAGGCCTTCGGCTACAACATCGACAACCGCTCGCTGATGCTGGCGCTGGAAGAACGCGCGGCCGAATTGCCCGAGCTTGTCCGTTTCGACGACGACGCCGAGAGCGTGGTTATCGAGGCCGACGATGTCGCCATCCGCACAGCCTCCGGACGCTTTTTGACGGCGCGCCTCGTGGTCGGCGCCGACGGCCGGCATTCGCTCTGCCGTGAGGCAGCCGGCATTGCGGTTACGCGGCGCGATCTGACCCAGACCGCGCTGACCTTCAACGTCGCCCATGCGCGGCCACATCGGAACGTCTCGACCGAGTTCCACACCCCGCACGGGCCTTGCGTGTTCGTGCCCCTGCCCGGCAACCGCTCCAGCATAGTCTGGGTCTCGGCCCCCAAGGAGGCCGAACGGCTTCGCGCCCTGTCCGACGACGAACTGTCCGCCGCGATCGAGAAGCAGTCGCATTCCATCCTGGGACAGATGACAGTCGAGCTCGGCCGCAACCTGTTCCCGCTGGCAATCGAGCGGCCAAGGTCCTTTGCCCGCGACCGCATCGCACTGGTCGGCGAAGCCGCGCATGTGGTGCCCCCGATCGGCGCCCAGGGCCTCAACCTTGGTCTTCGGGACGCCGCCGACATCGCCAAGGTCGCGGGTGACGCGATCGCGGCCGGCCGCGATCCCGGCGCTCCTGAGGTGCTGGCGCGCTACGACTGGGCGCGGCGTCCGGACATCCTAAGCCGGACCTTCGCAATCGACATTGCCAACCGCTCGCTGCTCAACGACTTCCTGCCGCTCCAGCCGGTCCGTGCCTTGGGCATGCACCTGCTCGGCGCCATCGGCCCGTTGCGGCGCTTCGCCATGCGCGAAGGGCTGACGCCCACCTGGCGGCGGTAATCTGGCGGCTCACGGAAACGCCAGCCGCCCGGTCTGGATGAACCACATCACGCTGGTCAGCGTGACCACGGATGCGAAGGTCCCGAGCAGCACCGCGACCGAAGCGGATTCGATCCAGGCGTCGTTCTGGCGCGCGATGACGAACACGTTCAGCGCCGGCGGCAGCGAGGCCATCAGCACGGCAGTCGCGGCCCACGGCTGCGCGAACGGACCGAAGGCCAGCATCAGGGCCAACGAAGCGAGCGGATGGATAAGGAGCTTGACCGCAATCACGCCCGGCACCTCCCAGGGCACGCGGTCGAACGGCCGTAACGCCACCGTCACGCCGAGCACGAACAGCGCAGTCGGAGCCGCGGCGTTCTGGAGGAAGGTGATGGTGCGATCGAGCGCTACCGGCAGCTCGAGATGGAGCGCCGCGACAGCCGCGCCGAAGCAGGCCGACATGATCAGCGGGTTGAGCACGATCTGCTTCAGGACAACGCCGAAGGCGTGCACCAGCGAGGGATGATCGCGGTCGGAGAGCTCGATCAGCAGCGGCACGATCGTGAACAGGAAGATGCTGTCGCAGCAGAAGATCAGCGCGGTCGGCGCCGCCGCCTTCGGCCCGAGCACGGCAAGCGCCAGCCCCGGTCCCATATAACCGATATTGCCGTAGCCGCCGGACAGCCCGGCCAGCGTCGCCTCGCGCAGCGACAGCCGGCCGAGAACCTTGCCGACGACGAGTGCAATGGTGAACGCCGCAACGGTCGACAGCGTTGTCGCAACCAGGAATGGCGGGTTGTTCAGCTCCGAGAACGGCGTCTTCGACATGATCGCGAAGAGCAGCGCTGGCAACGACACGTAGAGCAGGAAGAAGTTCATCCAGGCCAGCCCCGATTCCGGCAGGGACTTGGCCTTGCCGCAGGCAAAACCGACGAAGATCAGGCCGAAATAAGGTAGGGCCAGATTGAGGATATCGACCATTGATGAAGTGTTTTCTGAAGGCTTGGGGGCTATCTGCCCCTTACCGGCGGGTTAATTCCGGATCAGGGCACTAGCATCGGCCACAATCCTGGTCTATCGACGAAGGATGATTAAAGCGCGGACCGCGAAATTTCAGATCGGACAGGTCGTGCGCCACCGGATCTTTTCGTTCCGGGGCGTGATCTTCGACATCGATCCGGAATTCAACAACACCGAGGAGTGGTGGCTGTCGATCCCCGAGGAGGTCCGGCCCCACAAGGACCAGCCGTTCTATCACCTGCTCGCTGAGAACGCGGAGTCGGAATACGTCGCCTATGTCTCGGAGCAGAATCTCCTGCCCGATGATTCCGGCGAGCCGATCCGCCATTCGCAGGTCGCCGAGATCTTCGTGAAGGACAAGGGCGGCGGCTACCGGCCGCGCAACCCGTCGCTGAACTGATTTTCGCCTCGGCAAGCGGACCAACAAAAACAAACGAACCAGCAAAAAAGGCGCTCGAACCGAGCGCCTTTTTCATGTCCAGGCTTGAGCAGCCTGCTTACTTCTGCGCCGCCGGAGCCCCGCCGGGCGCGCCGCCCTGCTGCTCGAGCTTCTTGCGCTGCTCTTCGGCCTTCTTCTGCAGCTCTTCCTGAAGCTTCTTCTGAGTTTCCTCAAACTGCTTCGGGTCGGTCGGCGGGCCGTCATAGGCCTTGGCGAACTCGCCCGCGAGCGGCAGCGGCAGCGTCAGCGGCGCGCCGTTGGCGTTGATCGCCTGCACAACGAGATTCTGCCCCTTCTTCATGTTGTTGATGAGCTCCGGGGTCGCCTCGTAGTCCGACATGCAGCCATTGGCGAAGCAGATCACGTACGGGCTCTGCAGCGGCGCATTGTTGTCGACGATGATGCGGGTGCCGTGGACGAGCTGCATGCCGAGCGGCAAGGTCACGCGCAGGATCTTCTTGGGCTCGCCTTCCGGCTCGATGATCACGGCGGCGATGACCGGCTGGCCCGACTCGATGCGGCCGTCCTTGCCGGTGAAGCAGACCTGCTTGGCATTGGCGTCCTGGCCCTTGAGGCAGAACTTGGTCCACGGCGCGTAGATCAGCTGGATCTGCTGGTCGGCGGGCTGGCCGTTCTGCTGCGCGGGGGCGCCCTGAGCGGGGGCCTGCTGGGCCTGGGGAGCCTGGGCCGGCGCGGGCGCCTTGGGGACAGCCTTCGGAGCGGCCTTCGGCGCCGGAGCCGCCTTGGGCGCACCGGGGGCCGGCGCCGGAGCCTGGGCTTCTGCGGCGAACGGAACGACCAATGCCGTCGCCGTCAACAGAGCGAGAAGTCGCCCGCGCGGCCGGACGGACGCGGCCAAGTAACGGAAATTCATTACGGAAAACCCTTTCTGAACGGGAAGCGCCCGAACCGCTCCGAAACACCGAACCAAGCCGCCTTGGGCGCGGCTGTCTCCCCGTCAATAGAGGCGGAAAAGTGACGGGCTCGGCGCTCTTGCGCGATTGCCCGCCTTCTTAACGTGGCGGACGAAAAGATCAATGCCGACAACTATCTTTGACTGCGACAGCGGACGCTTTCGGGGAAAATCCCTGTGTTAGGATTCGTATCCCGCCGGTCTTCGAATCAACGTGTGCTTATGTTCATGTTCCCGCGCCTTCTTGACGGCCATTTCGAGGGCCTTGGCGTCCGGATTTGCGGCCTCGCTTTCCTCCTCGCCGTTGCGCTTCCGGCGGCCCCGGCGCGGGCCGAGGAAGCTCATGCCATTGCCATGCACGGCAAGCCGGCACTGTCAGCCGGTTTCACCCACATGCCCTACGCCAATCCCGACGCACCCAAGGGCGGCCGGCTGACCTGGGGCATCCTCGGCACCTTCGACAGCCTCAATCCCCTCATCGTGAAGGGATTGGCGGTGCAGCAGACGCGGGGCTACGTACTCGAGAGCCTGCTCGCGCGCGGCTATGACGAGCCGTTCACGCTCTACGGCCTCCTGGCCAGGACCGTCGAGACCGACGACGAGCGGACCTATGTCACGTTCCATCTCGATCCGCGGGCGCGGTTTTCGGACGGCAAGCCGGTGCTCGCAGACGACGTGGTGTTCTCCTGGCAGCTCCTGCGCGATCACGGCCGCCCTAACCTCCGCCAGTACTACGGCAAGGTCGCCAAGGCCGAGGCGGTCGATCCCCTCACCATCCGCTTCGATCTGGCCGGGGCCAATGACCGCGAATTGCCGCTGATCCTCGGCCTGATGCCGATCCTGCCCAGGCATGCGGTCGACGTCGCGACCTTCGAGGAGACGACGATGGCCGCCCCGATCGGCTCGGGCCCCTACAGGGTCACGATGGTGAAGCCCGGCACCAGCGTGACGCTGACCCGCAATCCCGACTATTGGGGCCGCGACCTGCCGGTCAATCGCGGCCTCTACAATTTCGACGAGATCAGGCTCGACTTCTACCGCGAGGCCAACGGCCAGTTCGAAGCCTTCAAGCGCGGCCTCTATGATTTCCGCGTCGAGAACGAGCCCTTGCGCTGGCACGACGGCTACGATTTTCCCGCGGCTAGAAGCGGCGAAGTGATCCGCGACACCATCAAGCCCGGCGTGCCGCAGCCCTCGGAATTCCTGGTGTTCAACACCCGACGTCCGATCTTCGCCGACATCCGCGTGCGCCAGGCGCTGACGCTGCTGTTCGATTTCGAGTTGGTCAATCGCAACTACTTCTTCGGACTCTATTCGCGCGTCGCCGGCTATTTTGCCGGCTCGGCTCTGTCCTCCTACGGTCGTCCTGCGGATGCGCGTGAGCGCGAGCTTCTAAAACCCTTCGCCGCACAAATTCCGTCCGACATCATGGACGGCAGCTACCGCCTGCCCGTCACCGACGGCTCGGGCCGCGACCGCACGACGTTGCGTGCGGCGCTCAAGCTGCTGTCCGAGGCCGGCTACGATCTCGACGGAACCGTGCTGCGCAACCGCAAGACCAAAGTCCCCTTCACCTTCGAGATGCTGGTGACGACCCGCGACCAGGAGCGCATCGCGCTCGCCTTCCAGCGCGACCTGAAACGGGCCGGCATCGAGCCGACCGTGCGATCGGTCGATCCCGTGCAGTTCGACCAGCGCCGGCTCGGTTTCGAGTTCGACATGATCCAGAACCGCTGGGACCAGTCGTTGTCGCCGGGCAACGAGCAATATTTCTACTGGGGCAGCACTGCGGCCGACAATCCGGGCACCCGCAACTACATGGGCGCCAAGAATCCGGCGGTCGACGCCATGATCGCAGCCCTGCTGGAGGCCCGTGAACATGCGGCGTTCGTGTCGGCGGTGCTGGCGCTCGACCGCGCCCTGATCGCGGGCTTCTACACAATCCCCCTCTTTAACGTATCGGAGCAATGGATCGCGCGCTGGAATCGGATAGAACGGCCATCGGCCACGGCGCTGTCCGGCTATTTGCCGGAGACCTGGTGGTCGAAGGGGCAGCCTCAAGCGAAGTGACGCCGTGAACCAGCCAGCCGTATCGCCGACGCTCGACACGCTGTTTCAGCGCACGCTGTCCCGCCAGCCGCACGCGCAGGCGCTGCTCGACCCCATCAACAAGGCGCGCGTGACCGGGCACCAGCCGAGGCGGCTGTCCTATGCCGAGGCGGATCGGGCCATCGAGGCGCTTTCGGCGCACTTCGTCGAGTCCGGCCTGCCGGCCAATTCCGTCATCGCGATCCAACTTCCGAACACGGTGGAGTTCGTGCTCACCGTGCTCGCCGCCCACCGCGCCGGGCTCGTGGTCGCCGTGCTGCCGCTGCTCTGGCGCCACGCGGAACTGACCGCCGCGCTCAACCGCACCGCGGCGCGCGCCATCGTCACCATGAGCAAGGTCGATGGGGTGATCTATTCGGACCTGGCCATGCATGCCGCGGCGGAAGCGTTCTCGATCCGCCACGTCTTCGGTTTCGGCACCGACCTGCCCGAAGGCATGGCCTCGCTCGACGAGGTGCTGGCCCGCCCGCCCGGCACCACACGCAGTATCATCCAGGACGGCCGCAAGGCGGCGATGATCTCCTTCGACGTCACCGCGGAGGGCTTTCGTCCGGTGCCGCGGCCGCATTTCAGCCTGATCGCCGCCGGCCTTGCGATGTCGCTGGAAGCCGACATCAAGCAGGGGGCGACCGTGATGGCGGCGTTCACGCCGATGTCGTTCGCGGGCCTCGCCTCTTCGCTCGCGGTGTGGCTGCTCTCCGGCGGAACGCTGGCGCTGCATCATCCGTTCGAGAGCGAGGTGCTCGAGCAGCAGATCAACGAGCACCATTGCGAGGTGCTGATCGCGCCCGCGCAACTCGCTTTGCGGCTCGGCGATTCCGACCTCGCGGCCCGGATGCCGACCTTGCGCAACGTCGTCGGCCTGTGGCGCGCGCCAGAACAGGTGGCGGCGAGCGATGCCTGGATCGCGCCGCATGCGCCGCTCACGGACGTCTATCTGTTCGGCGAGGCCGGGCTGTTCGGCGTCCGGCGCGGCGAAGACGGCATGCCGGTGCCGGTGATGCCGGGCCCCCATGGCGCGCCGCGCGAGCAGTCGGGGTCCTCGATCGCCGGCGAGATCCTGCTCACGCCGAAGGGAACACTGGGCCTGCGCGGAGCGATGGTGCCGATCGCGGCCTACGCACCGCCGCAACCGGTCGGCGAGACGCTGACGGCGCAGCCGCCGCGCGACTATGTCGACACCGGCTACGCCGCGCGGATCGACCGTGCGAGTGGCGCGATCTGCATCACGGCGCCTCCCTCCGGCATCATGGCGGTCGGCGGCTACCGCTTCCTCTCCAACGATCTGCAGGAATGGGCGCGCCGGCTCGGCCAGGGCGCGCTTCTGACCGCGCTGCCCGATCGGCTCTCCGGGCACCGGCTGGCAGGCCGTGCCCAGGACAACGCCCGGGCCCGCGAGGCGCTCAGCGAGCTCGGGCTTAACCCCCTGATGGTCGAGGCTTTTCGCGACCGCTCCGGCCCGGTTTGAGCGCAGTTCGACTGATCCGTTGACGCCGCATTAAGGCGGCCAAACTAGATTGCGCATCACCTATTGCGTGATCAGAGTTTGCGATGTCCCAGGCGGGCCCGATCCTTTTTGTGTCCAATGCCGAGCGGCCGGCCTTCATCGCGGCACTCGACGAGAGCCGTCTCTTTCCCATTGTCGACAGCGACTGGGCGAGCGCCGCCCGCGCTATCGAGCAGGTGCAACCTGCCGCGGTTCTCGCCACAATGTCCGGCGGGCACGAGCCGTACATCGCGCCGCTCGCCAAGAAGATTGCCGACCAGCCGCTCTACATTCCCTTCGTCGCGCTGGACGCGCCGGGCACTCTCCCCCACAACGCCCTGCCCTTCGCCACGCACGGCGCCGATCCGGACCGCTTGATCCCGCGGCTGCGCGCCGCACTGCGCGTGCGCACGCTGCATGCGACCGTGCTGCGCCGGCTGCCGGAGGCAACGGCAAAGGTCTCGCTGCCCGAGGCCGATCCCGCGCGTGATGCCACGGTGCTCCTGATCGGCCGCGGCGCGGCCTATCCCGCACTCTCGGTCGCGCTCGGCGAGCGGATGGGCGTGATCGGCGCGCTTTCGATCGAGGCCGCAGCAAAGCATCTCAACACCCGCGACATCGACGGCGTCGTGCTCGCGGAAGGCTTTACCGCGCGCGTCGCGGATGCCTTCCTCACGGTGCTCGCGGAAGACACCCGCTTCCGCAACCTGCCCGTAGTGGTCACCGCGCACGAGCTCACGCAGAACTACGACCTGCCCAATCTCGAAATCATCTCGGGCGAGCCGGTCCGGATCGCGGCCAACGCGCTGCCGCTGATCCGCCAGCACGCGATGGAGGCGCAGCTCAGCCGCACGCTGCGCTCGATCGATGCCGGCGGCTGGCTCGATCCGCGCAGCGGCCTGTTGACTGTCGAAGCCTTCGCCCGCGATTTCTCCAAGGCGGTCGAGCAGACGCTCGCCCGCGGCGGCGGCCTTTCGGTTGCGCGCTTTGCGTTCGATCCGGCCAATCCGCGCGCCCAGCTCGATGCCGCGCGCATCCTGAGCCGGCTAATGCGGCAGATGGATTTTGGCACGGCGCAGAAGGACGGCTCGGTGATCGTGGTGTTCGCAGAGACCGATTTCCGCACCGCGCACATGATCGCCCGCCGCCTCTCCGCGGTGATGCGGCACACCTCGAACGGCAAGCACGAGATGCGCAGCGATCCCGTCGTCAGCGTGGATTCGCTGTCGCCGTTAGATACCGCGCGCTCGTTGCTGGCGCGTCTCTCGGCAGAAGCACCGCGCGCGGCGTCGTAGATATCATCGCGCCCTCCTTTCGCAGGATCGCCCTTCGGACCTCGGTTTGAACGGTGATCCGACAAAATCTGAAAAACAACCCCATGCAAAGGAGCTGTCAATTGCTGACGTGAAGCCCTACGGATTTTACGAAGCCATTTGACACGTCGGGCAAAACACCGGCAGAATGGCATCATCGAAATAATCAGCTGGCCCGCGCGGAGAAATTCCGCTGCGGGTCTTTTCATTTGCGCAGGAGAATTATTCGTGCCGACGATTGAAAGGAAACCTTTACCGCCGATCGGCTCTGGGTTTGTCACGATCAATCCGTCAGACAAGGAAGACATCACGAGTCGCGCGCGCGACGTCATAGATCATTACATGTCTGGCAAGGGGTCCTGGTGGAACGAGGGGCCGCGAAAATCTGTCCAGCAGACCATCGATGACCTCAATAGATTTAAGAACAGCGTTATCGCATCCGAGCAATACGTCGATGACCCCGGCTCAATATTGGGTCCTATAAAGCAAATGATTGATGCGGCTATCAAGCAGCCAGCAATGCGATCCCGAATCTAGAGGATGACGGCCGTAGCGAGATCCGTCCGCGCGATCCAAACGATTCGATCATGCGTGCGCGCCCGCCAATCTATGCCTCACCAACGACAAATGGGAGAATACAAATTCTTGCAGCGCCGACGGACCAGGGCGTGCTCTCGACGCCTAAGGCAGTTCAGACCAATCGTGTTCTGGACGCCCCGCCCGTCAAGCAAGCTCCCGATCGTAATGCCCCGAACATCCGAGTTCTCCGTCGCGTCGTCAGGGATTGAGATAGTTCATCAGATGCCGAAAAGGCGCACCCGCGGCGACATCAGCGCTGTCGCCAATGCACGAAAGCCGCGAGCCGGTTGACATCGTTCCCGGTTCGTTCTATGCGAATTGTCCACAACCTCCGGGCGAGAAATCGTCTGTCAGTGCGCCTCGATATGCCGGTCGACGATGAAATTCGCAACAGCATTCATTTCCGCCGTTCTGCTCACGTCGGCTTCCGGCTACGCCAAGGACTACAGGCTGGATTACGGCATTGAAACACCGACCGACGGCGATGCAGGTTCGACGGCGTGCCCCTATAGGGTATGCCGTGTGAAGGTCGCGAAGCTAAACCTGACGGTCATCATTTTCCTGTCTCGCGACGACCCCGACCACGCGCGCATTCAAATCGAAGGCAAGCCCGGCTGCTGTTTCTTCGAACTCGGTGCGCCATCACAGAGGATAGTGCCCGGCGACCCGGCACCGAGGCTCCGCTTTTTTACCGGCATGGCGCCGCAAGGGCTCTTGTATTTCCAGAATGAGCCGGCTGGAAACCTCTACTTGAGATTCCACCTCGATTGACCACGTAGGGCGGGCAAAGCGAAGCGTGCCACCGATTCCAGATCCGGGTGCAGAAGACACGGCGCTGCGCGCCTTTATCAACCGTACAAATGCTTCCAGTAACACCGTCATTGCGAGGAGCGAAGCGACGAAACAATCCAGCATCCTTCCGCGGATACATTTCTGGATTGCTTCGCTTCGCTCGCAATGACGGGGAAACTAACTTGCGCCCTACGCCGCCTTCTTGCTCTGTGCGAGCTGTGCGAGCTGACGCATGATCTCGGTGGTGCCGGCGAGGCGCTCTTCCGGCGTCTCCCAGTCCTGCAAGAACACCACCTTCATGTCGGGCCGCACCTTCGCGGCCTGGCCATGGCTGCGGATGAACGACACCAGGCGGTCGGGATACGCGAACGAATTGTCGCGGAAGGCGATGACGGCCCCCTTCGGACCGGCATCGATCTTCTCGACATTGGCCCGGCGGCAGAACGCCTTGATCGCGGCGACCTTGAACAGATAGCGCACTTCGTCCGGCAGCACACCGAAGCGGTCACGCAGCTCGGCGCCAAAATTCTCGATCTCCTCTTCGGTGTCGAGATCGGCGAGGCGCCGGTACAGCGAGAGCCGCACCGCGAGATCGCCGACATAGTCTTCCGGAATGAGCACGGGCATGCCGATCGTGATCTGCGGCGACCAGCGGTCGGCCGCAGGCTCGGAGACGCCGGCCTTGAGGTTGACGATCGCCTCTTCCAGCATCGACTGGTAGAGCTCGAAGCCGACTTCCTTGATGTGGCCGGACTGCTCCTCGCCAAGCAGATTGCCGGCGCCGCGGATGTCGAGGTCGTGGGAGGCGAGCTGGAAGCCTGCGCCGAGTGTCTCCAGCGATTGCAGCACGGTGAGCCGTCGCTCGGCCTGCCCCGTGATCTTCTGCTGCGCCGGCAGCGTGAACAGCGCATAGGCCCGCAGCTTGGAGCGCCCGACGCGGCCGCGGAGCTGGTAGAGCTGGGCGAGGCCGAACATGTCGGCCCGGTGCACGATCAGCGTATTGGCGTTGGGGATGTCGAGGCCGGATTCGACGATGGTGGTCGACAGCAGGATGTCGAACTTGCCGTCGTAGAACGCGGTCATGATGTCCTCGATCACCGCAGGCGGCATCTGCCCGTGCGCGACCGCAACCTTCATCTCCGGCACGTTCTTGTCGAGGAAGTCCTTGACGTCGGCGAGGTCGTCGATGCGCGGCACTACGTAGAATGCCTGGCCGCCGCGATAGCGCTCGCGCAGGAGCGCCTCGCGGATCATGAGGGGATCATGCGGGGCGACGAAGGTGCGCACCGCGAGGCGGTCGACCGGTGGCGAAGCGATGATCGAAAGTTCGCGTACGCCGGTGAGCGCCAATTGCAGCGTACGCGGAATCGGCGTCGCCGACAGCGTCAGCACATGCACCTCGGAACGAAGCGCCTTCAGTCGCTCCTTGTGCGTAACGCCGAAATGCTGCTCCTCGTCGACGATGACGAGGCCGAGATCGCGGAATTTGATGGCCTTGCCGAGCAGCGCGTGGGTGCCGACGACGATATCGACCGAACCGTCGGCAATGCCCTTCTTGACCTGGTTCAGCTCCTTGGTCGCGATCAGGCGCGAGGCCTGCGCCACATTCACCGGAAAGCCCTTGAAGCGCTCGGTGAAGGTTTTTGCGTGCTGGCGCGCCAACAGCGTGGTCGGCACCACGACCGCAACCTGCTTGCCTTCGAGCGCAACGGCAAAGGCCGCGCGGAGCGCAACCTCGGTCTTGCCGAAGCCGACGTCGCCGCAGATCAGCCGGTCCATCGGACGGCCGAGCTCGAGATCTTTCAGGGTGGATTCGATGGCACCGAGCTGGTCCTCGGTCTCGTCATAGGGGAAGCGCGCGCAGAACTCGTCGTAGAGGCCCTGCTGCACCGGGAGCTTGGGTGCCTCGTGCAAATGGCGCGCGGCAGCGATCTTGATCAGCTCGCCCGCGATCTCGCGGATGCGGTTCTTCAGCTTGGCCTTGCGGGTCTGCCAGCCGGAGCCGCCGAGGCGGTCGAGCTCGACCGTGGTCTGGTCGGAGCCGTAGCGCGACAACAGCTCAATGTTCTCGACCGGCAGGAACAGCTTTGTCTCGGCCGCGTAATGCAGCTCGAGACAGTCATGCGGCGCGCCGGCGACATCCAGCGTCTGCAGGCCGATGAAGCGGCCGATGCCGTGATCGACGTGGACGACGATGTCGCCCGCCGCAAGACTCGTCACCTCCGAGATGAAATTGTCGAGCTTGCGGCTTGCCTTGCGCGGCCGCACCAGGCGGTCGCCCAGGATGTCCTGCTCGCTGATGAGCGCGATCTCGTCGGTCTCGAAGCCGCTTTCGAGGCCCAGCACCGCAAGCATGGTCTCGTTGCGCGGGGTCGCCTGCACCGTCCGCCAGCTATTGACACTGGTGGTGTGCGTGAGCTTGTGGTCGCGCAGCATCGAGGTCATGCGGTCGCGCGAGCCTTCGGTCCACAGCGCGATCACGACCTTCTTGCGCTGCGCCTGCAGCGCCATCACGTGGCTGACCACCGCCTCGAACACATTGACAGTCGCGTCGTTGCGCTCCGGAGCGAAGTCGCGGCCCTTGCGCGCGCCGGCATCGACGACGGTCACACCGTCGGCCGGCACGGAGAACTGCGTCAGCCGCGCCAGCGGGATGTCGCCTTCGCGCTTCGTCCACTCCTCTTCCGTCAGATAGAGCCGGTCCGGCGGCAGCGGCTTGTAGATGGCGCCGCCGCTCGGATGGTCCAACGCATCACGGCGGGCCTCGTAATAGTCGAGGATCTGCTTGAAGCGTTCGCGGATGGCATCCTCGGCCTGCGGCTCGATCGCGATCGCTGCGCCCTGCAGATAGTCGAACAGCGTGTCCATCCGGTCCTGGAACAGCGGCAGCCAGTGCTCCATGCCGGGATGGCGGCGGCCTTCGCTGACGGCCTCGTACAGCGCATCGTCGCGCTCGGGCGCGCCGAACTCGGCGACATAGCCCATGCGGAAGCGGCGGATGGTGTCGGTGACGAGCTGGAATTCGGAGATCGGCACGAGATCGAGCGCGCGCATGTCGAGCAGCGTGCGCTGGGTCTCGGCGTCGAAGGTGCGGATCGATTCCAGGCTGTCGCCGAAGAAGTCGAAGCGGACCGGCTGGTCGAGGCCGGCGGGAAACAGGTCGAGAATGCCGCCGCGCACGGCATATTCGCCGGGCTCGCGCACGGTGGAGGAGCGGTTGTAGCCGTTGTGCTCGAGCCAGGCGACAATGGTGTCCATCGGCACGACGTTGCCGGGCGCGACCGACAGCGCCTGCGCCGCGACGAGGTCGCGCGACGGCACGCGCTGCACGACGGCGTTCACCGTCGTCAGCACGATCAGCGGCTTGTCGCTGCCGGTGAGCGAGGCGAGCCGCGCCAGCGTGGTCAGGCGCTGCGCCAGGATGCCGCCATGCGGCGAGACCCGGTCATAGGGCTGGCAGTCCCAGGCCGGGAACGTCAGAACCGGCAGGTCGGGCGCGAAGAATTGCAGCGCGCGCTCGACCTGCTGCATGCGGGGGCCGTCGCGGCAGACCACCGCCAGGCTGACGGCCGGCTTCTTCGGCCGCGCCGCGATGGCACGGGCAAGATCGGAGATGACGAGACCTTCCGCGCCCTCGGCAACATTGGCGAGCGTCAGGGCGCGGCTGGGTGCCAGCAATTCGGCCGGCGATTTCGACGGCTGTTTCATGCATTGCCGTCCGCGATCGGAAACACCCTGATGCGCGTGAAGAGTGCGCCGGCCACCCCGGCCGGCAGCACCTTGTCACCGGTGATGGCGGCGTAGAGATCGGGATCATTGACCTCGAGCAGGCGCTCGAGCTCGGTCAGCTCGTCATCGGACAGGTTGCCGATCTCGGCATCGGCAAAGCGGCCAAGAATCAGATCCATCTCGCGCGTGCCGCGGTGCCAGCAGCGGAACAAAAGCCGCTTGCGGCGGTCATCCAGGCCGTCGCTCGATCGTGTCGTTCCCGTCATGTCTCAAATCCAGTCCAACGCGAAAAGCCCGGACGTGCCGGGCGGGGGTGATATAGCCACTCGGGCCGGCCGTGTCAGCCCTTTGTTGCGGCAGTTCAGGCCATCGATTGGCCCGCCGCCCGCGCAGAGGGCGCGAAAAAGACGTGGATGCCCGGCATAAAGCCGGGCATGACGGGCCGAAACGATCCTAGATTCCTCCCATGCGCCCCAGCCTGCTCAATCCGCTGTTTGCTCCCGTGACCAGCCTGCCCGGCGTCGGTCCGAAGCAGGACAAGCTGCTGCGCTATCTGCTCAGCCGCGATGAGACGCCGCGGCTGGTCGACCTGCTCCTGCATCTGCCGAGCAACGTCGTCGACCGCCGCGCCCGGCCGAAAATTCGCGACGCCGTGCCGGGAACCGTGGTGACGCTCGAGGTGACGGTCGAGCGCCACCGCCCGCCCCCGCCGCGCAACGCGCGTGCCCCCTACCTCGTCTACGCCAGCGATGACACCGGCGACGTCGTGCTGACCTTCTTCCGCGCCAAGCCCGGCTATGTCGAAAAACTGCTGCCGATGGGCGAGAAGCGCTACGTCTCCGGCACACTGCAGATGTATGACGGAATCCCGCAGATCGTGCATCCCGACCGCGTGCTGGACGAGGAGGCCATCGCAAAGCTATCGGGCATCGACCCCGTCTATCCCCTGACCGAAGGGCTGGCGCTCGGCTCGCTGCGCCGTGCGATCGCCCAGGCACTGCAGAAGCTGCCGCCTCTGCCGGAATGGATCAGCCCGGAGGTGGTGCGTCGCTGCAATTTTCCGCCGATCGCCGAGGCGCTCACCCGCGTGCATCAGCCGGTCGAGCTCACCGACGTCTTGCCCGATCAGCCCTACTGGTCGCGCCTCGCCTTCGACGAGCTCTTGGCCGGGCAACTGGCGCTCGCGCTGATCCGCGCGCAGTTGCGTAGGCCCGCCGGCGTGCGCAATGCCGGCGACGGGCATCTGCGCAACAGGATCATCGATGCCCTGCCCTATGCGCTGACGCCCTCCCAGCGCAGCGCGGCAGCCGCCATCGCCGATGACCTGAAGCAGCCCGTGCGGATGCTGCGTCTGCTCCAGGGCGACGTCGGCTCCGGCAAGACCGTGGTCGCGCTGCTCGCCGCCGCCGCGGTGGCCGAGGTCGGCAAGCAGGCCGCACTGATGGCTCCGACCGAAATTCTGGCGCGCCAGCACATCAAGACCATCGCACCGCTCGCCGAGCGCGCCGGCATGCGGGTCGCGATCCTCACCGGCCGGGAAAAGGGCAAGGAGCGACGCGATATCGTCATGCGCCTTGCCGAGGGCGAGATCGATCTCCTCGTCGGCACTCACGCCTTGATCCAGGACGATGTGCTCTTCAAAGACCTCGCGCTCGCCATCGTCGACGAGCAGCATCGCTTCGGCGTGCGCGAGCGGCTGGCGCTGACCTCGAAGGGCGAAGCCGTCGACGTGCTGGTGTTGAGCGCCACGCCGATCCCGCGCACGCTGGTACTGACCTATTTCGGCGACATGGACATCAGCGAGCTGCGCGAGAAGCCCGCCGGCCGCCGGCCGATCGACACCCGCACGGTGCCGATAAGCCGGATCGAGGAGGTCATGGACGGCGTCGGCCGCGCGCTGCAGTCCGGCAAGCTGGTCTACTGGATCTGTCCGCTGGTCGAGGAGTCCGAGGCCGAAGGCACCGAGCACCTGACCAACGCGACCAAGCGGTTCGAAGGTTTGCAGAAGCGCTTTGGCGATCGCGTCGGCCTTGTCCACGGTCAGATGAAGGGCACTGAAAAGGATCGCGTGATGGGCCAGTTCGCCGCGCACGAGATCGGGCTCCTGGTCGCGACCACCGTGGTTGAAGTCGGCGTCGACGTGCCCGCCGCCACCATCATGGTGATCGAGAATGCCGAGCGCTTTGGCCTTGCCCAGCTGCACCAGTTGCGCGGCCGCATCGGGCGCGGCTCGGAAGCCTCGACCTGCCTGCTGCTCTACTCCGAGCCGCTGGGCGAGATGTCGAAAGCACGGCTGAAGGTGATCCGCGAAACCACCGATGGCTTCCGCATCGCCGAGGAAGACTTGAAGCTGCGCGGCGAAGGCGACGTGTTAGGGGTACGCCAGAGCGGCCTGCCCGGCTATCGCATCGCGCGCTCGGAGGTCCACGGCCAGCTCATCACGCAGGCTCGCGACGAGGCGCTGCGCATCCTGAAGGACGATCCGAAGCTGAAGGGCGAGCGCGGTGAAGCGCTGCGCTGCCTCTTGTATCTCTACGAGCGGGACGAGGCGATCCCACTGATCGGGGCGGGTTGAAGCGTTCTCGTCATTGCCGAGCCTGCTCCGGCAATCCCATCAACCGAAGCGGCTCTTGGCGATGTATCTTTGATAGATGCACCGGTCGAGCTCGCGCATGACGGGTTGATCGTCTCAATTCGTTGAACCGTCGGCTTCCGAGACAGACTCACTTGCAAGCGGTGATGTGCGCCCGGTGGTATCATAGGCGCTCGAGGCAAGGACAATGCGATTGCCCGAATGAAGCGTACAGTTTAGCTGCTTTGTTGCGATCTGGTTCACATTCAAGGACGGATCACTCGTGCTAAAGTTGGGTATGCAGGCAAGCGAGGCAGAGCAGGTGCTACCTCGGGGAGGCAGCATTCCGGGATCGCCGGCCGAGCGTACGTTGGAACTATCCCTGCATCCCTGCTGGAGGTCGATCATGCAGTTCATCTCCACCGAATGGCAGTCCACTTCGACAGCTCCGTCAGACGGAGACCTCGAAATCTGTGCGCTGGACTTTGATGGTATTGTCCATTCGCTTCCTTTTCCCTGTCACAAGGACGGATCCAATTGGGTCGACGGATCCGGCAAAGCGCACGCCGACATTCAGCCGACCCAGTGGCGCAAATGGACCAGTGCGGGCTAATCCATGGCCAATGCAAGGCCCGCTCTCTGCGAGCCTGTCCGCCGTAGGTGAACTCTTGACCATACCGGCGTAGGACAATCTCCAGCGCCGAGGCTGCTCCAACAGGACCTTTCCTGACACGCAGATCGAGGCAAACCTGCCCGAGCCTTCACGAGCGCATCGGGCTCGCAAGTCCAATCTAGCTTTTCTTTGGGATGTTGGCCGCGAACGCCTTCATCAGCGCCGCATCCACCGCCTCGCCCCTGGCATCCGCAGCAAGATGCTCGAACCAGCGCGCAAATCCCTCGTAGATCTGACTCGCCGGGTGATCCGGTCCGAGGAAGCCGGAAATCTCCCGCATCTCCGCGACCCAGCGATAGGCTTTCGGGATCATGTCCGGCAGCGCGACTTCGAGCCGCGCCAGGATCGCGGGCTGGCTCAGCGCAAGCTCGTCACGGAGCGCATCCGCAGCGCCCGCTTTGGTCGCGGCGAGCACCATGGCCGAACCGATCCCGGCCAGGCCCTTGACGATTCCGGCGTAGGACATCTTCAGCGCGGAGGCCGCGCCGACCGGACCCTCGACGATGCGCACATCCAGCCCGAGCTGTTTCAGCACCGCCACGTCCCTGGCATGCTCGCCAGACATGTAGAACGCTGGGCTCTTACCGCCGGGCTGCGGCGGGAAGCCGATGATGCCGGCATCGACGAACGGCGTCTGCGCCGAGCCGATGATCTCCTCGATCCGCAGCACCGTATCGACATTGACGGCATTGCAGTCGACGACGACCGGCTTCTTCGCACGCCTGACAATCAGGCTCGCCAGCCGCTCCGCCAGCGCCACGGCCTCGCCCGGCGGCACGATCGAGAGAATGATGTCGGCGTCTGCGATCGCATCATCGTCGGCGCCGATCATGCCGGCATCCGCCGCCCGTTTCAGCGTCGCTTCACTCCGCCCTTTCAAGGAGGTGAGCACGCGCGCGCCATGCTCGCCCAGCCGGCGGGCCACAGCGCTGCCCATGGCGCCCGGTGCGAGGATTGCAATCGTGGTTGTCATCGTCGGCTCCGATCGAGTTCAGGCCAAAAGCCAAGGCCAGCCGTCGGTCGCCGATTCTACTTGCCGCGGTCCGGCGCGGTAGTGCCGCTGTCCGGACCGGGATACGGCTCCAGCGCATAGCCAGCCTTCCGCCAGCCGCTCACTCCACCTTCGCGGGCTCCGGCTGGAGCGCGGTCGAGGCATTGGCGATACGCGCGGCATTCGCCATGCCCGCGAGCGCCGCCGCCCGTTTCGGATCGGGCGCCGAGCCTGGCTGCACCACGCCGGCCGACATGATCAGCGTCGCGGCATCCTCGGCGCTCAGCTCGACCTCGATGATCTTGCTCTTGGGCACGTAGAAGAAGAACCCGGTGGTCGGGTTCGGCGAGCACGGCAGGAACACCGAGACGTGCTCCTCCTGCCCGGGCAGGCTGCGCGCGATGTCCTCGCTCGGCGATTGCGAGATCAGTACGATCGACCACATGCCCGGCGATGGAAACTCGACGAGGCCCACCTTGCGGAAGCTCGAGCCCTTGCCCGAGAACAGCGTCTCGAACACCTGCTTCAAGCCACGGTAGATAGCGCGAACGGCCGGGATCCGGCCAAGGAAAGTCTCGCCGACATCGACCAGCGTCCTGCCGATCAGGTTGGCGGCGAGGAAGCCGACCAGCGTCAGCGTAAAAAATGCGACGATCAGTCCCCAGCCGGGAACGCCATAGGGCAGATAGGTTTCCGGCCGATAGGCCAGCGGCACGAACGGCCGCACCACGCCGTCGACCCAGGTGACGAACCACCAGACCAGATAGAGGGTGATCGCGATCGGCCCTGTCACGACGAGGCCGGTGAGGAAATAGTTGCGGAAACGGCCCATCAGGCCGGTATGCGGTTCCGGAACGGGATCGGGCAGAGGCGCAGGCGCGTCGTCGCGGGTGGTCATTCGGGTTCCAGGTCGGTCGCAACTCACTAGCTAGGGTCTTCTAGCAGATTTTTGAAGACCAGATAGCGAGCGGCGACCGGCCCGTCTGCCTATTCCACCGTCACGGACTTGGCGAGATTGCGCGGCTGGTCGACGTCGGTGCCCATCACCACCGCCGTATGATAGGCGAGCAGCTGCACGGGGACGGCGTAGACCATCGGCGCGAAAGCGGCCGCCATGTCCGGCATGACGATGGTGACGAGGGAAGCGACCGTCGCTTCGGCTGCGCCCTTGGCATCCGTCATCAGGATGATGTTGCCGCCCCGGGCGGCCACCTCCTGCATGTTCGAGACGGTCTTCTCGAACACCCGGTCGTGCGGCGCAATCACCACCACCGGCACGTTCTCGTCGATCAGCGCGATCGGCCCGTGCTTGAGCTCGCCGGCGGCATAGCCTTCGGCGTGGATGTAGGAGATTTCCTTCAGCTTCAGCGCGCCTTCAAGCGCGAGCGGGAAGCTGGTGCCGCGGCCGAGATAGAGCACATCGCGCGACTTTGAGATGTCGCGCGCGAGCTTCTCGATCTGCAGCTCGGTGGTGAGCGCGTCCGCCATCAGGCGCGGAACCTCGACGAGGCCGTGCACGAGCTTGGTCTCGTCGGCCTCGGATAGTTCACCGCGCGCCTTGCCGGCGGCGACCGCGAGTGCGGCAAGCACCATGAGCTGGCAGGTGAAGGCTTTGGTCGAGGCGACGCCGATCTCGGGGCCGGCGAGCGTCTGCAAAACGGTTTCGCTCTCGCGCGCGATCGTCGAGGTCGGCACGTTGACCACGGCCACCGTGTGCACGCCGGCGGCCTTGGCGTAGCGCAGCGCGGCGAGCGTATCGGCGGTCTCGCCGGATTGCGAGATGAAGATGGCGAGATCGCCCTTGCGCAAGGGCGCCTCGCGATAGCGGAATTCGGAGGCGACATCGACCTCGACCGGCAGGCGCGCGAAGCGCTCGAACCAGTACTTTGCGACATAGCCGGCGTAGCTGGCGGTGCCACAGGCCGTGATGGTGACGCGCTGGATGGTGCCGAAGTCAAACGGCAGCTCGACCGGCAGCAGCACGCGCTCGGTCGCCATGTCGACGTAGCGCGCCAGCGTATGGCCGACCACTTCCGGCTGCTCGTGAATCTCCTTCGCCATGAAGTGGCGGTAGTTGGCCTTGTCGACCAGCGAGGTCGAGGCGGCGTGCTTGATCTTCTCGCGTTGGACGGCATGGCCGTCCTTGTCGAAGATCGTGACGCTGTTGCGGGTCAAGACCACCCAGTCGCCGTCATCGAGATAGCTGATCGTATCGGTGAACGGGCCGAGCGCGATGGCGTCCGAGCCGAGATACATCTCGCCGTCGCCGTAGCCGATCGCGAGCGGCGGCCCGTTGCGGGCGCCGATCATGAGATCGCCCTCGCCTGCGAAGATGAAGCCGAGCGCGAACGCGCCGCGCAGCCGCGCCAGCGTCAGCTTCACCGCCTCGACCGGCTTGTTGCCCCGCTTGAGCTGATCGTCGACGAGATGCAGCACGATCTCGGTGTCGGTTTCGGTGTGGAACACCGTTCCCGTCGTTTCGAGCTCCTCGCGCAACTCGCGGAAATTCTCGATGATGCCGTTGTGGACCACGGCGACGCGCTCGGTCGCGTGCGGATGCGCATTGTGCTCGGTCGGCTTGC
This sequence comes from Bradyrhizobium sp. Cp5.3, assembly GCF_000426265.1. Classification (NCBI taxonomy): domain Bacteria; kingdom Pseudomonadati; phylum Pseudomonadota; class Alphaproteobacteria; order Hyphomicrobiales; family Nitrobacteraceae; genus Bradyrhizobium; species Bradyrhizobium sp. Cp5.3. Next base: position 384,641 of record NZ_AUFA01000003.1, on the reverse strand, counting down.
CGTGCGTGGCCCAGCGGGTGTGGCCGATGCCGGTCGTGCCCTTGAGGGGCTCGGCGGTAAGCCGCTTCTCCAGGTTCTTCAGCTTGCCTTCGGCGCGGCGGCGCTCGAGATGGCTGCCTTCGAGGGTGGCAACGCCCGCGGAGTCGTAGCCGCGATATTCAAGACGCTTGAGCGAATCCACCAGCTGCTCCGCAACCGGTTCGCGCCCGAGAATGCCGACAATCCCGCACATGCGGTTCAATATCCCCTAAATCGTCGAAAAATCGCCAAAACGACGCGCCCGGTTTTTATCGAAGTTCGCAACGAAGCATATACTCAACAATTGTTGCGGATTGCGACAGCACAAAATGGCGGCAGCTCTAACATGCGTCGAATTGGCCGGCCTTTAACCCTGCACATTAACTCGCTGTCAATGAGTTTGACCAACGATTCCTGCCCAGGAGAGACGGCCATGAGAAGCTCATCCGACCGCAAGGGTCTGTCGTCGATTTACTTGCGCGCCAGCGAGACCGCGGGCACGAATCTGGCGCACTGGCCGCCGCCCCAGCGCGGCAAGGAAAGCAAACCCGTCTTCGTCAAGCACCCGGCAGGCGAGCCGGTGAAGCGCGCCAAGCCGCGCGGCTGGCGCCTGACCCGCGCGATCTTCTCGGAATTCGCCGACGACGAATAGCGGGCCGGAGGTTGCTCAGCGCGCCAGGACGCGGACGATCGCGAGCAGGAGGATGCCGACGAACGTCCAGAACACCAATCCTGTGACAAGGCACGCCAGCTCGTGCGGGCGGCGCGCGCCGAACAGCTTCAGCACTGCTCGCCCCGTCGCCTCGACGAACACCTCAACGAGCGTATTGAGCAAGCGACCAATGAGATCGACCATGAGCTCGCTGCCGGGGACCAATAAGCCCGCTCACTTCTCCGGCTTCTTGCCGCCCGTCTTCAGCTCGCGATAGCGCGTGGCGCCGCCTTCCCGGATGGTCTGCTGGGTGCGCTCCAACGCCATGGCATCGTCGGGCACGTCACGCGTGATCACCGACCCCGAGCCGATATAGGCGCCGTTGCCGATCTTCACAGGAGCGACCAGCGAGGAGTTGGTGCCGATGAAGGCGCCCCGCCCGATCGTCGTCTTGTGCTTCTTGAAGCCATCGTAGTTGCAGGTGATGGTGCCGGCACCGATGTTGGAATTGGCACCGACCGTTGTGTCCCCAATGTAGGAGAGATGGTTGACCTTGACGCCGGCCTCCAGCGTCGAGGCCTTGGCCTCCACGAAATTGCCGATGCGCGCGCCGTCGCCGAGCGAGTTGCCGGGCCGAAGGCGCGCAAAGGGGCCGAGCGAGACGTTCTTGCCGAGCGAGGACTGCACGATGTGCGAGAAGGAATGGACCACCGTGCCGTCGCCGATCGATACGCCGGGGCCGATCACCACGAACGGCTCGATCGTCACGTCGTTGCCAAACACGGTGTCGGCGGAGAGATGGACGGTCTCCGGCGCAATCAGCGTGACGCCGGCGTCCATCGCAGCTTTCCGCAGCCGCGCCTGCATCACGGCTTCGGCCTCGGCAAGCTGCGCCTTGGTATTGATGCCGCGCACTTCGTCCTCGCTGGTCTCGATCACCACGGCCTCCCCTCCCTGTTCCCGGACGATGCCGACCGCATCGGTGAGATAATATTCACCCTTCGAATTCCCATTGCCGATTTGCCCGAGGATCGCCAGCGCGCGGTGCCCATCGAGCGCCATCACGCCGGCATTGCACAGCGTGATCTTGCGCTCTTCAGGGCTGGCGTCAGCCTGCTCGCGTATCGCGACGAGGCGGTCGCCCTCGACGATGAAGCGGCCGTAGCCGGTGGGATCGGCGGCGCGGAAGCCGAGCGCGGTGAGCGCCGCGCCCTTGGCGAGCGGCGCGCGCAGCCGCGCAAAAGTCTCGGCCGAAATCAGCGGCGTGTCGCCGAACGCAATCAGCAGATCGTCCGCGCCGCGCGCGATCGCCTCGCGCGCCGCGAGCACCGCGTGCGCGGTGCCGAGCCGCTCGGCTTGCACGAAGGTGAGCGCGTCAGGCCGGATCCGCCTGGCTTCGTCCGCAACCGCCTGGTGGTCAGGGCCGACCACGACCGCGAGCGAGGTGTCGGTTCCTTGTGGCGCGGCGGCGAGCACATGGGCGAGCAGCGTCTGGCCTGCGACGGGATGCAGCACCTTGGGCAGGCTCGATCGCATGCGCGTGCCTTCACCAGCGGCGAGCACGATCGTGAGGCTTGAGCGGGCGGTCATTGCAATCCTGTCATATATGGCCGAATCAACCGGCGCCGGCGGGAAGCAGCCGGCGGCCTTTTTTAACGGCGCCTTGCTACCCCCGCAAACGCCCGGAATTCAAGTGTAGGACCCATTTCCTGTTAATGTTCCCTGATTGATTCGGGGAAGTTGAACGGGGCTGGGCACTCAAGTTCATGGCAAAGGATTCCGACCCTCTGGCCAATGCCTTCGACACCAAGGAGACCAGCGGGCTTTTCTCCGGTTTGGTGGCCGAGGAGAGCGCGTTCGACCGCCGCATGCTGTGGCGGCTGGGCTCGTGGGGCGTCGCGGCCGTCGGCGCCGTGGTCGTGGCCGTCTTCGCCAACCAGGCGCAGCTCGGCTGGCGGCGCGACCAGGTCGCGGCCACCGATCTGGCGCGCCAGGCCGACCGACTCCAGATGCTGACGCGAGAGAGCCAGAGCGAGGCCCGCAGGCTCGCCTCCGCCATCGAGACGCTGAGCAGTGATCGCGACCGCCTCTACGCGCGCGTCACTGTGCTGGAGCAAGGGCTCGATTCCGTCACCGGTGCCATCGCCAAGCATACCACGCCGCCGCAGGCGTCAGCCTCGAAGCCGCAGGACGGGCCGGTCGCGGCCGCGCAGCCGGCGCCTGACGTCGCACCCGTCGCCTCGACCGCGGCATCGTTGGTCGACAAGCCGCGCGCGGGTGCCGCCAAGGAGCCGAAGGACACTTCGAAAGAGGCCGCAAAGGAGCAGCCGGGCCCGCCGCCGCAGACCGCGGCTGCGGCTTCGCTCGTGCCGCAGTCACCGCCCGCGCCGTCTGCCCTGCCGACCATTCCGCTGGTCACATCGAAGTCGATCATGGCGCCGCCTGATCCGGCCGCGCAAAAATTGATGCAGCCCGAGGCGGCCGAGAAGAAGGCCGAGCCCGCTCCTGCCTCCACCGAAGTCGCGGCGGCGACGAAGCCGCCTGAAGCAGCCGAGAGCGAGGCGCCCGCGATTGCGGTTCAGCAGACGCGCTTTGCGATCGACCTCGGCGGCGCAAATTCGATCGACGGTTTGCGCGCGCTTTGGCGTGGCCTCTCCAAATCCAATCCAGAGATCGCGACACTCCGGCCGATCATCATGATCAAGGAAGGCAATAACGCCCTGGGCATGCAGCTCCGCCTCGGCGCCGGCCCCCTGATCAACGCCGCCGCTGCGGCAAAACTCTGCGCAGGCCTGTCCGAGAACAACCGCCACTGCGAGACCACGGTGTTCGACGGCCAGCGTCTGTCGATGCGCGGCGGCCAGGAAAAGGCTCAGTACAAGGGGCAGGAAAAAGGTCAAGAGAAGGCGCAAGACAAGGGACAGGACAAGAGCGCGGAGACGAGCAAGGATCAGGACACGGCGACGCAAGCCGAGACGCCGCCGGCCCCCGCCGCCAAGCCCGAGAAGCCGCAGCGCCACCGCAGCTATTCGTCGAAGCGCTCCAAGCGCGAGGAGCCACCACCACCGCCGGCGGCACAGCCGGCTCCGGCCAGGCCGGAGACGGCCTCCGCGGGATCGACGCTGTCATCGTTCTTCAGGCGGTAATCCGCCCCGAAAGCGCCATCCCATCAGCAAATTGGGTTAGGTTTCTCGGGCAAGTTTGCGGGAAAGATTCACCTTCCCCTGTTGCCCGCCCGCGCCTTCCCGACCATATTGGCCCCATGAAGAAAAAGCCCTTTCGCCTGACGCCGTATCAGGTGCAGTTCCTGCTCGTCGTCGGTTTCGTCACCGTCGGGTGGGCGCTCTATGTCCGTTATCTCGCGATCGAGTTCTCGCAAGTGGCGCTCGCGTGCGATGCCGGCTTGCAGACCATGATCTGCAAGGCGCGCTCGGTCTCAACCTCGCTGTTCAAGAATTCGGTGTTCGGCATCGTCGCGCTGGTGATCGCGACGCTGAACCTGATGCGGCCCTCGATCGTGCTGCTCACGCTCGGCGTCGTCGCCGCCGGCCTCGGCATCGTCCTCTACAACATCATCCTGTCGGGACTGGCGATCGGCCTGCTCATCCTTGGCTTTGCTCGGCCCGCGCCCGCCACAGCGTGAGCGCGAGCAACAGATAGATCGCGCAGGTCCACAGCGACTGCCAGTTGTCGCGGCCTTCATTGAGCAGGACGTAGGCTGCCGACAGCGCCAGTAGGCCGGCGAACACGGCTTCAGCAATCGGGCGTACGCCGATCTGCGGCCGGTTGTTCAGCATCAACACTGCAAACGGCACCACCGCCATCGTCAGCGAGGCATAGGGGAAGTCGCGGTAGCGCGGGTCGAACACGAAGCCGAGCGCGGTCTCGGCCGCGATCACCGCGGTCACCGCCAGCGTCAGGCCGAGCACGGCCGTGAGCTTCGACCATTTGCGCTCTTCACGCGGACCGAGAATATCGAGGAACGTCGGCAGGCTGCGGCCGATGACGAGGGCCTGCGCACAGAAGATCGGCGACAGGATGCCGGCGGCGAGCAGAGTCCCCCACTGCAGCCAGCCGCCCCAGCCGTAGCTCTCATAGTACATCTTGTCGGCGCCGATCCCGAGCAGGATGCCCGCGGTCGTCGCCGAGATGCCGACACCGAGCCAGGCCGAGAAGCGCGGCGTCCAGGGCCTGCGCCGCAGTGTGATGCCGGCGACCGCGAACACCAGCACGCTGAGCGCCATGCCGGCGCCCATGTACCATTTCCAGTACGGGAAATTGCTGATCGGCTGGCCAGGCGGGTATTTCAGCTGTCGGCGCGCGGAATCGAGCAGGCCCCAATAGCCGCCGACGGTGCCCTCTAACCGGCGCTTCCACGGCTGATCGTAGGCCTCGATCAGGTTGACGCGGAATTTCTGCGCCTTCGCCAGGGCCAGGATCTCCGAGACGACGCGCGCCTGATTGGTGCGCGAGGGCAGCGCGACTTCACGCATGCGTCCTTCGCTCGGCCAGCCGGTCTCACCGATCAGGATCTCCTTGCCGGGAAACGCCACCGCCATCCGCTCGCGGATCGATTCGACATGGGCGGCGGCGAATTTCGCGCGCACCGGGATGTCTTCCCAATAGGGCAGGATATGGATCGTGACGAAGTCGACGGCGTCATAGACGTCGCGGTTCTTCAGCCAGTATTCCCAGACATCGGCATAGGTGACGGGTACGCTGACCTGCGCCTTCACCGAACGGATGATGGCAATCAGATCGGCCGTCGTCATCTCACCGCGCAGCAGCACCTCGTTGCCGACGATGAGCGAAGAGATGGTGCCAGGGAATTCCTTGGTGAGGCGGATGGCGGTCGCAACTTGCGCAAAATTCTTGGCGCGGTTGCTGCCGAGCCAGATGCCCTGCATCACTTTCAGCCCGCCGACCTTGGTCGCGACCGCCGGCACCTGATCGAGCCCGTTCTCGATCGAGTAGGTGCGGACGCACTCAGTGATCTCCTTGAGCTGGCGCAGGTCCTGCTCGATCTGGTCGGCCTCGATATGGGTCCATTCGTTCAGCGGCGTCTGATCGCCGCGGAACGGCGTATAGGAGACACATTGCAGCTTGTCGCTGGGGTCAATGGGGGCGCGCGCGAGCGTGATCGGCGTGGCCAGCCACCACCACACGGCAGCAATCGCACCCAGGGAAACGAGCAGAAGCGCCAGTGGCGTACGAAGAGAAATCGGTTCCGTCCTCCGCGAAGGGCTCGTCGATTACCTGCTCGCACGCCATCTGCCAAGGGGGTGGCATGCGCGAGCGGCGCCATCTCCCCGGCGAATTAACCTGCGGCCGTTCGACCGGGCCTTACACGCGTGACTTTGCTGGACAAAAATCCAAATACAGGTCATGGGATTCCGCGGGAATTTTCCGCCGCATTGGAGACCCATTTGGACGCCATCACCTGCGCGTCCGCGAGGTCTGATGCGGGCGGTCAGTGGAGAAATTGGGGAATTCATGCGGCGACGGGTGCTCGAGTTAAGAAATGCGGTCCTGCGGCAGTTCGCCGCCACCTTGGCCGTCCCCTCCCTTGTCATCATGATCGGTCTCGGCGGCGCCTCGGCCCAGAGCGGCAACCCCGCCCCGGACCAGGGCAAGGCGGCCGCACAGCCTGCCGACGCCACCAAGGACGCAGCCCAGAACCAGCGCCGCACCGACGAGTTCGCCGAGGCCGCGCAGGCCATCAACGGCCCCGCCGGCAACCCCGAATGCGTCTGGCTCGGGCGGCGCGTGGTGCGGCTGATGTGGCGGGATGACCTCGATACCGCGTTCCGCCACCTCGACCTCTACGACCGCTTCGGCTGCCCCGGCGGCCACATCCAGGCGGCATTCCGCTGCCTGACGCGGTTCGGCGCCCAGATCGATCCCAAGGTCGCCGAGACGCTGGACAGCCGCGTGCACGCCTGCTGGATCAACCCGGCGGCGCAGCCGCAGCAGGCGGCGGCCGCGGCCTCGCAGCCCGCCGCGCCGACGACCGGCGCGACGCCGCCGACGCAGCCGGCGGCGAGCCCATCGCCTGCGGCCAGCCCGACACCGGCGCCCCAGAAATAGCCGCGATCGTTTCAGCCTGCGTTCAGGAACGATCGGCGATAGCAGCGGTTGGCACCGCCACGCTGCTTTCCGAAAGACATGCCCTCATAAGGACATGAGGCCATGACAGTTGTGAAACCGCGCGGCGGAGGTATGCTCCATTTGCCGCGGACTTGGTCGGATCTCGGGGTCGGATCCGCTTCCCTGCCACCTCAGCCCCGTTTGGTTTAGCCGCGATGCGCGTTGTCGCCGCCGTTCTGTTGCTCGTGTCCGTGCTCCACGCGGGCATCTGGGTAGTCTTGCGCGACAAGGAACCCGCACCCGACTTCAAGGGGCTCCTGCCGAGCGTCTCCTATGCGCCGTTCGCGGGTTCAGGCCACCCCGACGTCGACAACATTCCGACGATTGAGCAGATCCGCGCCGACATGAAGACGCTGTCGACGATGACACGCGCGATCCGTCTCTATTCGTCCACGGGTGGTGTGGAGCTGGTGCCGCCGATTGCGGCCGAGTTCGGCCTCAAGGTCACCGTCGGCGCCTGGATCGACAAGGACAAGGATCGCAACGAGCGCGAGATCAAGGCCGCGATCGAGCTCGCCCGCAAGAACAGCAACGTCATCGGCGTCGTCGTCGGCAACGAGGTGATCTACCGCGGCGAGCAGAAGGTCGAAGACCTCATCGAGATGATCAAGAAGGTCAGGAGCGCGGTCCGCGTTCCCGTCACCACCGGCGAGATCTGGAACATCTGGCGCGACAATCCGGACCTTGCCTCGAACGTCGACTTCATCGCCGCCCACGTCCTGCCCTACTGGGAAAACTTCCGCTCGGATCAGGCGGTCGACCAGGCCGTCGACCGCTACAACCTGCTGCGCAACCTTTTCCCGGGCAAGCGCATCGTGATCGCCGAGTTCGGCTGGCCGAGCGCCGGCTACAACTTGCGCAACGCCGACCCCGGTCCGTTCCAGCAGGCGCTGACGCTGCGCAACTTCGTCAGTCGCGCCGAAGCGCTCGGCATGGAATACAACATCGTCGAGGCGATCGATCAGCCCTGGAAGTTCTTCGAAGGCGGCGTCGGTCCGTACTGGGGAATCCTCAACGCCAGCCGCGAGCCGAAATTCGCGTGGACCGGCCCGGTCGAGAATCCCGATTACTGGAAGCTGATGACGATCGCGCTCTTGGTCGGCATCCTCCTGTCGCTGCCGATCCTGCGACTGGAACAGCCGACCGCGAAGCAGGCCTTTCTGCTGTCGGCAACCGCCAACGGCGTCGGCGCCTGGGCCGCGACCGTGTTCGCTTTCTGGAACGGGCATTATTTCATCTTCGGTTCGGCCTTCGCGCTGACGCTCGGCATGATCCTGCTTGTTCCGCTCGTCCTCATTGCGATGGCCCGCGTCGACGAGATCGCGGCGGTCGCCTTCGGCCGGCCGCCGCAGCGGCTGCTGGCCAAGGGCAAGCCGATCGCTGACGTACCCGAGAACTACTGCCCGAAGGTCTCGATCCACATCCCCGCTTATTTCGAGCCGGTCGACATGCTGAAGCAGACGCTCGATGCGCTGTCGCGGCTGAACTATCCGAACTACGAATGCGTGGTCATCATCAACAACACGCCCGATCCGGCCTTCTGGCAACCGATCCAGGACCATTGCCGCGCGCTCGGTGAACGCTTCAAGTTTATCAACGCCGAGAAGGTGCAGGGCTTCAAGGCCGGCGCGCTGCGGATTGCGATGGACCGCACCGCGGCGGATGCCGAGATCATCGGCATTCTCGATGCCGACTATGTCGTTGATCCCGACTGGCTGAAGGATCTCGTGCCGGCGTTCGCCGATCCGCGCGTCGGCCTCGTGCAGGCGCCGCAGGAGCACCGCGACGGCGACCTGTCGATCATGCACTACATCATGAACGGCGAGTACGCGGGCTTCTTCGACATCGGCATGGTCCAGCGCAACGAGGCCAACGCCATCATCGTGCACGGCACGATGTGCCTGATCCGCCGCGCCGCAATGGACATGGCCGGCGGTTGGTCGAGCGACACCATCTGCGAGGACTCCGATCTCGGCCTCGCGATCCAGGAGCTTGGCTGGACCACCCACTACACCAACCACCGCTATGGCCAGGGCCTGCTGCCGGACACCTATGAGGCCTTCAAGAAGCAGCGTCACCGCTGGGCCTATGGCGGCCTCCAGATCGTGAAGAAGCACTGGCGCCACTTCATGCCCGGCAGGAGCCGGCTGACGCCCGACCAGAAGCGCGAGTACGGTCTCGGCTGGCTGAACTGGTTAGGGGCCGAAAGTCTCGGCGTGGTCGTGGCGCTGCTCAACCTCGTCTGGGTGCCGATCGTCGCGTTTGCCGACATCGCCATTCCCGACAAGATCTTGACGCTGCCGATCATCGCCGCCTTCATCGTCTCGCTGGCGCACTTCCTGTCGATGTACCGCCTGCGCGTCGCGGTGAAGCCCGGCCAGATGCTGGGCGCCATGATCGCGGCGATGAGCGTGCAATGGACGGTGTCGCGCGCGGTCGCTCAAGGACTGATCACCGAGCACATCGCATTCGCGCGCACTTCCAAGGGCGGCCTGTCTCGCATGTCGATCGAATTCCAGGCGTTCTGGGAGGCCGTGATCGGCACCCTGCTCCTGGTCGGCGCCGGCGTCCTGATCGCCTCCAACAGTTTCAGGCAGATCACGGAGATCTACATCTTCGCCGGCGTACTGGTGCTGCAGAGCCTGCCGTTCCTTGCCGCGGTGGCGATCGCAATCCTCGAGCTCAGCCGCATCAACTCGTTCCAGTTCTGGCGCGACAGCGCGATCCGCACCGCCGAGCTGATCGGCCTGCGCCCCGTCGCGCTGCCGACACCGGCCGGTTCCTCCCAACCCGTGCCGAGCGAGGTCCGCCGCGAGGTGAACTAACTGGCCTAGCACTCTGGCGTCATCCCGCACACTTCGGCGTGGATGACGCGGCGCCAATCGGGTTGAGAATTCCGGCCTAAACGGCGGGAACGCCGGAGGAATCCCTGCTCCTGCTGCGAAGTTCGGCGCCCACCCGCACTATTGACCTGAGCGGCCGCTCCCCCTACACAGCGCGGGCCGAAAGCATGATCCGGAAATGGCCTTACCGGTTTTCCCCGCGACGCACGATCAGACGTGGCGGCAAGACATGCTTCTCGAATGACCGAAGACGATGGCGACCGATCTCGCAAAGCCATCCAGCGGCCATGGGAGCGCGTAGCTCAGCCGGTAGAGCACGTGACTTTTAATCACGGGGTCCTGGGTTCGAGCCCCAGCGCGCTCACCAAATAAAATCAAAGACTTAAGCCTGAAATTCCGACACCAAGATTGAGGCCGAAAATCCCGCGTGCACACGATGTGCACACGGGAGAGCAACCGTGATTGCTCTCATTGGGCTTGTCATGACGCTCGCGATCGCCGGTCGCGAGCTATGGGCGCGCCTCCCCAAAGGCAGCGGACGCCCAATGCTCGATAGCTTCACGATGGGAATGTTGGTCGGCGCCGTGCTGATGCTGTGCGCAGTCTGGGCCTACGATGCCCCCGATGTCCCGCACTCGTCTCCGGCCGTTCTCCACACCCACGACCGGCAGTAGCTCACGCACGTTCCACGTCGCTAGGAATCGATAATTTGACGCTGCATTACGTGCCGCTTTGATGGCGGCATGCGCTCTCGCCGTCGATACACGAAATGGACCGGCCACTACCCGCCCCGCGGCCCTGCCGATTGGCTGGCCGATGGCCATGTCACCTGCAACATCCAGTGCCTGAACGACCGCTGCGATCGCAGGGTCGACGTCCGGCTCGACACTCTTCCACAGGATCAGCCGTGGTCGCGTGTTGGCTTACGCATGGTCTGCTCGGAGTGTGGCGCCCCGGGATCTGTGAACATCGTCCCCAACTGGCATGACATCCCCCGGCAAGTTACGCATCAAGCATGGGCTACAGGTTCTGATTCCAGCAATGAAACTCACCACCGAACGCCCCTTCGCCAACCCCGAAGCCGCCGCACGTAAGCTGGTCGAGCTCGCCGCCAACATTGAGGCTGTCCAAGACGGCCGCATGGCGCAGGTTAACTCTTGCGCGCCGGTTTAGCCGAGCGCACGCTTGCCAAGCGTTTTCACAAAAAGAACTTCCGGAGGGATGCGACCATGCCAAGGGTTAAGCAAGCTTCGAAGCAAAAACGCACAGCCAAAGCCGCCGCCATGAAGGTGCTGGGTGCCGCCGGACTGGGTCTTTCGCTGATGGGTAGTGCATCCGCATCCACGATGCCCACTGCTGGTATCCCGCAATCTGATAATACCTCGCCCAATCGGCGCTTCGTTCTTGGCGAAGAGGAAATGGCCGACGTCAGTCTCGCCACGTTCCATCTCTTCGACAAAGAGAACGTTGGCACCGGTTTCCAACAGATCGCGCGTGGCTGCGGCTGCGGCGGCTGTCGTGGTTGCGGCTGCCGAGGCTGCCGAGGTTGCGGTTGCGGCGGCGGCAATACCTCCGGATTCGGCGGCGGCCAAGCGTCCCAATCTGGCGGCCAGCCTCAATGATTTTGCCGCTCGGCCGGCGCTTCAAGCTCCACCCAACGAGCGCCATGGCAGTAGTCTTCCGGACAGGAACTTGCCGCGCACGCGGTCGGAGATCTCCGCGCGATGGTTGCTCGCCGTCTCAAGTAAGCCGGCGCGCTCGAACGCCCTGAGTTCGTCGATGATGTGCTGATCCCGCCCCCATAGCCGCGGATCAGACTCCGACAAGGAGTCCGCCCTCGATAGCTATCGAGATACCTAAGGGGTTACTCCCAGAGCGCATCTCACTTTGCCGCTCCTTCCCGGTACAGTGGCTTTGCGCGCGGCGGTGCGCATAGAGAGGGACGGCTCCGGCGTGTACCCAGCCTCGCGTGCCGGGGCCGTTCTCGTTTGCAGTCGGACTGCATCGAGCGCGAGGAATAGCCGTGAAATCCCCGGTAGCGAAACGATCCATCGTCGTCGACGGCCACAGGACCAGCGTCAGCATCGAGGAGGCCTTCTGGACTGGCCTGAAAGAGATTTCTAGCCTGCGCAACATGACGCTCTCGCAGTTGGTCGGAGAGATCGACCGCAACCGCCAGCAAGGTAATCTATCTTCCGCGATACGCGTGTTCGTCCTCGGTTACTTTAAGAACCTCGCCGCGTCGACCCAGCTTCAGCAGAAAGTGCCGGCACCGCAGCCATCCCGCGATCGAGCTTGATCTAGCTCAATGCTCGCTTGCCAGTCGGGCGCCTCCTTCGAGGTGGGGCAGCCCCGGGGGCGCAACATGACGCGCGACCGAACAACGATGATCCATGTGCTGACCTGGATGCTAGCTGCGGGCGGCCTGCTAGTGCTCGTATCCGTCTTGTGGTGAGCCACGCATCTGAGCGCGGGACCGAAGGCAGAAGCACTGCCCAAATTCGCCTAGCGCGCTGTCCCGCCTGGCCTGACGCGTCAACTAAAGCACAATCGCCTCCTGCACGAGCGTGTGCTACTTATCGCTTGGGTCAGGGTTGAACTGCGAGTTGTCATGAGCAGCATTCCCCTGGACTTTCAAAGACAGTGCGAACGGCGGTGGACCACCCGACTTCAGCAGCAAGCGGAGCCGGCGGCTCGATGGCATCGGTTTGAAAAGCGGGATCCGGAGCTAGCCGCCCAGCCCTGGCACGAGAAAACCGACAAGCTGAACCGATCGGATTTGACGTCCGCGCCCAGCAGAGTGAGTGCGGACCGAAGCGCGCGCTGTTCTCTGTGAGGCAGATCGGGCGATGAACCGCGAGCAGGGCTTGGCGGCCCGGCACACGCCCCCGCCGAAGATGTGCCGAGCCTAGCCATGCCAGCGCGCTGGTCGACCCGACCGGCTGGAACCAATCATGGCGACAATGTGGCTGCTCCGCTAGAGCTTGGATGCAACACTGCCGACGGAAATAGAAACCCGCCAGCGTGAACAAGGCATGCCATCGTTCGGCGTCGCCTATTCCTCAGTTGAACGCGGCTGGCTCGAGCTGCACGAGAGCGGCACTACGTCCGGCTCGTGAAGACAGACATCGCTTAACCCAGACGGTCCTATCGAAGGAAGCCCGCCATTCGCGACGGGCTCAAGTCCAAGGGAGGATAAGCGTCATGAAGGACGCGACAAAAGCCTACGGCGAGTCGCGCCGATGCGGTGTGTCGCGATCGACACGGTGGACAACAAAGCGCTCGTAGCGCTACACGCAAGGAATGACAGATCGGGGCTGGGCCCGCCCATTTGACGATCCGATCAAAGTGCCTGGTGACGCTGCGCGATGCCGGCGAATACATCGCTTGGCTTCTACCGGACGATCCGATCAAGGCGGCAGCCCGTTATACAACCAAATATCTGATCTTTCATTTGGGCGCCTACCCGGCAACCCCTAATGCAAGCGCGCACATCGTCGCCCCACACACGGCCCTTGGTTTGAGAATTTGAGATACACCGATTGTTGCATGCCTTGTCGTTATCGGGGCATTTGGACAAACAAGCTGCAAGGCCAAGTCGCTCGCCTTCTGAAAATGTCGCTTCTTGGGCGGTTGCGAGCGTCGTCGTTGTCGCCGTAATACAAAGGGCGAGCGTGAATGCGCTCTTTAGGATTTCTGTCGCCGACATTATTTCCTGACCCTGTTTGAGACCTCGGAAAACAGCGTACGCCGGACACACCACCAAGGCGCAAGGCGAAAGAAATATCGGATCGTGAAGTAGCCCGCCAGCCTGAACCGGCGGGCCTCTTGTTCAACGCCTAGCCGTCCTAGCGGAGTTCCTGTTCGATCGCTTTCAGCCGCTTTCTAAGAGCGCGATCTATGGCGCTGGCTTCTCTTGGCGCGATTCTTCCCGTCGCAATATCGGCCAGCATCCTGCCCTGAAACGTTGCGATCTGCTCCAGCGTCATCTGCTCGATTTGAGCAATCCGCGTCTCAACATCGGCATTTACTTCCGCCGCTTTTCTATTGCGCATGTTCCGCGCTCCTCTGATGAGTCGCGATTTTGATCCTGGACCCCGGCAGCACCGAAGCAAACGCCAGCACCGCCGGGATTGTGGATAACTACCGCCTCAGCCGGCGGGGGTGTGCCGCCAGCCGCTGCCGGTTGCGTTTCCTGTGTGATCGGCGCCGGCGCTTCATGGCTGCTGTTTCAGAAGCCGCGCATGAGCCCTTCCCCGTTGGATTGCATCCGATCGCAACCAGATGCGAGATCAACTGGCGTCCCATCGCCGCGGCTTGTGGAAAGCGGGGAGCCGAGATCCGGCCGGGCTTCAACTGGGATGGGCTTGCCGCTAAAGGATATCGATAGCGGCTCAAAGACGGCCCCGGCCGTGGGGGCTTCATAGGGGATCGTGGGCCGGGGCCGTTTGGAGGTGCTTGGGACCTTGGGGAAGGACCAAGCGACAGCAAGCTTACTCAAAGCTCGAAGAGTTGTTCTGTTCGCTTCCGCACATTGGCGGCTCCGTTCCGGACAGAACCGGCCGAATTTTCCTGAGCTGTTGATCTGGCAGTTTCTCGGATCGCTGTGAACGGCCCGGCGTATTGTGCGCCTTGCCGCTGTAGAGCATCATCGCCCGGCGAAGGCTGATTGAAGCAACGGCCGAAACGCCCGATCCATCGCTGGTGATGTTTGGGGAAAAACCGCCCTTGCGTCAGCACCTCTGCATTTTCCGAATCGGCGCTCCGTGCTCGCTCTTCCCAGAGTTCCGGTTGCGGGGTGCGGAGGTGAGCCAGTTCTTATCCGTTTTGTTGCTAGCGATGGCTCTGATGCTGACCGTGTGTTTTGGCGTGGCGGCCTGGCGCCTCTCTGACGAAAAGGGCGCCGACATCACCGGCCAAATTCCGCACCAGTCCTACGGATGGAGGCCGACGCCGGCCAGGTGATGGTCAGATCTTTCACCAGCAAAATCAGTTGCTTGCTTCCCCGCTTTTCGATTTGCGGAAAGCGACAGCCGCAACAATATTCCGCCCGCCTGCAATTTTCCCCGTGCGCAGCGCAGCAATTTACGGTAGTAGTCGTCCGGGGACGAATTTGTGCCACGCGGTCGGAAAAGAGAAAGCCGCAAACCGGCAAACAATGTGAATGGGGGCAATCCAACGGTGCTCCATGGAACCCACGCCAGCTGAACCTTTTGTTCGCGGCGCTGGTTAAGTGGCACAGAGAGGATTGCAGGTTATGGATTGGGTGCTCGGGACGATTGCGGTCTTCTGCTTCGCGGCAGGCCTTAACACGATAGCGTTGCTCCTTTGCGTGGCCGCCTTGATCACCAGCGTAGGTACCATCAGCCTGAGGATGAGGGCGCGGGCGCAAGGGGCCCTGCTCGACGATGGCTGGGTCGCTCCGAAGCTTTTTACGGCGATCGTTCTATTGTCTGCCGTTTGGTGTCTCGCCGCGCAGGCGGGATTTATCAGGCTCTAGACTGCTCGCCGCCCTCCTCTCCCCAAATGCAATGACAAGCGCCAGCTGGGTCTGAAGTAGCCGCAACTCGCCGTGTTCCTGCTCTCCAAGACCCTGGGCGCACTCGCCATCCTGCCGAACTTTCTCGCGGCAATCGGCCTGTTCGGCTGTTTGCTGATATTGACGCGATACGTCGCGGCTGGCCGCAAACTTGCGATCGGCGCCTTCGTGGGCCTGGCGGTGTGTGGGTTCAGCCCCGCGGGAAGCCTCTTGCTTAGGCCTCTCGAAGATCGCTTTCCACCATGGGTCCCCGGCGCGGACGCACCGGACGGCATCATCATCCTGGGAGGAAGCACCAAACCCGAGGTCTCTGCGGCACGCGGATTTCCGGTTTCCGACATCGGAGTGGACCGACTTATCACCGGTGCGATGCTCGCCCGGCGCTATCCGAATGCACGCATCATCTACTCAGGCGGTAGTCCCGATCTGCTTCCGGGGAATTTGCGCGAAGCCGATTACGCTCTGCGAATCCTGGGCGAACTTGGCATCCCAAGGGATCGCGTTCAAATCGAAGGCTATTCGCGCAACACAGCCGAGAACGCGACCTTCTCAAAGGCTGCAGCTTCTCCAAAGCCCGACGACCACTGGTTGCTCGTCACGTCGGCCTACCACATGCCACGCGCCGTCGGACTCTTCCGCGCGGCCGGCTTTCCTGTCGAGCCCGTTCCGACCGGCTGGCTGACCAGCGGGCACACCACATGGCTGGACCTCGGTAACTTCGCCTCTTCCGTCCTTCTCGTCCACGTCGCCAGCCGGGAATGGATCGGCCTCGCCACATATCGCGCACTTGGAAGAACGAGTGCATTCTTCCCGGGGCCGTAGCTCGGCGCGCGTCCACCGGCGAAGCCCGCGCGCAAAAACGAAAAGCCCCAGCGCTTGGAGCACCGCTGGGGCATCTCGTTCAAAATATGAATTGGTCGAGCAATGGCGTCTTCATAGCAGCGAACGCGGCAAACGCTTGTGAACTGGTTCACACGCCTGCTCGGAAAACACACGACCCCCCGCCCAGCCACGCCCCGGCACAGGCCGGAACGCGCTACCGCTCGACGGTTTGAGCGTTGACACGCCGCGCGCTAGGATCGGCTTTTTCACGGAGGCTCATTTGAAGCGGATCATTTGCATCGCGGTCATCACGCTGCTTGCTGCGGCGGCTCCTGCACGATCACAGACGCTGGTCGATCCCAACAAGGTTGCGCCCGAATATCGCGAGGCTGCCGAGAAGCGCCGGGCCGAGCAGCTGCGGCAACGCGAATGCGCCCTGAAGGCGGATCTGGACAAGGTGCTGCCCAGAGATCGCACCGCCTATCTCAACCATTGCCTCGATGGGCCCGTTGCCAAGCCATAGCGGCCGCAAGCCATAGCGGCCGACTGCGCGGGCTTAACTCTGAGCCCGCCGGCCTGTCGCGGCGAGGCGCCGACGTAGCTTAGCTCCGCCGCTGCGGCTTCCTCGGAAACAGCCGGTCTCGGATGTAGCGCGAGGTCGGCGTCAGGCGGATGCCGCGCGGCTTCTGCCAGGCGGCGCGATCGATCTCCTTCTTGTCGCCGATCGCCAGCCCTCCCTTGGCGTTCTTGGCGATGAAGATCGCATCGCTCATCTTGCGGCCGGTTCGCTTGTTCCTGGCCTTCACTTCCTTCCAGAGGCTGATCCTGCCCAGCTTGAGCTTTGGCAGTTCCTCCTTGATCTCCCGCCGCAGGCAATCCTTCTCGGACTCGCGCGCGCGCTTGCGGCCGCCGGGGAACATCCACAGACCGTCCGACCGTCGCCTCACCAAAAGAACTTTGCCGCGCTTCGCGGCAACCAGCTTGGAAGCCTTCGCCATTGCTGCCGTAAACTAATACCAGAATCGGGCCAATCGTAACTTGTCTATTTGGATAGACAAGTTCGGCGACCGCCCTGTGAAAATCGTTGCCTCCCACAAGGCGAGGCGCCGTCGATGCGAGTTGCCGGACGGACCGAGCGCTCGCAAAGGGTGAGCTCACTCTTCGCGCGCCGTCCCCGCCTCCGCCTGATCGGTCCTGATCCACGCTGCCGCGAGCTCCCACGCCACCGACAGGATGATTGGCCCGATGAAGAGGCCGATGATGCCGTGGGCGAGCGTGCCGCCGATCACGCCGACGAAGATCACGATGGTCGGCGTATTGAGGCCCCGCCCCATGACGAGCGGCTTCAACATGGTGTCGATGAAGCCGACGAGGACGAGAAACACCGTGAGCAGCAGCGCCGTGGTGACGTCCTTGGCGGTCCAGATCCAGATGATGACCGGCAGCAGCACCAGGAAGGCGCCGATCTGCACGATCGAGAGCAGCAGCACGATGAAGGCGAGCAGGCCGGCGCTCGGCACGCTCGCGAGCTTGAAACCGACGCCGGCGAGCAGCGCCTGCACGATCGCAACGCCGATCACGCCTTGCGCCACCGCGCGGATGGTCGCCCCCGCGAGCTCCAGGAAATGCTCGCTCTGCTCGGGCACGATGCGAAACAGGAAACCACGTCCGGCCTCGACCAGCCGCGGACCATGGGGAAAGAGAAAGCCCGCAACGAACACCGAGACCAGGAACTGCAGCGTCCCGAGGCTTGCATCGCCGGCCAGCGACAGAAGCGGCCCCGCCAGTGGCTGGAGATAGGGCGTAACCTCGCGCAGCACCGCACGGATGTTGTTGTAGGCCTGATCCCAGAGCTCGTAGAGCGTTGGGCCTATGATCGGCCAGGACTTGATCTGCTCCGGCGCCGACTGCAGCGCGAGGTCGCCGGTGCCGAGCTGGCGCGCGATCTCCTTCACACCCTCGACTGCGCTGAGGCCGAGCCAGGTCGCAGGGCCGATGACGATGCCGAGTGTGATCAAGGTGAGGATCACCGCCGCCGTCTTTGGACGGCCGCCGAGCAACTTGGCGAGCGAGCTGAACGCCGGATAGAACGCGACCGCGAGAACGGCGCTCCAGGCCAGGATCGGCACGAACGGCCGGATGATCAGGAACGTCCAGATGATCAGCAGGGCCAGCAGGCCGAGGCGGATCACGAGCTGGATGATGTCCTCTCCGGTCAGGAGCTGACGAAGACTTTTCACGAGCACGGCCTTCCTTGCGGCATCAACGCGGGTCCCCGCCGCTTGCGCGGCCCAGCGTTATTGCCAGCAACGGACCGGGCGTCAAGACGACCCGGTCCCGCCTGCACCGGGGAAGACGACACGGATGCCCCCGAAAATAGGAACGCGGCACGCCGATTGTGCATTTCGAGACGATGGCGCACCGACCGCAACAGTCCGATGAACACAGCGGCATTCATCGCGGCATTCACTATTCGCTCAAGCGGAATGCCGCGCCGGGCTATTGGCGCTACGCCTACGTGATCGGCGCAAAAGTCCGCGCCGGACGGGTTCAGGGCCGGCTGCCGCTGCTCGCCATCAGGCGCGTGACGATGCGGATCGATCGTGACATGCGCGACGGCCAGGCGCCAACGCCCTAGAAGTGACCTGGACTGGCGGGGGCCCATTATTCCCCGGCAATTGCGGTCCGAAACCGGGTTTGCCTAACACCCGTTAACCGGATTTCGTCTAGCCGGTTTACGCCGATGCAAGCGCCCTCTCCTACGCTTTCCGCCGAGGTCCCCGAAAACACTTTGCGTGCAATGGCCAACAGCATCTGGACGATCGAAGAATTCACCTGCCCGGGTTGCGGCATGAATTACACCGCGACCAAGGAAGACCACACCGAGCAGCACTCCGGCAGCTTCAAATGCAGCATCTGCAACGGCGTCGTCCACACTTGGTCCGGCCATCATCACTTCTTCGGCTGGGCAGCGGTGAAGACCAGACCGCCCGTGTTCGGCCGGCGCTGGGCCGGCGTGGAATGGTAGGCGGGCGCTGACGCGCGCCGCTGTCGCTTGCAGCCAATTCAGCCGTGACGCTTGTGAAAGCCCTCGCTATTAAATTTCGCGAGTTCTGTTGCGAGAGGACTGACGCCCGTTGAGGGCAACCCATGTTGACGAACTGCGTTGGCAGCTTCGGCAGATGAGAACCGGTCAACACGGCAAGGCGTTCAGGGACCGTCTTCGAGAGAGGTGGCGCAATCGCCATATCCGGCAGTCCGGTCGGATGCCCCCCGCTCCCCATTTCCGTCAACTTTGTTCGCCATCTGAATCCCGGATATTTCAGCACCGCGTGGCTCTGGACGGTCATGCGATCGATCGTTCAACCAAAGCTGTTTGAAGGACGCGGATGAAAAGCGTGACGCTCTTTGCCCTTGGCTTCCTGTCTGCCGGTGTCGGGTTGCTGGACAGCGCGAGAGGCCAGACCTCAGGCGCCCCGCCGCTTTCGCTTGCCCCACCGCCGACCGAACAGGGGGCCGCGCCTTCGGGCACCACCAACAACCCCTGGCCGCCAATGGCGACACCCAAGGCGGCGCCGCCCCGAGCAACCGCCAAAAGGCCTCCGGCAAAGCCCAATGGCGAGCCGTCATCGGCGGCGAACGACGCCCTCCCGCCGGCGGCGTCCGACAAGCTCTCGTCCACACCGGCGATCAGCAGGCCTCCGCTGCCGCCCAATCCAGCCGCCGACTACGATGGCTTTAGCGTCGGCACCGTCGACGACAGTGCCACGTCAGGCCAGCCGGCGCGCCCCACGAGGCCGCGCGCAGCAAAAGCCTCCAAGCCCCATTTGGAGACAGATGGCATCACGGCGCAGGAATCGATCGATCAGGAAGATGAGGCGTTGAAACGCAAGCTGACGATCTGCCGCGACTGCAAGTAGGAGATTGCGGCCGTCGGCCCATGGCAGATGTCTTGAGATGCGGCGCGATTAGCCTGTTGTCGAACAAGCCTATTGCCGGATGAAGACTTGGGCATGTGGGGGTCGCGGAGCCACGTAAAAGCGCGCCTCACAGGCGAGGCACGTCAAATGCTCCGCAATATCAATCCGCAATCCAGACGACATTCTTTTCGACTGGCAATCCGGGCATTCCCTCTTATTCAACGCGTCAAGCGTAACGGCTTCGGGCATATCGAGCTCATAAAAAACCGCTCAATCAGACACCGTAAGAGTACCTGATCTGTTTCGCCATCACGATGGCAGCATCAGTATAGCGACCGTTTGACCAAACTAGATCGCACATCGCCAAAAAGACTAACGCGAGAAGCGTAATCAAAATTCCCTTGCACATAGCGACGTCTCCAACGAAGAGACTGCCAACCGAGCAGGTACGGGTTAGATAGACTGGATATTTTCCGAGGTCGCTGCTGCGACGATCCGCAATGGTCACAGGCTGGCAAGCAGCCGTAACTATTCCGTTAATCGTCCGCCTCAAAGATGATTTACTCGCCCCCTGAGAACGCTACTTCTTGTGCTCGGCGCCCTCCTCGTTCAGCTTTTCGATCTTGGCGGGAAGGTCCGGATATCGGCCGACCCTGTAGGTGGCGTTCTCACATTTGACGACCCACACGTCGTAGTCCGGCTTTGATAGCTTCGTGTCGCGCGTAGCTTGCTGTGGCTTGTCGCACGTATGACCTTGGCTGCGTATCTGGGTCGCGAGCAAGTCCGCGTCCGTTTCGGCATAAGCCAGTCTCACAAATGGACTGCTGGCTGGCACGAGAGTCGTGGCTAGAATAGTCAGGATCAGAACGGAGCGCTTGGAGCTGTTCACGGTCAGCCTCCTTCCAGGTTGCAACGCGTTCCCGAGCCTCGGAGTATAATCCCGCTCTGTCGCGCGGCAATGACCGCCGTCCGCCCCCGTGGGCAGACCGCGCCTAGCTTTGGATCCCGTTCGCACGGATCGCGGGCGCCTGCCGGCACCCGGCCTTCCCTGCGCCCTCCTGTCGCGAGGGCAAAAGGCGACACCAACTCTCGGGCGCGACCCGCCGCGAGACGGCAATGTCATGTCTGCCATTCCAACAGGCGGACGCCGCTTCTCCTCTGCTCCGGCCCCGGCTAGACTCCCCTGCTCCGCAGTCGAGTTTTGGACGTAATGACCGCAGCTTTCGTTCCCCAGATCGCCCTCTACCGCCGCTGGCTTGCCGAGCAGCGCGGCCTCTCCTTCGCCGGCTATGAGGAGATGCGGCAATGGTCCGTGCGTGATCTCGACGGCTTCTGGCGCAGCATCTGGGACTATTACGATCTGCAATCGCCGACGCCGTTCTCGGCCGTGATCACCGAGCGCAAGATGCCTGGCGCGGTCTGGTTTCCCGGCGCGCAGGTCAACTACGCCCGCCAGGTGTTCCGGCATGTCGAGGCGGCGGACGCCGCCGGCCTGCCCGCGATCGTCGGCAGCGGCGAGGACGGCAGGCTGACGGAGACGAGCTGGCCGGAGCTGCGGCGCAAGGCCGCCGCGCTCGCGCTGCATCTGCGCGACAAGGGCGTCAAGCCGGGCGACCGTGTCGCGGCCTATCTACCCAACATCCCCGAGACCATCATCGCGTTTCTGGCCGCCGCCAGCATCGGCGCGGTCTGGAGTGTGTGCGCGCCCGACATGGCGGCGCCTGCGGTCATCGACCGCTTCAAGCAGATCGAGCCGAAAGTGCTGATCGCGTGCGACGCCGTCACCTATGCCGGGCGGCGGCACGACCGAAGCGACGTCGTCGACGAGCTTCGGCGATCCCTGCCGACGGTCGAGCATGTCATCCTGCACGGCGAACAGGCCGCCGCACCGGACGCGCAGCTCTCCAGCATCCTTGCAAGGATGGGGGCGGCAATCGATGCGTTCGAGCCGGTGTGGCTGCCGTTCGATCACCCGCTCTGGATCGTCTATTCCAGTGGCACCACCGGCCTGCCAAAACCGATCGTGCATGGCCATGGCGGCATCGTCATCGTGGTGCTGGCGCTGCTCGGGCTGCACAACGACATCGGCTGCTCCTACCACGCGAACTCGTTCGGCGAGCGCTATCACTGGTACAGTTCGACCGGCTGGATCATGTGGAATTCGCAAGTTGGCGGCCTGCTCAGCGGCACCACCTGCTGCATCTTCGACGGCAGCCCCGGCGGCACCAAAGACAAGCCGGATTGGACCACGCTCTGGCGCTTCGTCGCCCAGTCGAGATCGACGTTCTTCGGCGCAGGCGCGGCGTTCTTCGCGAACTGCGCCAAGGCCGAGATCGACCTGACCGTCACCGGCGATCTCTCGCAATTGCGCTGCCTCGGCTCCACCGGCTCGCCGCTCAGCGCCGACACGCAAGGCTGGTTCGACACGCACTTCGCGGCGCTGTCGAAGACAAACGGCAGCAAGGCGCAGGCCGACATCTGGTGGGCGAACATTTCCGGTGGCACCGACTTCGCCGGCGCCTTCATCGGCGGCAACCGCGAGCTGCCGCAAACGCCGGGCGCGATGCAGTGCCGCCTGCTCGGCGCCGCCGTGGAGGCCTTCAGCGAACAGGGCCGCGCCGTGATCGACGAGGTCGGCGAGCTCGTCTGCACCGAGCCGATGCCGTCGATGCCGCTCTATTTCTGGAACGACAAGGGCGACGTGCGCTACCGCTCCAGCTATTTCGAGACCTATCCGGACAATTTCGACGGCAGCGGCCGGGGACCGGTGTGGCGGCACGGCGACTGGCTCAAGGTCAATCCCGACGGCTCCTGCGTGATCTATGGCCGCAGCGATGCGACCATCAACCGGCACGGCCTGCGGATGGGCACGAGCGAGCTCTATTCCGCGATCGAGGCGCTGCCAGAGGTGCTCGACTCTCTCGTCGTCGACCTCGAATATCTCGGCCGCGACAGCTACATGCCGCTGTTCGTGGTGCTGCGCGAGGGCATCACATTCGATGCCGCGATGCAGGCAAAGATCAACAAGGCGATCGAGGCCGGCCTGTCGCGCAGATTCCTGCCGAACGAGATCTTCGCCGTCGCCGAGATCCCGCGCACACTCTCCGGCAAGAAGCAGGAGCTGCCGATCAAGAAGCTCTTGCTGGGCCATCCCGTCGAAAAGGTCATCAACAAGGAGGCGATGGCCAACCCCGCCTGCCTCGACTGGTATCTCGCATTCGCACGCGACTATCTGGCCAGAACTGCAGCGTGAAGGAGCGCGGCCTGAACCGGCGATCAGCCGCCGCCGTAATTGGAGGGGTCGAGATTCCTGTTCTCCGATGGCGGGATCGGCGGATAGCCGGGAAATTTGTACCAGCCGGGCGGAACGGCTGCATCGCCAGAGGGACGAACCACGGCATGTGGCCGCGGGCGGGCGTGATGCGCCGGTGCGGCGGCGGCCGTGGCGCATGCCGAGATCAAGAGGGCCAAGGCCAGGACAGATCGCATTGAACGTGCTCCAGATTCCACCCGTCTTCGATGTGGTGCGGGAACCATGCCGCGCCCACGCGCCGCGCGGTCACGACCGGTCACATCGGCGGCATCGCGAAATGTCGCCAGTCCCAAAGATCAGCCGAAATTGCACCATGGGCATTTGGAGTCCGTTCACCCATCGCCGCTAGATCAGGATGATCCTCCGCTCACCGAATGCCCTGTGATGCCCGACCTCAATGCCGTCCTGACCAGGCTGAACGACCGCCTGCTCCGCCTCGAGGGCGAACTGTTCGTGCTGCGCTCGCTGGCTCGCGCGACGCTGACGGCCGGCGACGACCACGCGGTTCGGATGCGCAAGCTGGTCGAAGCCGCCAAGGTCGCGCTCGACGACGAGGCCAAGCGTCCCCTCGACAGGCCGACGCGCAAATATGTCGATGCGGCAACCGCGCTGGTGGAGGAATTGCTGGTCGAGCCAACCCCGGCGCGGCCGCTGTTCACCGTCATCGACGGCGGCAAGCGGGACTGACGCGCGTCTCAGGCCGCGGCGGAATCCGTCTTCAGGCGGCTGATGCCGGACTCGATGATCGCGATCTCCGCGTCGATCTGGCCGATCGGCAGGCTGAAATCGTAGCCGGACTTGCTCTTGAGATCGACCGCGAGCCGCTGCCTGTGCATCATCAGCTGGTCCAGGCCGCGGCGGTTCTTCAGCCGGACATAGGTCTCGACGATCTGCTCAATCGCGCTCGGCATGAAATCAGCCCCGGCAGAAAACCCCGCGCGGCATTGGCGCCGGCGGGACATTTTCAGTGTCGCGGTACGCAATACAAATCCGCGACAGATTCGTCGATACGCGAAGCAGGTTGAGAACGTGTTACCGTTCGATGATCTGGTGGCGCACGGCATGAAAAAGCCGCTGGCGATCACGCCAGCGGCCGAACCGGGTTCGAAAAGGGATGCGGGATGAAATGTCGCCAGCCCCGGTCCGGACATCTAACCGCGGGCGCAAGAATCGTTCTGTCCAGAATCAAACACAGGAACCGACTTTGCTGGGCTTGGGGCAGGCGCCCGCGTGGCAACGATCACGCCGAGGCAACGCGGAATTCAGCGCTCCTGCACATACATCACGACTGAGCCGACCAACCCGATCAGCGCACATGCCAGGAGCGCGTATTGCAGGATGGCGAGCGCCCGGCTCGGCGCCTCTGTCGCGCTCGTGATCTCATAGATCAGCAATCCCGATGTGATCCCGCTCATCAGCATCAGCTTTGGCCATCGCGACACGGCATCCCCCCGCTTGGACGGGGTATTGGACGCAGCGACAGGGCCACCGGTTCGATGCGGCCTGCCCATGTGCATTGTTGATAACCGGCGCAACTGCCCCGCGGGTGGTGACAGAACGACCTGACGTGTTATCGGGAATATGACGCAGTTGCGAGACGGATCGGACACACATGCGCATTACCCTCGTCGGCTCCCGCCATTTCGGCGTGACCACCCTGAACATGCTCCGGGAGCACGGCGTGCCTGTGGTGAGGGTCGTGGTGGCCGATGGCGGGGATCGCCTGGCCGCGGCCGCCGAGGCCGCCGGGATCGACGTGGTGGTCCAGGCCAATCCGAAGCTGGTGGTCGCCTCGGAGATCGCACCCGACACCGACCTGATCATCACGGCGCACAGCCACGCCCGGATCGGCCGGGACGCGCTTGCCGCCGCCAAGCTCGGCGGGATCGGCTATCACCCGTCGCTCCTGCCCCGCCATCGCGGCAAGGCCGCGGTCGAATGGACCATCAAGGAAGGCGATCCGGTCGCCGGCGGCACGATCTACCACCTCGCCGAGCGCATGGACGCCGGCGCCATCGCCGCCCAGGACTGGTGCTTCGTCAGGAAGGGCGAGACCGCCCGCGAGCTGTGGGAACGTGCCCTGGCCCCGCTCGGCCTCAAGCTGCTGGCCGATGTGATCGACTATGCCACGGTGCACAAGGCGCTGCCGAACAAGCCCCAGGACGAGCAGTTCGCGACCTCGGCGCCGAGTCTCTCCTGACGTTTACCCTTAACGGCCGGCCGCATTGATTCCGCTTCAAAAATCGGAGCCGGAATTGCAAATAAACCATTGTTCCCACAGGAACAATTTTCGCTTTGGCATTGCAACAAACTTCTGTCACATTTCGCCCGAATAACGCGTCAGTATCTCAGACATATTCAAGGACGGAATTCATGCGTTTTGCTCGCAATGCGGTGATCTGTGCCGCTTCAATTTTCGCCGGCACCCTCGCCGCTCCCGCGTTCGCCCAGAACCCCTATGACGGCAACTGGCAGGTCACGATCGTGACGAAGTCCGGCTCCTGCGAGCCCACCGCAAGCTCGATGTTGACCGTTGCCGACGGCAGGATCACTGCGCCCGGCGCTAACGTTTCCGGCACCATCGGCCGGGAGGGTCTTGTGCGGGTTTCGATCAATGGTGCATATGCCAACGGTCAACTCAACGGCAACGCCGGATCGGGGAAGTGGAATGGAGCATCAGCAGGCATACCGTGCAGCGGGCGCTGGGAAGCATCGCGCCAATAAACCAACTGAGGCTCGTGCCCGAAACCGGCGGCTGCTGATGGCGGCCGCCGTTTTGTTTGTGGCATCAATCGCCAACTCCGAGAGCCACGCCCAGGCTGGTCCGTTCGCGCCCATGGCGGGCACGTGGAGCGGCGCCGGCACCGTCACCCTCGACGACGGCTCCTCCGAGCGCATCCGCTGCCGGGCCAAATACGCGCCGATCGGCCCCACCATGGAGATGTCGCTGACCTGCGCCAGCGATGCCTACAAGTTCAACCTCGCCGCCAATGTCCGGGCCGAGGGCAGCGCCATCACCGGCAGCTGGAGCGAGGCCAGCCGCAATATCAGCGGCGCCCTGCAGGGCCGCGGCGGCGGCGGCAACTTCGAGGTGGTCGCCTCCACCGCCGGCTTCAACGCCAACATTGCGCTGAAAACGACCGGCAACAAGCAGACCGTCACGATGCGGGCGGACAGCCAGTTCCGCGGCGCCAACATTACGCTGTCGCGCTAAGCCAATACGACGGACGCGACAAACGGTCCGGCGCTTGCGCCGGACCGTTTTGCGTTCAGGCATTGGGAACGAACGCCGTCACCTCGATCTCGACCTTGGCCCGCTCATCCACCAGGCCACCGATGTAAAGCAGCGTCGACGGCGGGAAATTGCGCCCAAGCGTCTCCTTCCAGGCCGCGCCGATGCCGGCGCCCGCGGCCTCATATTCGCTGCGGCTGGTCAGGTACCAGGTCAGGCGGACGATGTGCTCGGGGCCGGCGCCGGCTTCCGCCAAGAGCTTGATGATCCGCTTCAGCGCGGTCGCCACCTGCGTCGACAGGTCCGGCGCGTAATTGCCGGTCTCGTCGCCGCCGGTCTGCCCGGCGAGCACCACCCATCGGCCCGACCCTTCCACCACCACGCCGTGGGAAAAGCCGCGCGGTTTCGACCATTCGGCCGGCTGCAAGATACGCATGAGCGAGATCTCCCGATTTTCTTGTTGTTCGGTGCAGCCTTAGCACGCCGCCATGCATCGCTGCATCCGCAGATTTGGCCGTTGCAAACGCCGTTGATGTCGCCGATACCGGCGATCCCTCAGAACTCTCCCCTGCAGCTTGCGCCGATGAGCACGATACCCTCCAAAACGATGGCTGCGCTGTGGATGGCCGGCTGGCTGTCGCTGATGCTGATCATGGCGGTCGCCGGGCGCGAGACCACGCGCGAGCTGAACGTCTTCCAGATCATGGAAGTACGCTCGTTGCTCGGCTTCATTCTGCTCTCCCCGATCATCTACCGCGCCGGCGGCTTCAAGGTGCTGCGGACGACGCGCCTGCCCGAGCATATCGGGCGCAACCTGGTCCACTACGCCGCCCAGCTTGGCTGGTTCTTTGCGCTGACGCTGATTCCAATCGGCCAGGTCGTGGCGATCGAGTTCACCATGCCGATCTGGACCGCGATCCTCGCGGCCAGCTTCCTGTCCGAGCGCATCACGCCGTGGAAGAGCGCGGCCATCGTGCTCGGTCTCGTCGGCGTCGCCGTCATCGTCCGACCCGCGACCGGCGAGATCAATCCGGGCCAGCTCATCGCGCTTGGCGCCGCCATGGGGTTCGGGATTTCGATGGCGCTGATCAAATCGCTGACCCGCACCGAAAGCGCCCTGTCGATCCTGTTCTGGATGCTGGTGGTGCAATCTGTCGCAGGCTTCGTTCCGACCCTGTTCGTCTGGACCTGGCCGTCCGCCTATGTCTGGGCCTGGATGGGCGTCATCGCCGTCTGCGGCACGTTTTCACATTATTGCCTCGCCAGCGCGATGCGCTATGCGGACGCAACCATTGTCGTGCCGATGGACTTCCTGCGCGTTCCGCTGACCGCCACCGCCGGCTGGCTGCTGTATTCAGAACGGCTCGACGCCTGGACTGTGCTCGGCGCGGCGCTGATTCTTTTCGGCAACCTCCTGAATTTGAAGCCGACTGCGCCGGTTCCCGCCCGCGCGCAATGAACCGCAAGCCCGCTCGGACGACCAAACAAAGTGGTCGAGCGTGATTTGGATCACGCTTGAGGGCAGTCCCATCGTGCACACTCGGCCGCACAGCAAGGGGTTGGACGCACCGTCGTTTTGGTGGCGCGAAGTCGGGCACTTCGTGTAGGTTCGTTGCCAATTTGTTGCTGCCTGCAATTCGATTCTGTTGGGGATTTCAGATGCGCTATCTCACTCTCCTCGCCTCGCTGATGTGCGTGGCGTTGTCGGTCAGCGCTGCGAAGGCCGACCGTCGCGTCGCCTTCGTCGTCGGCAACGGCAACTACAAGAACGTCGCGCAATTGCCGAACCCGCCGATCGACGCCAAGGCGATGGCATCGACGCTACGCAATGTCGGCTTCGAGGTGATCGAAGGCTCCAATCTCAGCCGCGACCAGATGACGGAAAAGCTCCTGGACTTCGGCCGCAAGGCGCAGGGCTCCGACATCGCCATATTTTATTACGCCGGCCACGGCATCGCCGTCGGCGGCACCAACTATCTCCTGCCGGTCGACGCCGACATCAAGTCGGAGATGGACGTCAAGCTCGGCGCTGCCATCAACATCGACCTGACGCTCGAGCAGACCATGGGCGATGCCAAGGTCAAGCTCGTCTTCCTCGATGCCTGCCGCGACAATCCGTTTGCCGCCAAGATCAAGTCCAGCTCCGCAACGCGCAGTGTCAACGTGCAGAGCGGTCTTGCCGAGATGAAGTCGGGTGAAGGCACGCTGATCGCGTTCGCCACCGGTCCGGGCCAGACCGCGCTCGACGGCCAGGAAGGCAACAACAGCCCGTTCACCCGGGCGCTGATCGACAACATCACCAAGCCCGGCGTCGAGATCCAGCAGGCGATGACCTCGGTGCGCGCGCAAGTCAATGAAGAGACCCACAAGGGCCAGCTTCCCTGGGGCCACACCAACCTGATCGGCGCGGTCTACCTCAACGAGGCCCCGACGACCCAGGTCGCCAATGCGGCGCCGACTGCGGCTGGGAGCGTGCCGGCGGCCGCAAGCGGCGGCAATACGGATGCGGCCAATCTCGAGCTCGAATACTGGCGCTCGGTCAAGGAGAGCAACAAACCGGAAGAGCTCAACGCCTACCTCTCCGCCTATCCGAACGGCCAGTTCAAGGCGCTGGCGCTGGCGCGGATCGCGGCGATCAAGAGCGGACCGTCGACCACGACGCGCAATCTGAATGCGGGCGTCGATCCCGCGACCTTCACGGATGAAGCCACCCAGCTCACCGAGGACCAGATCGGCCTCAACAAGGGCCAGCGCCGCGACGTGCAGCGCCGCCTGACCGGGCTCGGCTTCGACACCAAGGTCACCGGTGACTTCAGCGAGGAGACCCGTTCGGTGCTCAAGCGCTGGCAGGCCGCGCGCGGCTATCCGTCGTCCGGCTATCTCAACAAGCTCCAGCACAAGGCCCTGCTTGCCGAGATCGTGGCGACGACGCCGACCGCGAGCGATGACAGCGCAAGAGCTGCCCGGCGCGCCAGCGCCCCCGCGCCCAGCAGCGCGCCGCCGCCGGCCCACCGCAGCAGCCCCCCCAGCGATGCCGGCGCGGCCTTCGTGGGCGGCGTTGTCGGCGGCATGATGGGCGGCATGTTCCGCCGCTGAGGCGTACGCCAGTTTCGAAACGCAAAAGCCCGGCTCGCGCCGGGCTTTTTTCTTGCTCGCCCTCATCCTGAGGAGCTTGCGCAGCAAGCGTCTCGAAGGATGAAAGCCCGGCTGCAGCCACGGGCCTCCATGGTTCGAGACGGCGCTGACGCGCCTCCTCACCATGAGGAGTTAGAGCCTACTTCCCCGCAGCCTTGCGCAGGGCGTCGTTGATGCGGTCCTGCCAGCCGGGACCGCCCTCCTGGAAGAACTCAAGCACGTCCTGGTCGATGCGCAGCGTGACCTGCTCCTTGATGCCGGGCGCCACGTTCTTCTTCGGCGGCGCCTCGGCGACCTTGGCGGTCACCTTCTTGAACGCTGCCTCTGCCTCGGTCCGGGCATCGCCCAGCGTCCGCGGCCGTCTCGGTTGGTCCGCCATGTCCTAGATTCCCTCAAACAGCGCAGTCGAAAGATAGCGCTCGGAGAAGGACGGCACCACCGCCAGGATGGTCTTGCCGGCGGACTCCGGACGTTTGCCGATCTGGAGCGCGCCGGCGATCGCGGCGCCCGCGGAGATGCCGCCCGGGATGCCTTCGTGCCGCGCCAGTGCCCGCGACATATCGATCGCCGTCGTGGAGTTGATCTTCACGATCTCGTCGATCACGGAGCGGTCGAGAATATCGGGAACGAAGCCGGCGCCGATGCCCTGGATCTTGTGCGGCGTGTGCTGGCCACCGGACAGCACGGGGCTTTCCTCCGGCTCGACGGCCACCACCCGCAACGAAGGCTTGCGTGGCTTGAGCACCTGGCCGACGCCAGTGATGGTGCCACCGGTACCGACGCCGGCGACGAAGATATCGATGTTGCCGGAGGTGTCGTTCCAGATCTCCTCCGCGGTTGTGCGGCGGTGCACCTCGGGATTTGCGAGGTTCTTGAACTGCTGCGGCATCACCGAGTTCGGCGTCGTCTTCAGAAGTTCCTCCGCAGCGGCGATCGCGCCCTTCATGCCTTGGGCGGCCGGCGTCAGCACCAGCTCCGCGCCGAGGAACGCCAGCATCTTGCGGCGCTCGATCGACATGGATTCCGGCATCACCAGCTTGAGGCGATAGCCGCGCGAAGCGGCGACGAAGGCGAGCGCAATCCCGGTATTGCCGGAGGTCGGCTCGATCAGCACCGTGTCCGGCTTGATGATGCCGGCCTTCTCCATCGCGATGATCATGGCTGCGCCGATGCGATCCTTCACGCTCGCGGCTGGGTTGAAATATTCAAGTTTCGCCAAAATGGTCGCGTTCACGCCGTGCATGCCCGGCAGCCGGCGCAGTCGCACGATCGGCGTGTCGCCAAAAGCTTCGACGATCGAGTCATAGACCCGGCCGCGGCCGGGTTGGTGCGCTGCACCCGTGGTGGACGATGCGTCCATGATGAACTCCCTGTGGCAACAATTCGTGCGTTGATCGCAGCTCTTGCGCAGTTACAGACAGCTTGTGACGACACGCAAGCGACAATGCGGCACATGTTAAATACGCTGCATCGCAAAATCGCGTGAGCTGCAAATATCAGAAAACCAACGCATTTGTGTTGCGACCTCGTCAACTGATTCTGCTTATGTTAGACTTAGGTCTCAAAGCAGGGAGGTCCCCACCATGTCAGCAGTCGCTGAAGTGTTGTCGACCGTCGCGCTGAACCGCGATCCGCGTTGCAGCGAGTTGCCCACCTGTCCCGTCTGCGCCGACTCGATGGTCGCCGCCGAAGCTTCTGCCTATGTCTCGGACCACGTGATCAGCTACCTCTGGACCTGCGACACCTGCGGCTATGGCTTCGTGACCAAGCACGCCGTCAAATCGCGATTCACGTGCAACTGAGCTAGCGCGGGGCGATGTCGCCCCGCGCCCAGTCCTCGCGCGTGCGCTGATAGAATTCTTCGAACGCTCCGCGTGCGATCGCATCCCTGATGCCCTGCATCAGGGACTGGTAGTAAGCGATATTGATCTCGGACAGCAGCATCGCCCCCAGGGTCTCGCCCGCCTTGACGAGGTGGTGAAGGTAGGCGCGTGCGTAGTTGCGCGCCGACGGCCATGAGCTTTCTTCATCCAGCGGACGCGGGTCGTCGGCGTGGCGCGCGTTGCGCAGGTTCACCTGGCCGAAGCGCGTGAAGGCGACGCCGTGGCGGCCATTGCGCGTCGGCATCACGCAATCGAACATGTCGATGCCGCGTTTCACCGCTTCGAGAATGTCGTCCGGCGTACCCACACCCATCAAATAGCGCGGCCGATCGGACGGCAGCGCCGGCGCCGTCTCGTCGATCATCGCCAGCATCACCTCCTGCGGCTCACCGACGGCAAGGCCGCCGATTGCATAGCCGTGGAAGCCGATCTCGACGAGCCCTTCGGCACTGGCATGACGGAGTTGTGGCACATCGCCACCCTGCACGATGCCGAACAGCATGTAGCCATCGGGGGCGCTCTCGAAGGCGCGCTTGGAGCGTTCGGCCCAACGCAGCGACAATTGCATCGCGCGCTCGATATCGTCGCGCTCGGCCGGCAGGCGCACGCATTCGTCCATCTGCATCGCGATGTCCGAACCGAGGAAGCGCTGCACCTCGATCGAACGCTCCGGCGACAGCTCCACCTTGGCACCGTCGATATGCGAGCGGAAGGTCACGGCGTTTTCGCTGACCTTGCGCAGGTCCGACAGCGACATCACCTGGAAGCCGCCGGAATCCGTCAGCATCGGCCCGTTCCAGCCGGTGAACCTCTGTAAGCCTCCGAGCGCCGCGATGCGCTCGGCGCCGGGACGCAGCATCAGGTGATAGGTGTTGCCGAGCACGATGTCGGCGCCGGCATCGCGCACCTCGCGCCAGTGCATGCCCTTCATCGCACCGGCAGTGCCAACCGGCATGAAGGCCGGCGTCCGCACCACACCATGTGGCGTGGTCAGGCGACCCGCGCGCGCGGCGCCATCGGTGGCCAGCAGCTCGAAATGATTGGGAAGACTGTTGTTGGGAAGATTCATGGCGGTGCTTATTGCGTGTCGGAGGAGGCCGATCAACCCGCCCGGGACCCAGTTGGAGCCGCTTCTGCCCCAAGCTGGGACACAATTATCGCGGAGTTGGGGAACACGGCGGCTTGTTAAATAAAACGATACAGTGTAGTTTTATACCGGGGCTGGACGAGACGCCGCGGCGACGCTGACGGCGGTAGCATATGCGTGATCTCCAGCCGCCAACCCATGCTTTCCCCTTCATGTTCGACTGACATGTCCATCCCCACCGGCGGTTGGATCAACCGGACTGCCGCCCGCCTGATCGCGTCGGCGGTGCTGGTGTCCAGCCTCGCGCTGTCTGCCTGCACCTCCCTGCCGCGAACGCCCTACACCGCGGCCGAGGCCAGCACCTCGCGCGTGCTCGATATCGACGGCTTGCGGCGCTACGCCGACGAGCCCATTACGAAATTCAGTTTCGAAAAAGAGTATAGCGCTGCAAGCCGAGCCTATCTGGCGCTCTCCGGCGGAGGCGCCGATGGCGCTTATGGCGTCGGTGTGTTGAACGGCTGGAGCAGAGCCGGCAACCGTCCCACCTTCTCGGTCGTCTCGGGCGTCAGCACCGGCGGCCTGATCGCGCCCTTTGCATTCCTCGGGCCGCAATACGACGACACGCTGCGGGAGGTCTACACCAGCGGCATCGCGGAGAGCCTGCTGAATGACCCCAGTATCATGCGCGTGCTGTTCGGATCCGGCCTGTTCGGCAACAAGCGGCTGCGCGAGCTGGTGGCGCGCTATGTCGGGCCGGAGATCCTCGCTCAAGTCGCACGCGAAAATACCAAAGGCCGGAAGCTGCTGGTCGTGACGACCGATCTCGACACCCAGCGCACCGCCATCTGGGACATGGGCAAGATCGCCGCTGTCGGCACGCCAGAGGCGCTGCACCTGTTTCGCGACGTGATGGCAGCCTCCGCCAGCATCCCCCTGGTGTTTCCGCCTATCATGATCGAAGCCGAGGGCCAGGGCCGGCGCTTTCAGGAGATGCATGTCGACGGCGGCGTGACGGCCCCGGTGCTGACGCTGCCGGAAGCCCTGCTCTTCCAGGGCCGCCTGCCCAGCAACGCGAAGATGGACATCTACATCCTCGTCAACAAGAAGATCGAACGAAACTTCGAGCTGGTGTCCAACAGCACCATCGATGTCGCCTCGCGCAGCCTGTCGTCGATCACCCAGTCGCAGACGCGTTCGATCATCTTCTCGACGTACGATTTCGCCAAGCGCAACCGGCTCGGCTTCCACCTCTCCTACATCGAGCGTGACTATCCCGCGGCGCCCTCGGAAGGGTTCGACACGGCCTATATGCGGGCGCTCTATCAGTACGGATATGAGAAGGCCGCAGCCGGCCAAGCCTGGACCTCGACGCTGCCGTGAGCCCCGCGTGACGGAACGACGACCTAGCGAAACCGTTGACGATACGGCCAATTCGGCCAGATTCGCGATGACGCCCTCGCTCCTGCGCGATATAGAGCGAATGACGACCGTTGGAAACGCGCAGGAATCATTGGGCATGGGATTGGCTGCGACCAAGACAAGAACGGCAACGCGCTCCGCACGGCGCGAGGTGCCGAAATCGCGCGGCGGCCGGCCGACGAAGAGCGCCGCCCTCGAGCGCGATCAGCGACTGATCGAGGTCGCGACCCGCCTCTTCCTCGACCGCGGCTTTGACGCAACCTCGCTTGATGCGGTCGCGGAAGCCGCCCGCGTCAGCAAGCCCACCGTCTATTCCCGTTACGGCGACAAGCGCGGCCTGTTCACGGCCGTGCTGAGGCGCGAAATCGACCGCTGGCTTGCTCCGCTGTCCGCCGCGGCCGAGACGCAGCTCGGCAGCTCCTCGGACGTCTCGGTCGAGCAGCGACTGGTGGAGGTCGGGCGGGAGATGCTGACATTCACCTGCGGGCCCGATGCTGTCGCCTTCAGCCGCATGATGACGTCACAGGCTATCAACTTCCCCGACATCGCCAAGCTCGGCAAGGAAGAGGGTTGGCTCAAGGCCGTCGCCACTACGGCGCGCTTCTTTGACCACCTGGTGGCCCAGGGTGCTCTCGACCTCGACGACACCACCATCGCGGCCGAGGTGTTCCTCGATGTCGTCGTTGGTCACACCCACCGCATGGCAACGTTCGGAATGGCCCTGGAGTTCAAGTCCGCGGAAAAGCGGATGCGCGCGGCGATCAAGCTGTTCCTGGCCGGCGCTCTGGGTCCTGCGGACCGCGTCCAGACCGCCGGCGCCTCGCGCCGTCGTACCTCCCGCTAACAACTTCGTGACACCGAGGGTTATCCCCGCCTTGGGACAAACAGCGCCTTGATTGAAATAAAACGATACGGTATGGTTTAGTTTATAAGCAAGGTGCGGGTCCAGCCGGTAACCAGCCCCCCGGCAGGCCCGCATCGCTCTTCAGACTTTGAGCACCGAAATCGGGTATAGCCCGTTCTCGACGCTCCGCGGCCGGCCTGTTGCCCCTGGTCGGCCGCGCGCTTCTGTTCAAGACGATCCGGCCGGTCGGCCGCCAAGATACGGGTCTCGGCATGGAGACTAAGACAGTGCGTGCCCTCAAAGATTGGAAGCTGCTGCTTGCGATCCCCCTCTCGGCGCTGCTCGTCGCGGCGCCGGCGCGCGCGGTCGTCACGACCAGCGGCACGCCCACCGCTCTTCACAACGAAACGGATGATCCCGAGGCCGACCGCCAGGCGGTCAGCCGCGAGATCGAGCGCTTCCGCAGCTCGTCAATCTCGCTCAGTCAGGCCATGGCGATTGCCGAGGCGCGCCACGCCGGCGCGACGACCGCCGATGTGAGCTTCGACGGCGCCTCGGGCGTACCGGTCTACCGGGTGAAGACCCTGCACCACGATCGCATCTGGCGGCACACGATCAATGCCACGACCGGCGAAGTCATCGGCGGCGAGGCCGCCCTCCCCCTGGCACAACTCGACGCCGATGATCGCAGCAATCTTGCAGCACTTGGCGCCATCCGGCATCGCCTCGCGGATGCCGTGCACGTCGCCGAGCGCGCGGCATCGGGCAAGGCCATCAGCGGCGGGCTCGTGCGCGAACGCGGCCGGCTGAATTTCGCGATCGTCGTCATCAGCGGCGACGATCTCAAGGAGGTCCTCCTCGAGCCTCCGGGCGCCCGGACCAAATAGCGGCCAGTCGCGCCGCGGCCACAATCCCGCCGAAAAGCCATTGACGGGCGCAAAACTCTCCCGCATAAGTCGCCGCCATGTTCACGACCACCAAACGCACGACTAAAACCACCACGGCCTTCGGGGCCCGGGGAGGCGTGCGCGCGTAGTCGTCGACTTAACGCATCAGCTCTACCGAAGCCCCGCCCTCGATGGTTCGGGGCTTTTTTGTTGTCTGCAACTCAATGGAGGAGAAAGTGAGTAACGATCCCGTCGTCGCGATTGTCGGCGTCACCGGTGCGGTGGGCGCCGAATTCATCGCCACCATGGACAAGCGCGGCTTTCGCGTCGGCAAGCTGAAGGCGCTGGCGAGCGCCCGCTCGGCCGGCAAGACGGTATCGTTCCAGGGCAAGGATGTCGTGATCGAGGAACTGACGGAGCGTTCTTTCGACGGCGTCGACATCGCCCTGTTCTCCGCCGGCAGCGGCATCTCGAAGAAGTTCGCTCCGATCGCGGTCAAGTCCGGTGCGGTCGTGGTCGACAACTCCTCGGCCTTCCGCATGGATCCGAACGTGCCGCTGGTGATCCCCGAGATCAACGCGAACCGCATCCGCGACCACAAGGGCATCATCGCAAACCCGAACTGCGCCGCGATCACCGCGCTGGTGCCGCTCTGGCCGATCCACCAGAAGAACCGCATCAAGCGCGTGATCATCTCGACCTACCAGGCCGCCAGCGGCGCCGGCGCGGCGGCGATGGACGAGCTTGTCGAGTCCACGCGCGCCAATCTCAACGGGCAGGTCTATACGCCGAAGGTGATGCCGCATCCCTACGCCTTCAATCTCTTCAACCACAACACCGCCGTAGATCCCGAGACCGGCTACAACGACGAAGAGACCAAGGTCATCAAGGAAACCCGCAAGATCTTCGAAGACGAGAAGATTGCAATCGGCGTCACCTGCGTGCGGGTGCCGGTGCTGCGCGCCCATTGCGAGGCCATCACCTTCGAATGCGAGAAGCCGATCACCGAGGACCAGGTCCGCGCCATCATGGCGCAGGCGCCCGGCGTGACGGTGGTCGACGACCGCGCCAAGAACTACTTCCCGATGCCGATCGACGCCTCAGGCCAGGACGACGTCCTGGTCGGCCGCATCCGCAAGGACCTCAGTGATCCCTCGGGGCACTCGATCTCGATGTTCGTGGCGGCGGATCAGCTCCTGAAGGGCGCGGCCTTGAACGCGGTGCAGATCGCGGAGCTGCTGCCGCAGCGCGTGATGGCGTAACGAGGAAGATGCGTAGGGTGGGTTAGCGCAGCGTAACCCACCACTTTCGCTTCCCCGGAGACAAACAGTGGTGGGTTACGCCTTCGGCTAACCCACCCTACAAGTGCGCCGACGCTACGCGCCCGCCCGAAACAGCAGGCACGCATCGCCGTAGGAATAGAACCGATAGCCGCTCCCGATCGCGTGCGCGTAGGCCTCCTTCATCGTCTCGAGGCCGGCGAAAGCCGACACCAGCATGAACAGCGTCGAGCGCGGCAGGTGGAAATTGGTCAGCAGGATATCGACGGCGCGGAAGCGATAGCCGGGGGTGATGAAGATCGCGGTCTCTGCCGCGAACGGCTCGATCGTGCCGTTCTCGGCGGCGGCGCTCTCCAGCAGTCGCAACGACGTGGTGCCGACGGCGACGATGCGGCCGCCGCTGTTCCGTGCAGTGTTCAGCACGTCCGCCGTCTCCGCCGAGATCGTGCCCCACTCGGCATGCATCCTGTGGCCTTCGGTGTCGTCGACCTTGACCGGCAGGAAGGTCCCCGCCCCGACATGCAACGTGACGCGGTTGATGCCGACGCCGCGGTCGCGCAACGCCTGCTCCAGCGCCGGCGTGAAATGCAGCCCAGCGGTCGGCGCCGCTACCGCGCCTTCGTTGACCGCGAACATGGTCTGGTAGTCGGCCAAGTCCTGGTCGTCAGGCATGCGTTTCGAGGCGATGTAGGGCGGCAGCGGCGGGCTGCCGAGATCCGCTATGGCCTGGTCGAGCGTCGGGCCGTGGAACGAGAATGACAGCGTCACCTCGCCCTCCACGCCCTTGGCCTCGACCTCGGCATCGAGATGGCCGAGCAGGCAGACCTTGCCCTCATTGCCGAAGCGGATGCGATCACCGGCGACCAGTTTTTTCGCAGGCTTGACAAGTGCCTGCCAGCGCGAGCCGTCGAGCCGCTTGATCAGCGTCGCCTCGATCTTCGGCTCGGTCTCGCGCCCGATGCGGCGGCCCTTCAGCTGCGCCGCGATCACCTTGGTGTCGTTGACGACGAGCTGGTCGCCAGGCCGCAGCCATTGCGGCAGGTCGGAAATGATCTGGTCGCGCAGCGCCCCGTTCTCCACGACCAGCATCTTCGCGGAGTCGCGCGGCTGCGCCGGGCGCAGCGCGATGCGCTCGGCGGGGAGATCGAAATCAAAGAGATCGGTGCGCATTTAACTCAGCATGGCAGCGGTCGCCCCTCATCCTGAGGAGCGCTCCTTTAGAGCGCGTCTCGAAGGATGAAAGGCCGAGATGCAGCAGCGAGGCCTTCATGGTTCGAGACGGCGCTACGCGCCTCCTCACCATGAGGAGCAGCAGCTATTCCTTGTCCGCGGCCATCCGCGCCTTGACGATCTTGTCGGGATTCTGCACGGGCTCGCCGCGCTTGATCTTGTCGACGTTCTCCATGCCCTCGGTGACCTTCCCCCACACCGTGTACTGGTTGTCCAGGAAGCGGGCGTCGTCGAAGCAGATGAAGAACTGGCTATCGCCGGAATCCGGGTTGGCGGCGCGGGCCATCGAGGCGGTGCCGCGGACATGCGGCTCCTTGTTGAACTCGGCCTTCAGCTTCTGGCCGGAGCCGCCGGTGCCGGTGCCGTGCGGGCAGCCGGTCTGCGCCATGAAACCGTCGATGACGCGATGGAACACGATGCCGTCGTAGAAACCTTCCCGCACCAACTCCTTAATGCGCGCGACATGGATCGGCGCGAGGTCGGGCCGCATCTCGATGGTGACGGGGCCCTGCGTGGTTTCGAGGATCAGGGTGTTTTCGGTGGCGCTCATGCTCGTCTCTCTTGGGTTGGGGGTGAAGTCTTCCGGCCGTGGAACTGGACCGCGAATGGACGCCCCGCAGCGGCGCCGCCCATCGCCTCGGTAAATGGCATTGGCGTACAGCGTTGCAATGCCTCCATCACCGCGATCCGGTACTGGAGCCGGTCATTGTCGGAGGCCTCCGCAGATTCATAGGTGATCTTCGGATGGCCCAGAATGTCGCCGGTCCGGTTAAAGCTCACGACGACGGTGATGTCGAGTGCGCGGGCCCGGGAGGGCGGCGGCGGTCTCCAGCAACTGCCCAGCCGCACGATGACGTCGCGGATGGTGTTGAC
Source organism: Bradyrhizobium sp. Cp5.3 (assembly GCF_000426265.1). Classification (NCBI taxonomy): domain Bacteria; kingdom Pseudomonadati; phylum Pseudomonadota; class Alphaproteobacteria; order Hyphomicrobiales; family Nitrobacteraceae; genus Bradyrhizobium; species Bradyrhizobium sp. Cp5.3. The sequence goes on along the minus strand of NZ_AUFA01000003.1, from coordinate 345,517 downwards.
CCGGTCAGGTGTCTGCGCGCGCGCACCGGAGGTGGCAAGCAGCAACGCCGCGGCAGCTACCAGGAGCTTTTCGCCACGGCGTGCCATCGCGCCCCCTACTTGATGTCGGAAGCGACCTGCACCTTCACCATCTTGTCGGGGTCGGTGACGGTGCCGCTCGCCGATCCGGGCGAAGCTTTCTTCAGCTTGTCGACGACGTCCATGCCCTGCACGACCTCGCCGATCACAGTGTACTGTCCATCAAGGCTGCCGCCATCCGCGAACATGATGAAGAACTGCGAATTGGCGCTGTCGACGCTGTCGCCGCGCCGTGCCATGCCGACGATGCCGCGTGCAAAGTGCACCTTGGAGAATTCCTGCTTCAGGTTCGGGTATTTCGATCCGCCGGTGCCGTTGAAATTTTGGCCGTCGCCGGTCTGCGCCATGAAGCCGTCCATCACGCGGTGGAACGGCACATTATTGTAATAGCCTTCGCGCGCGAGCTGCTTGATCCGCTCGGCGTGCTGGGGCGCAAGATCGGTTCTGAGCTTGATGACAATGCGGCCCTTGGTCGTGTCGATGACGATCGCATTGGCCTTGTCGATACCAGAAGGCAGCGACTGCGCGAGCGCCGGGACCGCGAACACGAGCGCGGCAAGAACTGCGAGAATGCGGATCATGAAAACTCCGGATCAGATGAGATGAACGCGTGCCGTCGTCAGACGGCGAACTTTGCCTTGAGCAGCGCCGCAACCAGCGGCGGTACAAAGGTCGAGACGTCCCCGCCCATGCCGGCGATCTGGCGTACCAGTGTGGCGGTGATCGGGCGGACCATGGGTGAGGCCGGCAGGAAGACGGTATGCACCTCGGGCGCCATTGCCTCGTTCATGCCGGCGAGCTGCATTTCGTAGTCGAGGTCGGTGCCGTCGCGCAGGCCCCGGATCATGATCGTCGCGCCATGCTTGCGCGCCGCGGTCACGGAAAGGTCGTCGAACGTCGTCGCCTCGAGAACGCAGCCGGCCTGGGCCGCCACGGGATCGCAGACATCGTGGAGCATCTTCAGCCGCTCCTCGGTCGAGAACAGCGGCTTCTTGCCGGGGTGCACGCCGATCGCGACGACCAGCCTGTCACACAGCGGAACGGCGTGCCGGACCACGTCCAGATGGCCGTTGGTGATCGGGTCGAAGGAACCTGGGTAGAAGGCGATGCGCGACATGGCCCCGTCCTACCGCGCCCGGCCCGGCCCGGCAAGCCGGACAGGTTCCGTGCCGGTCTCCCGCTGAATCTGGTGCCGGTCCTGTCGGCACCGGCCCGTTTGTTTCGTCCTGAGGGCACCCACGAAACAAAACGGACCGCGAACGAAACCATTTCCCCTGTTTGGCGAAGATGTCTGGAAACTGGCCATGGTTACTAACCCGCCCAACGAAATGACGGGCCGCAAACAAAGCGCAGCGGCCGCATCACAGGGGACCGTCGATGATCAAGGCTCTTTCAGCAATTGCCATTGCCGCGTGTGTTGCCGCAGCCCTCACCGTGCTGCCCGGCTTTGCACCGCGCGTCGAAGCCAGCGTGCCGCAGCCGCTCGCCAAGGCCGATCGGCTCGACATCCGGACCATCGGCAAGGACTGCTCGCAGCAGGCCTGGCCGAATTTCGAGGCTTCGTGTCTCCGCCGCGCCGGCACCAAGGCCGACGTCCGGGAGGCCCGGCTGGTGACCGCCGACCGCACCCCGTAGGCGGTCTGTCAGCTTCGCGTCACATAATCCCCAGTATAAATCTCATGGAATTTTGCGACGTCTCGTCGCAGACTGCGTGAAGCTCGCGCCCCTCGGAATGGCCCGTCGGGCGCGAACCCATTGGGGGGTCGCCGTTGTCCAGTACGCCCGCAGTCGCTTCCGGCCATCATCCTGATCCGCTGCCGCTTGCCATGACCATGGGCGCCCTCGGGGTGGTCTATGGCGATATCGGCACCAGCCCCCTCTACGCCCTGAGGGAAGCCGCCAAGGCAGCCGCCCATGGCGGCACAGTGTCTCCGGAAGCCGTGCTGGGGGTGGCCTCGCTCATCCTGTGGGCGCTACTGCTGATCATCTCGCTCAAATATGCGCTGCTGATCCTGCGCGCGGATAACCGCGGCGAAGGCGGCATCGTCGCGCTCCTGGCGCTGCTGCATGCCCGCCACGCCCAACCCGGCACCTGGCGTGCCCATCTGCTCGTGGTCGGCCTCGTCGGCGCCGCCCTGCTCTATGGCGACGGTGCGATCACGCCGGCGATCTCGGTCCTCAGCGCCATCGAGGGCCTCAAGGTCGATGCGCCCTCGCTCGCGCCCGTCGTGGTGCCCGTGACCGTCGCGATCCTGGTCGGGCTGTTCATGATGCAGAAGCAGGGCACCGGCTTCATCGGCCGCATCTTCGGCCCGGTGATGCTGGCTTGGTTCGTGGTACTGGCCGCCCTCGGCATCCACGGCATCGTCAAGGCGCCGGCCGTGCTCGCGGCACTCAGCCCGCTCTATGCCTTCGAATTCCTGATCCACCAGGACTTCCACATCTCCTTCGCGATCCTGGGCGCGGCATTCCTGGCTGTGACCGGCGGTGAGGCGATGTATGCCGACATGGGGCATTTCGGCCGCCTGCCGATCCGGCTGGCCTGGTTCGGCATCTGCCTGCCCGCGCTGGTGCTGAACTATTTCGGCCAGGCTGCGCTGCTGATCACCGATCCCGGCATGATCGAGAATCCGTTCTTCCAGCTCTGTCCCGACGCCTTGCACTATGCGCTGGTCGCGTTCTCGGCAGTCGCAACGGTGATCGCCTCGCAGGCGATCATCTCCGGCGTGTTTTCGCTGACGCAGCAGTCGATCCAGCTCGGCTTCCTGCCGCGCATGCAGATCCGCCATACCACGAGCCACGCCATGGGCCAGATCTACGTGCCGCTGGTGAACTGGCTGCTCGCCGCCGCAACGCTGGGCGCGGTCTTGAGCTTCGGCAGCTCAGACGCGCTCGCCGGCGCTTATGGTATCGCGGTGTCGCTCCTGATGGCGATCACGACATTGCTCGCCGCGCTGGTCGCGATCCAGTGGGGCTATTCGCCGTGGCTCGTGGTCGCGGTCAACGGCTTCTTCTTCGTGATCGATGTGATCTTCTTCTCGGCCAACTCGATCAAGCTGTTCGAGGGCGGCTGGTTTCCGCTGCTGCTCGCCGGCCTCGTCGCCTTCCTGATGCTGACCTGGCGCAGCGGCGTGAAGCTGGTCGAGGCCGCGCGCGGCAGACTGCGCCAGCCCGAGGAGGACCTGATCGAGACCGCGGTCAACAAGTGCAACGCGCGGCTGCCCGGCACCGCCGTATTCCTGGCCTCCGCGGCGAAAGGCGTGCCGCTGGCGCTGACGCAGTTCGTCAAGCACAACCACGTCCTGCACGAGCGCATCGTCCTCGTCACGGTCCTGATCGAGGAATCCCCGCACATTGACGACGAACACCGCGCCGAGGTGGTCGAGATCATCCCGGGAATCACCCGCGTGGTCCTGCATTACGGCTTCATGCAGAACCCGACGATCTATGAGGGCCTGAAGGTCGCGTGCCGCCAGGGCAAGCTGGCCGGCGTCGACCTTTCCGACATCACCTACTATGTCGGCCGCGAGACCATCATCCCGCGCGAAGACGTCCCGGGCATGTGGGTCTGGCGCGAAGGTCTGTTCGCCTTCCTCCAGCGCAACGCCGAACGCTCGGCGGCGTTCTTCGGCGTGCCGACCGGACAGGTGGTGGAGTTCGGGACGGAGCTGGAGATCTAGCGAATGTTGAGTGGCGAATAGCGAATAGAGCAACGCACCCTATTCGCCACTCGCTATTCGCCATTCGCACCGTTGCCGTTCTCGGCCTCTTCCGTGATGTGCTCGACCGAGACCACGTGCTCGTCCTCGGCGGTATCGAACACGATCACGCCCTGCGTCGAGCGCCCGGCGATGCGGATGCCTTCGACGGGGCAGCGGATGAGCTGGCCCTTGTCGGTGACGAGCATGATCTGGTCGGCCTCTTCCACCGGGAATGAGGCCACCAGATTGCCGTTGCGGTTGTTGACGCTCATCGCGACGATGCCTTTGCCGCCGCGGCCCGTGGTGCGGTACTCGTAGGACGAGGTCCGCTTGCCGTAGCCGTTGACGGACACGGTGAGCACGACCTGCTCCTGCGCCGACATCTCGACATAGCGCTCCTGCGGAAGCTGGAAGCTGCCGGACGCCTCCTCGGCCTCGGCATCCGCGGCAGTCTCCTCCGAAACGCCCTCGCCGGCCACCGCGCGGCGCATCTTCAGGTAAGCCGCGCGCTCGTCCGAGGTGGTCTCGACGTGGCGCAGGATCGCCAGCGAGATGACCTTGTCGCCCTCCGCCAGCGCGATGCCGCGCACGCCCATCGAGGTGCGCCCGGTAAACACGCGCACGTCGGTGACGGGGAAGCGGATGCACTGGCCGCCGGCAGCGGTGAGCAGCACGTCGTCGCGCTCGGTGCAGATCTGCACGTCGACGATCGCTTCATTGTCGTCAAGCTTCATCGCGATGATGCCGGAGCGGCGGACGTCGACGAAGTCGGACAGCTTGTTGCGCCGGACATTGCCGCCGGTGGTCCCGAACATCACGTCAAGCTGGCCCCAGGTGGATTCATCCTCCGGCAGCGGCATGATGGTGGTGATGCGTTCGCCCTGCTCGAGCGGCAGGATGTTGATCAGCGCCTTGCCGCGCGCGTTGGGCGCGGCCATCGGCAGACGCCAGACCTTCTCCTTGTAGACCTGGCCGCGCGAGGAGAAGAACAGCACCGGCGTATGCGTGGAGGCCACGAACAGCCGGCTGACGAAATCCTCGTCGCGGGTCTGCATGCCGGCGCGGCCCTTGCCACCGCGGCGCTGCGCCCGGTAGGCCGACAGCGGCACGCGCTTGACGTAGCCGGCGTGGGAGACGGTGACGACCATGTCCTCGCGCTGGATCAGGTCCTCGTCCTCGACCTCGCCCTCCTGCTCGATAATCATGGTCCTGCGAGGGGTGGCGAACTCGGCCTTCACCTCGGCCAGCTCGGTCTTGATGATGCCCAGCACGCGGGCGCGCGAGCGCAGAATGTCGAGATAATCGCCGATCTCGCCGGCAAGCTTGTCGAGCTCGTCACGGATTTCGTCACGGCCGAGCGCGGTGAGGCGTTGCAGGCGCAGGTCGAGAATGGCCCTGGCCTGTTCCATCGACAGCCGGATCGTGCCGTCCTCGCCGATGCGATGGCGCGGATCGTCGATCAGCGTCAGCATGTCTTCGACGTCCCGTGCCGGCCAGTCGCGCGACATCAGAGTGTCGCGCGCCGTCGTCGGATCGGGCGAGGTGCGGATGACACGAATGATCTCGTCGATGTTGGCTACCGCGATCGCCAGACCGACAAGGATATGCGCGCGGTCGCGCGCCTTGCCCAGGAGGAACTTGGTCCGCCGTGTGACGACGCGCTCGCGGAAATCGACAAAGATGGCGAGCAGGTCCTTCAGATTCATGGTCTGCGGCCGACCACTGTCGAGCGCCACCATGTTGACGCCGAAGCTCGTCTGCAGCGGCGTGAATCTATAGAGCTGGTTCAGCACCACGTCGGGTACGGCGTCGCGCTTCAGTTCGACGACGACGCGGAAGCCATCGCGATCCGATTCGTCGCGCAGGTCGGCGATGCCTTCGATCTTCTTTTCCCTGACCAGTTCGGCGATGCGCTCGACCATCGTCGCCTTGTTCACCTGGTACGGAATCTCGGTGATGATGAGCGCCTCGCGCTCCTTGCGGATGGTGTCGATCGTGACCTTGCCGCGCATCACGACCGAGCCGCGGCCGAGGTGGTAGCCGGCGCGGATGCCCTGGCGTCCGAGAATGACACCGCCGGTCGGGAAGTCCGGTCCCGGCACGATGTTCATGAGCTCGTCGATGGTGAGCGCGGGATTGTCGATCAGCGCCACGCAGGCGTCGACGACCTCGCCGAGATTGTGCGGAGGGATGTTGGTCGCCATGCCGACCGCGATGCCGCCCGCCCCGTTGACCAGAAGGTTCGGGAATTTGGCCGGAAGAACCGACGGCTCGGTCTCGTTGTTGTCGTAGTTCGGCTGGAAGTCGACGGTGTCCTTGTCGATATCGGCGAGCAAAGCCAGCGCGGACGGCGTGAGGCGCGCTTCGGTGTAACGATAGGCGGCCGGCGGATCACCATCGACCGAGCCGAAATTGCCCTGGCCGTCGATCAGCGGCACCCGCATCGAAAAGTCCTGCGCCATGCGGACCATGGCGTCGTAGATCGACTGGTCGCCGTGCGGATGATACTTACCGATGACGTCGCCGACCACGCGGGCGGATTTGACGTACTTCTTGTCGGGCGTGTGCCCCTGCTCGTTCATCGAGTACAGGATGCGGCGGTGCACCGGCTTCAGTCCGTCGCGGGCATCAGGCAATGCGCGCGCCACGATCACGCTCATGGCGTAATCGAGGTAGGACTTCTTCATCTCATCAAGGATGGAGACGGGGCGAATGTCCGAGGGTTGCGCCGGCTGGTCGCCGGGCTTGTTGTCGTCGTCAGCCAAGGGGGAATCCGGTGAAGTTTTGTCTGGGAATCATATAGCGCATCGGGGGCTTGATAACCACCCTTGCGGCGTTCTCGGAAGCGCTTTTTCCGACTGTTTTTCCAGAGACTTACGCGCTCTGCACCACCGCCTCGGGAACCGCCGGATGGAGCGGCCTGGAGCCGTCCGTCAGGACCCGAAAATCACCCGGTGCATGAGGCGCCCGGGCACCAGCGTGAATACGCCTGCCACCACCAGCGCGCCGGTGAAGATGAAGATCATTATCCGCCGGTGATCGGTCACCCGATGGGTATGCGCGCGCCACACCGCGACCGGCAGCACCACCAGCGTGAAGATCGACAGGAGATGGATCGGGCCGAAGGAACCAACCAGACGGATGCCGTGAATCCAGAACGAGGACGTCGCCACGACGACCATCAAGGCCACCCAGATCCAGCCGATCGTCCTGTGCGGCAACGTCCCCTTGGGCGCAGCGAACTGCACGAGACCGAGCGCGAAGGCGGCCATCGCCGCGAAGGCATGGAGCGGGATGGCCGGGGCGGCCTCGATCAGCGGTGCAAGGCTCATGCGGGCGTTCTCCCGGAGGGAACAATAGCAATGTGAATAGGATTAACATCAAGTTAATACCATTCACATCGCGCCCGGTCAAAGAGCTTCAGGCCCAGCATGAAGTAAGCCCGAAAATACCGAGCTTTATCCGATAATTGGTAAGGACTCCTGCCGCTTTACGCGAGTGACTGCATCAAGGATGCGAAGAGCTCGCCGCCTCAGAACGGGATGTCGTCGTCCATGTCGCTGTTGCGGCCGCCACCGGCGGCAACCGGGCGGCGCGGCGCACTGCTGACCGGACCGCTGGAGCCGAAGTCCCCGCCCGGCTCCTCGCCGAAGCTGCCGCCTCCTCCACCGCCTCGGCCGTCGAGCATGGTGAGGTTCGAGTTGAAGCCCTGGAGCACGACTTCGGTGGAGTATTTCTCAGCCCCGCTCTGGTCGGTCCATTTACGGGTCTGGAGCGCGCCTTCGACGTAGACCTTCGCGCCCTTCTTCAGGTACTGCTCGGCAACCTTGGCGAGACCTTCATTGAAGATCACCACGCGGTGCCACTCGGTCTTTTCCTTGCGCTCGCCCGTCGCCTTGTCCCGCCAAGTCTCCGAGGTCGCCACCGACAGGTTCGCGATCGGTCGCCCGTCCTGGGTACGGCGGATTTCCGGATCCTTGCCGAGATTTCCGACCAGAATGACCTTGTTGATGCTTCCCGCCATCGCCGCTCTCCACTCCAAATGTCACTGAAAAGGCCGCGCGCTGTCGCGCCATCCGCCGCCTGCTAAGGGGACCCTATACGCTCGCAGGCGCCGGTCAGCCCGCCATCCCCCAACTTATCCCCACATATAGCACCGACAGCCACTTTGTTCCAGATTTGTTCCTCAGCAAAACCGAGGCGGAATAAGACAGCCAAATGACAAGGATGCATCGATATGATGGCAAGCCGGATGGAACCTTTTCGAGTTCTCGCGAACGGGAAAACTATCTAACATTCATTAGGTTACAGACCGCTCGTTCGCCCGTGACTGTTGCATTTCGGAGACGGACTCCGGTCCGGCATTCAGCTACGGTCTGACTCGGAATTAGTTAATATGGGCGTCGCGCCTGATTGACCGCTTCGGGGATTTCAAGAAGCGGACGAAACCGGGGAGACTGCAATGAATAAGATTTTGGTGGGTGCAATCGGAGCTGTGGCCCTTAGCCTGGCGGCTCCTGCGAACGCGGCGGACCTCGCTGCGCGTCCGTACACCAAGGCTCCGCCGATGGCGGTCGCCGCGATCTACGACTGGAGCGGCTTCTACATCGGCATCAACGGCGGTGGCGGATCGAGCCACAATTGCTGGGATTTCCTCGCCCTCGGCGGCGCAGTCGTCACACGCGAAGGCTGCCACAATGCGACCGGCGGCACGGTCGGTGGCCAGATCGGCTATCGCTGGCAGTCGACCAATTGGGTGTTCGGCATCGAAGGTCAGGGCAACTGGGCCGACTTCACCGGCGACAACATCAGCACGACGTTCGTGGTTGCGCCCGGCCTTCGCAATCGTTCGAGGATCGACGCCTTTGGTCTGATCACCGGTCAGGTCGGCTACGCCTGGAATAACGCCCTGTTTTACGTGAAGGGCGGCGCCGCCGTCGTCGGTGACCAATATCGCAGCTTCGCTGTGGCCAACGGCCTGGAATTCGATCGGGCCAACGAGACCCGCTGGGGCGGTACGGTGGGTGCCGGATTCGAGTACGGCTTCGCTCCGAACTGGTCGGTCGGCGTCGAATACGACCACATCTTCCTCGGACATCACACCACCACCTTCACCGGTTCCGGCAACTTCCTCATTGCGCCCCTCGGCGTTGCCACGCGCTCCGAGCGGATCGGCCAGGATGTCGACATGGGCCTCGTCCGCCTGAACTATCGCTGGGGCGGCCCGGCCATCGCAAAGTACTGATATCGTTTGAATATCAATCGTTCCTGAAGGCCGGCCTTGCGCCGGCCTTTTTGCCGTTCGCTGCGCGGGAAGTTAAATAGGTCAGCAATACAGCCTCTTTCTCAAATCTGTTGTGGCTTTTGGGGTACACAACTTGCGGCTTTACCGGTGTAAGCCGATGGCAATTGGACCACCGCGTCCGATCCTTCCCTTCGCAGGAAGGCAAGAACAGAAACTGGGACTGGGACTAAGTTGAAAATGAAGAAAGTTTTGTTGGCTTCGGCCTGTTTGTTCGCACTGGGCGCGTTCGCTCCCGCCACGGCTGCTGATCTGGCAGCCCGCCCCTACACCAAGGCTCCGGCGATGCCGGCAGCGGTCTACAACTGGACCGGCTTCTACCTCGGCATCGTCGGCGGCGGCGCTTGGGAGAACGGCTCCGGCGACCCGAAGATGAAGGGCGGTTTCGTCGGCGGCACGGCCGGCTACAACTGGCAGACCGGCAACGTCGTGTTCGGTCTCGAGGCCGATGGCTCCTGGGCCGACGTCAGCGCTTCGGCGACCGGCGCCACCCTTGTCCCCGGCTTCGGTGTCGTGACCACGACGGCGAGCTCGAAGACCGATGCGATGGGCACCGTGCGCGGCCGCATCGGCTGGGCGGTCAATAACGTCCTGTTCTACGGCACCGGCGGCTACGCCTGGATCGACAACAAGATCACCCTCTCGGCGCTCGGCGTGACTGCCTCGGACAGCAAGTGGCACTCAGGCTGGACCGTCGGCGCGGGCGTTGAGGCGTTCTTCGCTCCGCAGTGGTCGGTCAAGGGCGAGTACCTCTATCGCAGCCTCGGCGGCGAAAGCTACTTCTCCGGCGCGCTGCCCACCGGCACGCTCAACTTCCACACCGTGCAGGTCGGCGTGAACTATCACTTCGGCGGCCCGATCGTCGCGAAGTACTGATCTCCTCGAACGACGTCTTACGTCACGAAAGGCCGGCCTCGCGCCGGCCTTTTTGTTTTCGCGCGCCGTCGCGCCCAACCGTCATGGAATCGAGAGTGCGGTGTGCAAACGCCGGCGATCGAGTCGGGACAGTTGGGGAATTGAAATGAAGACGTTGCTGCTGGCATCAGTCAGCCTGTTCGCACTCGGCGCGCTCGCGCCGGCCGGTGCCGCCGATCTACCGCTGTACAAGGCGCCGGTGGCTCCCGTGCTCGCCTATGACTGGACCGGCGTCTATGCCGGCATCAACGGCGGCGCCGGCCTTGCGCATGCCTGCTGGAGCATCACCGACGCGCTCGGCGCCGTCGTGGACCCGGCCGCCGGCGAAGGCTGCCACAATGCGAGCGGCGGCACGATCGGCGGACAGATCGGCTATCGCTGGCAGAAGGCGCACTGGGTCTTCGGGCTGGAGGGCCAGGGCAACTGGGCCGACTTCAAGGGCAGCAATGTCAGCGTCGCACGGCCCGCGTTCACGAACCAGACCAGGATCGATGGGTTCGGCCTGTTCACCGGCCAGCTCGGCTACGCCGTGAACAGCCTGCTGTTCTACGGCAAAACCGGCGCCGCGGTGGCGCGCGACAAATACGACACTTTCGTCCCCGGCGTCCCGGCGACGGTGTTCAACAGCGTCAACCAGACCCGCTGGGGCTACGCGGTGGGCTTCGGCATCGAGTACGGCTTTGCCGAGAACTGGTCGGTCGGCGGCGAGTACGACCACGTGTTCCTGGGCCATCACAGCGCCGACTTCGCCACCGTGCCGGGCGGCCTGCTCGCGCGCACCGATCGGATCGGCCAGGACATCGACATCGGCGTGATCCGCGTCAACTACCGCTGGGGCGGTCCCCTCGTCGCCAAATACTGATTCCTGATTCCATCCGCAGGAACCCGCCAAGGCCGGCTCAAGCGCATTAAGCGATCGGCTTCCCGCCCACGAACGAAGGGCCGGCCTCGCGTCGGCCCTTCGGCTTTCCGAACGCTGCGGGCGTTGCTACTGCCACGTGCCGCCAGCGCGCCAACAATCCGTTGACGATTCGCAAGTCGCACTGGAAATCCGTCCCCGTTCTTCCTACGTTCGCTGACATACCCATCGGCGCCAATCCCGGTTCCGGGCAAAGCGCGCCTGAACGCTGGCGCGGCCGCGCGCCTTTGGGATTTTCCCGTTGGGTTTGCTCTTTGGGTTCTTGGGGACCACCAGGATGGATGAAGTGATCAAGGCGAAGCGCCAACAGCAGAACGCGGGCTCGAGCCTGCGCGCAATTACGATCCGTGGCGCGCGCGAGCACAACCTCAAGAACATCGACGTTGAGATTCCGCGCGACAAGCTCGTTGTGTTCACGGGTCTGTCCGGCTCCGGCAAATCCTCGCTCGCCTTCGACACGATCTATGCCGAAGGCCAGCGCCGCTACGTGGAGTCGCTGTCGGCCTATGCGCGCCAGTTCCTGGAGATGATGCAGAAGCCGGACGTCGACCAGATCGACGGCCTGTCGCCGGCGATCTCGATCGAGCAGAAGACCACCTCGAAGAACCCGCGCTCCACCGTCGGCACGGTGACCGAGATCTACGACTACATGCGCCTGCTCTGGGCGCGCGTCGGCGTGCCCTATTCGCCCGCCACAGGCCTGCCGATCGAGAGCCAGACCGTCTCGCAGATGGTCGACCGCGTGCTGGCGCTGCCCGAAGGCACCCGCCTCTATCTGCTCGCGCCGGTCGTGCGCGGCCGCAAGGGCGAGTACAAGAAGGAGCTCGCCGAATGGCTCAAGAAGGGCTTTCAGCGCGTCAAGATCGACGGCACCTTCTACGAGCTCGCGGAGGCGCCGAGCCTCGACAAGAAATTCCCGCACGACGTCGACGTCGTGGTCGACCGCATCGTGGTGCGCGCCGATATCGGCCAGCGGCTTGCCGAAAGCTTCGAGACCGCGCTGAAGCTCGCCGAGGGACTAGCTGTCGTCGAGTTCGCCGACGCGCCGGCGGCAGCTCCTGCCGAGGAGAAAAAGAAGACCGCGAAGATCCACGACAAGAGCGGCCCCGAACGCATCCTGTTCTCGGAAAAGTTCGCCTGCCCGGTCTCCGGCTTCACCATTCCCGAGATCGAGCCGCGACTGTTCTCATTCAACAACCCCTATGGCGCCTGCCCGGCCTGCGGCGGCCTCGGCGTCGAGCAGCATGTCGACGAGGATCTCGTCGTCCCCGATAAGGAGCTCGCCATTGGCAAGGGCGCGATCGCGCCCTGGGCCAAGTCGTCATCGCCCTATTACATTCAGACGCTGATTGCGCTTGGCAAACATTACAAGTTCGCGCAAACCGCCAAATGGAAGGATCTGCCCAAGAAAACGCAGAACGCGATCCTCTATGGCTCCGGCGAGGACGAGATCAAGTTCTCCTATGAAGACGGCGTGCGCTCCTACGACACCAAGAAGCCGTTCGAGGGCGTCATCACCAACATCAACCGCCGCTATCGCGAGACCGAGAGCGAGTGGGCGCGCGAGGAGCTGGCGAAGTATTTCCACGACGTCCCCTGCGAGGGTTGCAAGGGCTTCCGGCTCAAGCCGGAGGCGCTCTGCGTCAAGATCGGCGGCAAGCATATCGGCGAGATCTCGGAGCTGTCGGTCAAGCGCGCCGGCGAGTGGTTCGAGGGCGTGCCGGAGGCACTGAACGCGCAGCAGAAGGAGATCGCGGGCCGCATCCTCAAGGAGATCCGCGAGCGCCTGACTTTCCTGCTCGACGTCGGCCTCAACTATCTCACCCTCTCGCGTTCCTCCGGCACGCTGTCCGGCGGCGAGAGCCAGCGCATCCGCCTGGCCTCGCAGATCGGCTCGGGTCTGACGGGCGTGCTCTACGTGCTGGACGAGCCCTCGATCGGCCTGCACCAGCGCGACAACGCGCGCCTGCTCGATACGCTGAAGCGCCTTCGCGACCTCGGCAATACCGTGGTCGTGGTCGAGCATGACGAGGACGCCATTCGCCTTGCCGACTACGTGCTCGACATCGGCCCGGGCGCCGGCATGCATGGCGGCCACATCGTCGCCGAAGGCACGCCCGCGGAGATCATGCGCAACCCGAAATCGCTGACCGGCAAATATCTCACCGGCGAGCTCGAGGTCGAGGTACCGGATCGGCGTCCGCCGAACCATCGCCGCACCATCAAGGTGGTGAACGCGCGCGGCAATAACCTCAAGAACGTCACCGCTGAAATCCCGCTCGGCCTGTTCACCTGTGTCACCGGCGTCTCCGGCGGCGGCAAGTCGACGCTGCTGATCGACACGCTCTACCGGGCGATCGCGCGCAAGCTGAACGGCGCCAGCGAAGGCGCAGCTCCACACGACCGCATCGAGGGCCTGGAACACATCGACAAGATCATCGACATCGACCAGTCGCCGATCGGCCGCACCCCGCGCTCCAATCCCGCGACGTATACCGGCGCATTCACACCGATCCGCGAGTGGTTCGCGGGCCTCCCCGAAGCCAAGGCGCGCGGCTACGAGCCCGGCCGCTTCTCCTTCAACGTCAAGGGTGGCCGCTGCGAGGCCTGCCAGGGCGACGGCGTCATCAAGATCGAGATGCACTTCCTGCCCGACGTCTACGTCACCTGCGACGTCTGCAAGGGCAAGCGCTACAACCGCGAGACGCTGGAGGTCCTGTTCAAGGGCAAGAGCATCGCCGACGTCCTCGACATGACCGTCGAGGAGGCCGCCGAGTTCTTCAAGGCCGTCCCGCGCGTCCGCGAAACCTTCAACACGCTGCACCGCGTCGGCCTCGACTATATCCATGTCGGCCAGCAGGCCACCACGCTGTCCGGCGGCGAAGCCCAGCGCGTCAAGCTGGCAAAGGAGCTGTCGAAGCGCGCGACGGGGCGCACGCTCTACATCCTGGACGAGCCGACCACCGGCCTGCACTTCCACGACGTCAAGAAGCTCTTGGAGGTGCTGCACGAGCTGGTCGCTCAGGGCAACACCGTCGTCGTCATCGAGCACAATCTCGAAGTCATCAAGACCGCAGACTGGGTGATCGACCTCGGCCCCGAAGGCGGCGACGGCGGCGGCGAAATCGTCGCCTGGGGCCCGCCCGAGGACATCGTCAAGGCACCGCGGAGCTACACGGGCAAGTTCCTGGACCCGGTGCTGAAGAAGGCGCGGAAGCCGAAGCGGAGGAGCACGAGCGAGGCGGCGGAGTAACCTCGGTTTTCCGAGGCGGCAACGCCCTTCCGCTTGGCGGCGGCGCAATATCGCCGCAGCGGTCTGCTTCAACGAGCAAACTCGTTGCATTTATTTCGATCGCGGTTTTGATCTAGCGCAATGCCATAGCGATCATTTGCGTTAGTTTTTGTCGTGGCTCACTCTGTGGATCACGGCAATGATCATCGAGCTGCTCAGCCGGGAGCACCGTAATATTGAACGGTTGCTCGCGGTCCTCGAACACGAACAGGATATTTTCGATCGCGCAGACCGACCGGACTACGAGGTTATCCGCGCCATCATCGCCTATTTTGAAGTCTACACCGAGCTGTACCACCATCCCCAGGAAGACCGGGTCTTTGCCAAGCTGAAAATTCGCGATCCCGCTGCCGCCGCCAAAGTCGGCGATCTCGCGCGTGAACACAAGAAAGGGGCCGAGCGACTGCATCGGCTCGCAAAAGCGGTCGACGCTGTCCTCGAAGGACGCGAGATCCTTCGCCAGGACGTGGACACCATCATTCACGATTTCCTCGATCACGAGCGGCGTCACATCATGATGGAAGATCGTGATTTCTTCCCTGCGGCCCTGAAGGCATTGCAGCCCGCCGATTGGACGGAAATCGCTGCGGCGTTGTCCCCTCATCAGGATCCACTGTTCAGCGATGCCACCGAAACGCGATTCGATGCATTGCGCGCCCATATCCTGCAGTTGGAGCAAGAGGCCGAAGGCGAACGCCACTAGTTGAATGGTTCTTCGGCCCGCGTACGCGGCTCATTCATCGTGAACGGACCTTTCGAACCGCTTCCGGATTTGTGATTTTCGCATTCCGCCGTCTCTCCTGGCGTGATATGCGGCGGCTTGATGTCCTACGCCCTCGCCATCTTCGATCTCGACGGCACGCTCGCCGACAGCTTTCCCTGGTTTCTGCGCACCATCAACGACGTCGCCGATCGCTTCGGCTTTCGCCGCGTTGCAGATGAGGAGGTCGAGGGGCTGCGGCATGCCTCGACGCGAGAGATTCTCACCCGCCTTGAGGTGCCGCTGTGGAAGCTGCCGGCGATCGCGCGGCATGCGCGGCGGCTGAAGGCGGAGGCGGCGGCGGAGATTTCGCTGTTTCCGGGCGTCGAGGCGATGCTCCGGACGCTCGCCGATAACGGCGTGCAGTTGGCGCTGGTGACCTCCGACAGTGAGGCCAATGCGCGGCAGAAGCTCGATGGTGCCGCGGCGCTGTTCGCGCATTTCGACTGCGCTGCCTCGGTGTTCGGCAAGCCGGCCAAATTCCGCCGCGTGATCCGGCGTGCCGGTGTCGTCCCAGCAGAGGTCATTGCAATCGGCGACGAGGTCCGCGACATCGAAGCGGCGCGCGCGGTGGGCATCGCCTGCGGCGCGGTCGGCTGGGGCTATGCCGCGCCGGCGGCGTTGCAGGCGCTTGCGCCCGACCACATGTTCGCGCAGATGGAGGAGATCGCGGACGTGGTTTGCCGGATTCCGCTCAAGGCCTGATCCGCAATCGCCACGCACGGCCCAAGGAGACGGTGATGACCCTCACGGACGCAGCCCGCCTGAAACTGCTGGAGCCGCCGGTCGGCAAGGTGCGCGTCGTGCTCGACACCGACACCTATAACGAGATCGACGATCAGTTCGCGCTGGTGCAGATGCTGCTGTCGAAGGACCGCCTTGACGTCGAGGCGATCTACGCCGCGCCGTTCTTCAACAAACGGTCGGAGAGCCCCGGCCACGGCATGGAGCTGAGCTATCAGGAAATCCTTCGCCTGCTGGAACGCCTGAACATCGCGCCGGAGGGCCTCGTCCATCGCGGCGTCACCGATTATGTCGGCCCCGGCAAGACGGCGCAGGCGGCGCCCGCCGTCGACGACCTCATAGCCCGGGCGCGCGCCGGCTCGCCTGACCATCCGCTCTACGTCATTGCCATCGGCGCCATCAGCAATGTCGCGTCGGCGCTGCTCAAGGCACCCGATATCATCGATCGCGTGGTGGTGGTCTGGCTCGGCGGCCATGCGCTCGAATGGCCTGATACCGTCGAGTTCAATCTCAAGCAGGATGTCGGCGGCGCGCAAGTGCTGTTCGACAGCGGCGTGCCGCTGGTTCTCGTGCCCTGCAGGGGCGTCACCTCGCACCTGCACAGCACGGTGCCGGAGATCGAGCGCTACGTCGAGCCGCACGGCAGCATCGGCGCGTTCCTCGCCATGCGCTTCAAGGAGTATTCGTCCGACCATCTCGGCTGGGCCAAGGAGATCTGGGACATGGCGCCGATCGGCTGGCTGCTCAACCCCGTGTGGGCACCGAGCGTGATCATCCCGGCGCCGATCGTCACGGATCAGATCACGTGGAGCATCGATCGCCGGCGGCATGCGATCCGCTACGTGACCTACGTGGATCGCAACCCGATCCTGAGGGACTTTTTCCTGAAGCTGAAGGCGTTTGCTGGGTCGAGCTCGTAGGGGGGTAGCCCCGCGGCTGCGCGAAGCGCAGTCCGCTGGCGTAACCCACCTGTTTCGTTTCCGCGGTGATAGCCAGTGGTGGGTTACGCCTTCGGCTAACCCACCCTACAATCGCCTACTCCGTCCGGCGCAAAAACGTCCCGAACGCGCGCGGGCCGTCGCCGGTCTTGATCCCGCCGATCACCTTCAGCTCGGCCGCGTCGATGATACTGAGCGTATTGCTCTCCCAATTGGCCACGATGATGCGCTTGCCGTCCGCGGTTGCGGCGATGCCTTCGGGATAGTCGCCGACGGTGATGCGCTTGACCGGCTTCAGCGTCGCTGTATCGAACACGCTGACGGTGCCGCCATACTGGTCGGTGACGAAGCCACGGCCGAGGGTCAGCGCCACCGCATAGGGGCGCATCCCGACCGGCACGCGGCCGATCTCGTTGCCAGCGGCGATGTCGATGACCGAGACGTCGTTCGAGCCGACATTGGCTGTGTAGGCGCGCTTGCCGTCGGCATCGATGGTGACGCCGAACGGGCGCGTGCCGACCTTGATGATTGCCTTGCGCTCGCGCGTCGCGGTGTCCACGACCGAGACGCTGTCGTCGTCGCGATCCGCCGAAAGCAGCAGCCGGCCGTCGGGCGTCACCGCCAGCCCGGACGGCGAGGCGCCGACCGTGATGCTGGCGACGACGCTGCGCGCCGCCGGGTCGACCACGCGGACCGCCGCAGCGTACCAATCGGCGACATAGACGGTACGACCATCGGGCGCCACGGCGATTCCGAGCGGCCCGCCGCCGACATCGATCCGGCCGGCGACCTGCCGCGTTGCGGCGTCCACCACCGTCACCGCCTTGGCGTCCGGGCTCGTCACATAGGCAAAGCGTCCGTCCGCAGTGACGGCCACGCCCGCAGGCTTGCCACCGATCGGGATGGTCGCGACCGCGCGCGAGGTGGCGAGGTCCACGATGATCAGATCGTCGCTGAGCTGGTTGGTGACGAACGCCTCTTCGGCCGACGCGCTGGCAAGGCCGGCGCTACCAAGGCTGGCGGCGAGCGCCGCCAGAACCAGGGCCCGCACGGTCAGCTTCCGCTCTCGATCTTCTTCTTCAGCGCCTCGAGGCCGGCCTGATAGAGCCCCTTCACCGCCTTGACCGAGGCTTCGTCATTCAGCTCGGGCGGCGGATCATTGTTGGGAAAGCCGCGGTAGAACGCACCGGCCCATTCCACCGTCGACCCCTTGCCGTCGGCGCTCGGCGTCACCGTGAGCGTCGAGGAATAGTTGTTGACCGGCAGCACCTTCACGTCGACGGCGGTGATCCGGTAGGAATAGGTCATCGCGCCGGCGTCGAACTTGTAGAGTTCCTCATCTACGGTGGCCCCGCCGGTCAGCGTCAGCCGCCGCGTCGCGCCGATCTCATTGCCCTTCTCGCCCTCGGTCTTGGTGACCGGCGCCAACCAGCTCATGTCCTGGAAATTGCCGATCACCGCCCACACCTTGGCCGGCGGAGCATTGATTTCGATGGATTCCCGCACCTTCTGCCGGGTCGGCCCGTGCGCCCAAACCGGCTCAAAAGCCGCCGTCAACACCATCCCCACCACCGCCAGCGCCGCCACCCCGGCGATCGCCTTACCGATCGTCACCCTCATGTCGTGTCCTCATCTCGTCTCTTTGACCTAGCGCGATTGGTGCGCGCTGGGGTCATCGTAACGCATTTTTGGACCGCGGGGAGACAAGTTCGTGGCACCGCCGTGGCGGGACCTACCGTCGGGAATGTTTCGCCTATTCCGCCAGTGTCGCCTCGACGAACCCGCGCGGATCGGTACAGAATTCCCACATCACCCGATAATGATCAGTCTGCTCCACCGTCGTCGGCTCCAGCCCATATTTTCCGAGCCGCAGCAGCCGCGCGTTGGGATAGGCCATCAGCAGCGGCGCGTGGGTGGCCATGATGACCTGGCAGATGCGGGAGTCCTCCATGCGACGCAGCAGCTTGAGGAATTCGATCTGCCGCGATGGCGACAGCGCGGATTCCGGTTCGTCGAAGATGAAAATGCCCTGGCGCTGGCAGCGCTCTTCGAAGAAGCGCAGGAAGCCTTCGCCATGGGAATGCGACAGGAAATCGGGGCCAACCTGGCCGGCATCACGTGCGGCCTTGTCAAGATATCGCGCCACCGAGAAAAAACTCTCGGCGCGGAAAAACCAGCCATTGGTGATCTTCGGCAGCCAGCTTGCGCGCAGCGCCTTGGAGAGCTGGCCGCCCATCTTCTCGCGTGCTTCGGAATGATCGACCGGCATGTAACCCTTGCCGCCACCGGCATCGTCGTAGCCGGCGAGCGCTGCGATGCCCTCGAGGATCGTCGACTTTCCGGTGCCGTTCTCTCCAACGATGATCGTAATGGCGGCTTCGAAGTTGAGTTCGAAATCATCCGGAAAGATGGGCAGGCAGAACGGATAGACCTCGCGATCGCGAACTTGCGACGGGTCGAGCCAGACCCGCTTCAGATACGGCGCAGGCAGGTTGATCGTTCGACTGCCTCTTCGGCTCATGCCCGGTTCCCCATTCCGATCTTATCTTGACCGGAACATATCAGGAACGCAATCTTCGCGAAAGCCGCATCTGAGAAACATACAGAAACAGATAGAAATAAACCCGATATGCGTCACTTGGACGCAAATTGAAACCTAAGATTGTAGGCTAGAATCGCCTTAAGAAGACGTAGCTCTGAGACAGTCTGCTGGCATGATGCCAGCCTCCACCTCGCGACCCGGCAATGATTGACGGAAGTCCGGGACCGTAAAGCCGCGAGGAATGCGCGATGGTGTCAACGTATTTCAGTTACAACTACATTACGCGCAATCTCAAGCAGTCCCTGACGCGGGTCGAACAGCAACCGGACGTGGCGCGAGAGGCCGCCTATTACAAGGCCAACATCGGCAAGGTGAAGACCGTCGACGATTTTATGAAGGATTATCGCCTGTATCACTATGCGATGAAGGCGTATGGCCTGGAAGACATGGCGTACGCCAAGGCTTTCATGAAAAAGGTGCTGGAGAGCGACCTCTCCGACTCAAAGAGCTTCGTCAACAAGCTGGTGGACAAGCGTTACCGGGAGTTTGCCGCGGCATTTTCCTTCAATGGCAGTGCAACGCCGGTTGCGCAATCGGAGAACCAGACCGACGAGATGATCGGTCTGTACACGGCGACCAAGAAGCACCAGGTCGATGCACTTGCCGACGACTCGACATACTACAGCGCAGAAATCGGCAACATCAGCGGTGCAGACCAGCTCCTGAACAACGACCGTCTTCGCAACTATGTCTATTCGGCATATGGGATCGATCAAAGCAAGTGGCCGCGTGACACGATAAGCCAGGTCCTGCGCAGCGATCCATCCGATCCAAACAGCTACGTCAACACCACCTTCGCTTCTCGGTTGACTGGCCTCAACGCCCAGCTTGCTCAAGCCCGATCGGATGTCAGCGCCGCCAATTCAAAGATAGCCGACTACACCGCCCAACTATCGCAACCGGGCGCCAACGTGACCCAGTTGAACGTCCAGATCCTGGTGGAAAAGCATCACCTGGAGTCATATACGAACAGCATTTCCAGCCTCAGCGGCGAGATAGCGACGATTGGCGGGTTTGTAGATCTGGCCGGCGCGTTCGAGTTTTCGCCTGACGGGTCGCTTCCGCCAGGTGTGTCCGCGCAGACTGCTGCAAATGTCACGATCACGAAACAGAGGTTCGACGACAGCAAGGCCGCGGTCTATTCGGCGGCAAGCCCGCTGAACGAAGCCTTTGCAATCAGGCAATTCAGAACGGCCATCCTCAAGGTCAATTCGGTCCAGGCGTTCGTATCGACACCAAACGTGTATGATTTTGCGCTGGGAGCCGTCGGCCTCGATCCCAAAGAGGTCTCGCAGGCCACTATCAAGGCCGTCCTCGAAAGCGACCTCAGCAACCCCAAGAGCTACGTATATACCCTCAAGGACGATCGATACGTAGAGCTCGCACGCGCCTTCAACTTCGACGCAAAAGGCAATCTGACGACCCCCTTGGTGGCTCAGGACTCGGCTGAAGTCCTCGATATTGCCAGGAACTACGTCATTGCAGCGCTGAAACAGGCAAGCCCTCAGCAGCAGAAGGCAGTTCGGGACCAAGCCCAGAAAGACGCGACGACTTATCAGGAAGCGATCGCGGACATAGGAAGCGTTTCCGATCTGCTCGCAAACCGGAAGATGGTCGATTTCATTCTCGTCGCCAAAGGCTTGGACCCCAAGAAAGTCAGCACCGAATATCTCAAGAAGATCTTCAGCTCCGATCTGAGCAATCCAAAGAGCTTCGCAAACACGCAAAGCGATCCGCGCTTTGCTGAAATCGTGGCGTCGTTCAACTTCGACAACAAGGGCAACGTCGCGCGCCTGCCGATGATGGGTCCTCAGAAGCGAGATCAATTTCGGGAAACACAGGCGAACTATCTCCAGCAAAGCCTGGAGCAGCAGCAGGGGGATACGAATCCCGGCGTGCGCCTGGCGCTCTATTTCCAGCGAAAGGCGGGGGAAATCACGTCCGCATATGACATCCTTGCCGACAAGGCTCTTTCGGAGGTGTTCAGGACCACCTTCGATCTTCCTGATTCGATGGCGGCGATGCCGATCGATCAGCAGGCCAAGTTCGTGGACAGATTCATGAAGATCAAGGATCTTTCCGATCCCGCGAAGGTTGCAAAGCTGCTGAACCGTTTCTCCGCCATGTATGACATCAAAAACAACCAGAGCACCGGTCAGGCTCAATCTCCGCTGCTCGACCTCTTTCAAGGATCGAGCTCAGCCATATCAGGGGTAAGTGAATCTACGTTCCTGGCCATTGCCAAGCTACGTGCTCACCCCTGATGATCGCTCGCCGCATCTATTGCGGCGTCACGATAGCGGGTTCCGGCCTGCTCGCCGATACTAGCCTAACACCTCCAGCACCAGCTCCATGGTCATCAGCACCGGATTGTCGCCGCGGATCAGGCGCCCCTCGGCGAGGCCGCCGGTGTAGTCGACCAGGGCGACATCGAGCGCGGCTTCGAGCGCTCCGGACTGGCCGGGCGCGATCGTCCCGGTCGTCACGGCCAACTCGGTGGCAAACGGCTCGGTCACGCCGCCATGGGTGAAGCGTGCACCGATGGTCGAGCCGACACCGCCATGGATTTTCGCACGTGCGATGCCGTGCGCGCGGCAGAAGCCTTCAAGCGCTTCCGCAAAATCCTGGTTCGGCCGCAGCCGCAGCGCGAAGGCGCGGCTCGTCGTGCGCGCGCGGGTGCTCACAGCAGCCACCGGCCCGAACAGTTTGAAATTCGTTTCGGGATCAGGTTCAGCGGTGAACATCGCACCATCAAGCCCGAAAGCTTCGACCTCGAACGGCTCGGCAACGATCGTCTCATCCGGCAACATGTGGCCGCCGCTGGCGCGGCCATCTGCCTCGGTCCAGAGTCCGTGACAATGAAAGAAGGGCGCGCCGTCGCGCAGGCCAAGCGTCATGCCGCCGAGCTTCGTCTGCGTGATGCCGCCGGGCCGGAACGTGTCGCTGTAGAACGCAGCATTCTCGCCCGTCTTCGAGAGCGCCGGCATGACGTAGGCGAACGGCCCGAGCGCGCCGCGCCGGAAGTTCAACACACCTCCGGCAAAGCCTTCCGCCGCAAGGCCGCGGTGAACGGCTTGCAGCAGCGGCAGGCCGGCTTGGAGCGTGAACGAGAAGGCGCGTCCCCTCGCCTCCACCCATTGGATGCGCTCGGCGATCGGCGCGCCCGGCTGCTTGATGCTGCGCATGATGCCGCTCAGCCCGCCTTGGTCTTGTCGAGATCGAGCAGCCCGCGCGCCTCGAGCTCGTCGCGCACCATGCGCTTCGGGATCTTGCCATAACCGGACTTCGGCAGCGCCTCCCAGAAGAAGAACCGCTTCGGCATCTTGTAGCGCGGCACCTTCGGGCTCAGGAACGCCGCCATCTCCGCTTCGCTCACGGGTTTCTCACCGTCGCACACGACGCAGACGGCGACGCCGACCTCACCCCAGGTCGGATCGGGCACGCCGAGCACGGCGACCTCGCCGACCGCGGGATGCGTCAGTATCTTCTCCTCGATCTCGCGCGGATAGATGTTGGAGCCGCCGGAGATGTACATGTCGGAGGCGCGGCCGGTGATGTAGACAAAACCCTCCTCGTCCATGTGGCCGAGATCGCCGGTGCGGAACCAGCCGTTGCGGAACGCTTTTGCATTGGCCTCGGGGTTGTCGTAGTAGCCGGCGAACACCGCAGGACCGATCACGCAGATTTCGCCGCTCTGGTTGGCCCCGAGTTCGCGGCCTTCATCGTCCTGGATCGAGACCTGCATGGCGGTGCGCTCGAAGCCGCAGGTGCCGATCTTCGCATGCGGGCCGTCCTCGGGATCATGCAGTGCCGCCGGCAGCACGGTGATGTTGCCGGTGACCTCGCCCAGGCCGAAATACTGCACGATGACCTTGCCGAGCTTCTTCAACGCGGCCTTCTGATCCTCGCGATACATCGGCGCGCCGGCATAGATCACCTGGCGCAGCGAGGAATGGTCGTATTTGTCTGCGGCGGGGTGCTCGACCATCATCTTCAAGATTGTCGGCACCGTGAAGAGATTGCTGACGCGGTGGGCCTCGATCAGGCGAAACGCCTCGTTGATGTCGAATTTTTCCGTCGGCAGCAGCACGGTACGCGCGCCGCGCGCTGTCTGCATCAACTGGTGCACGCCGGCGCCATGCGACAGCGGCGCCACCACGAGCGATGCATCCTGCTCCGTCGTGCCGGGCGTGAGATCGGCCAGATGATTGGTCACCACGAATCCCATCTGGCCGTGGGTGAGCACGGCAGCCTTGGAGCGGCCGGTGGTGCCGGAGGTAAAGAAGAACCAGCAGGGATCGTCGTATTCGACGTCGACATTCGCGACATCAGCGCCGGTCTGCGAGGTAATGGCATCGGCCACCGTGCGCTCGCCGAACGAAGCCTTGCCGTCGATGCTCCAGGTAAACTCCAGTGCACCGCAGCTCACCGCCGCGGCGTGCTCGGGAAAATCGACATGACAAAGGAACGCCTTCGCACCGGAGGCCTGGGCAAGATAGGCGACCTCGTCGGGCATCAGACGGAAATTGGTGGGCACCCAGACCGCGCCGAGCCGGAACGCCGAAAACATCGAGACGAACATCTCGTCGCCATTCTTGGAATGGACGAGGATGCGGTCCCCTTTCTTGATGCCGCGCGCGGCAAGTGCGGCGGCCAACGCCGAGACCTGCGCATCGATCTCGCGCCAGGTCCAGGA
Source organism: Bradyrhizobium sp. Cp5.3 (assembly GCF_000426265.1). Lineage (NCBI taxonomy): Bacteria > Pseudomonadati > Pseudomonadota > Alphaproteobacteria > Hyphomicrobiales > Nitrobacteraceae > Bradyrhizobium > Bradyrhizobium sp. Cp5.3. The sequence continues at coordinate 321,570 of NZ_AUFA01000003.1, read as the reverse complement.
TTTGTCGCCCCACACGAAGCCGGGGCGCGAATCGTGCCGCCGCGCATTCTGGGTCAGCATGTAAGCGAGATTCATGACGCGGCGGGACATGCGCAAGGGCTGCATCGGGCTTCCTCATCGATGGCGGACGGCGCGCACGCGCCCCGCCCTTTGCGGCCCATTTATCGCCATCGCCCGCGGCCCCGCAAGGCCGCCGGCTGCGCACCTGCCCTACGGCTTCCTGAACTCGAACGGCGTCGCCGAGATGGCCTTCTCCTTGAAGCAGGCCTGCGCGCCGAAGCCGCCGCAAAAGCTCCCATGCAGATCGAAGCGCATGGTTCGCGCGGCGCCGCGCTTCATCGGCTTTGCCTTGATCTCGTAGCTGCGGACATAACCGTCGAAGACGGGACGCACGCTGCCGTCCGGCAGCGTCACCAGGATGTCGAGGAGGCAGCCGCCGGTTCCGCAATAAGTCGTCTCGCGATCGCCGCACTTGGTGTCGTGGAAATCAACGATGTAGTCGTCGCGGCCATCGCCGGTCAGATCGATCCTGCGCACCGTGTCCGGCGTGAAGCTCACCTGCCCGCCGCCCTGGCTGTCGCACTCTTCGTTGGCATAGCGCAGCGCCTTCTGCACCTCGGACGGATAGTCGGCCGGATTGAACGGTTTTACGTCGTCAGCGCGGGCGGCAGTCGCGAGTAGAACGAACAGCAGGATCAGGTATCGCATTCGCGTTGGTCGTTCGCACAGCCGCGATCGTTCAGGGAATCTTAAACATGATCGGCGCAACCTCGCGCAGTTCTCGCGTACAGAGTGCCTCATCATGGTCAAAGCGCCCGCCGTCCTCCTGTTGTCGCTGGCGCTCGCCGGGTGTGCTGTGGCTCCGCAAGCCCGTCTAGCGTCCGATCCGGCCTTCGCGCCGGCGCGCTATGCCTGGGATGGCGCCGGAGAAAATCCCAATCAGCCACATTCCACCGCCGAGCCATCGCGCGCGATGCGGACCGCCGCCAGACCTGAGCACAACAACGCGCAGGCCGGGATTCAACCCTATTCGAAGGAATGGTGGCAGGCGCAGGACGGTATCGAGGCCGAGCAGGAGGCTCACATCAACCGCTCCCTCGTCATCTGTCAGGGTTGCCTGCGCCCGCGGCACCAGCCTGAAGACGCGCGGCTCGCCAAAGCGGCCGATTGAACCGAACTGCCTCCGCTTCGGTCTACAGAGATACGCGCTGACATAGCCCGCTCCGGTCTATCCTTGTGCGCCATCATCTCAAGGGAATTCCATGCTGACCCGCCGTAGCCTCATTGCCGCCTCCCTCCTCGCCAGCATCAACCCGGCCCTCGCCCAGACGCCCGCGCCAACCGATCCGGTGGCGATCCTCACTGCAATCTACACCCGCGCAGCCAAGGGCAAGGGGGATGGTGGCGGCGCCTTCGTCGTCGAGAACAAGGCGGCCAAGGCCAAATATCTCTCCAAAGCGCTGGTCGCGCTGTGGGCCAAGGCCGATGCACATACGCCCAAGGGCGACGTCGGTCCGGTCGATTTCGATCCCGTCACCAATTCGCAGGAACCGGACGTGAAATCGTTCAAGATTGACGCCGAGAAGATGGAGGCCGACAAGGCTACGGTCGCGGTGACCATCACCGGTCATCGCAACGACCGCAAACCTGCCGACCAGATCGTGCGTTATGATTTCGTGCGTGAGGCCAACAGCTGGAAGATCGACGACATCAAGGGCTCCTCCGATGGCGAGGCCTGGTCGATCCGCAAGATGCTGACGGACTCGCTGAAGAGTTGAGCGGAGACGACGTGAGCGACGTCATCAACAACAAGGCCCACAACCGCTACGAGCTCGATGTCGAAGGCCATATCGCTGCGACCTACTACAGGCTCGACGGCGACGTCATCACCTTCGTCCACACCGAGGTGCCCGCCGAACTCGGCGGCAAGGGCATCGGCTCAAAACTCGTCAAGGGCGCACTCGACCAGGTCCGCACCGCAGACCTGAAAGTCATCGCGCAATGCCCGTTCGTGAAGGCGTGGATCGACAAGCATCCGGACTATGCGGATATTCTGAAGAGATGAGAGCACAGGCCCGCTCGTAGCGGAGCGGGCCTGCCGATATCTACGACTTATTGCCCATGCTTGAGCAGGTCTTGGTCGCTCATGTCCCAGTCCTGCCACAGCTGGAGAACGCCGAGCAGCACCACCACCGCGCCGAGGCTCGTGTGGTAGATGCGGAGAAAGCCTTCACCGGAATAGCCGAGGACATAGGGCGAGGCGATGAGCCACAGTCCGACCAGGATCGTCGTTATCTCCTGCCAGCGCTGCAGCGCGACATATTCGAGCTGGCTGATGCCAAACACGACCAGGCCGACGGCGACCGAATTCAGGATCACCATCTGATTTGAGACGATCGCCGGCTGATCCTGGACAGGGAACCATGGCGACGCGACGATCAACGCGCCGACCAGCATCCCGCACCAGTCTTCCCAAGTTCGGTGAGTATTCAAGAAACCAAAGTCCGACATCGTACCCTCCTCCAACAGAGGCATACGTCTGCGGCTGGCGATCATGACACTCCGAATGTTTAGCGACCCTGCCTGCCGCATTCGGGCGTATGTCCTTCAAAGGACGTGGGAACCCCAGTGGAACTTGCAAGAGCGATGTCGAGGATTATTTGCGGTCGCCGCGCGATGCTCGCTGGTCGACACCCATGCCGCACTGCGGCTATCCGGCCCCAAGCTTCTGGAGCGCCTCGCGCGCCATCGGCAGGCCGGGACGCAGCTCCAGCGCCTTCCTGAAATCGGCGATGGCGCCCTGCTTGTCACCAAGCCGCATCCTGGCCTGACCGCGATTGTTCCAGGAGAACACGTCGGACGGATCGTATTGCAGCGCCATGTCGTAGTCGGCGAGCCCGCCTTTGTTATCGCCCTGGTAGAGCCGGATCATGCCGCGATTGCGCCAGCCGCGCGCATCGGTCGGAGCGATCCGGATCGCCTCGCCGTAATCGGCGGCGGCGCGGTCGAGCTGCTCGCTGTCGCGATAGACGTTGCCGCGGTCGATATAGGCGAGCAGGCCGGGCGCCAGCTTGATCCGCATCGTGTAGTCGGCCAGCGCATGCGGCATGTCGCGCTTGCGGTAATAGACTAGGCCGCGATTGGTATAGGCCGTGGCATAGTTGGGATCGAGCTTGATGGCAGCGCTGAAATCGGCAAAGGCGCCGTCGAGATCGCCCTTGTTGTAGCGCGACTCGCCGCGGTTGCTGTAGGCAAGCGCCAGCGACGGATCGAGCTTGATCGCCTCGTCGTAGTCGGCGATGGCGCGATCATAGTCGCGCTTGAAGGAAAAGACGCGGCCGCGATTGTTGAAGGCGCAAGCGTAGTCCGGAGCAAGTCTGACCGCCTCGTCGAGGTCGGACAGCGCAGCGTCGAGTTCGCGCTTCTCGGTGAGGCCATGGCCGCGATTGCAATAGGCCCCGGCGAGCCTGCGGCCGCTCTCGCTCCTGGTGTCGATTACGGTCGAGCAAGCCTTGACCCGCTCCTCCGGCGTGCTGGTCAGTCCCACGCAGGCCTCCCAGGCCGGACCGCCTTCGGCCGAGGCCGGCACCGGCAGGGCAGCGACGAGCGCGGCAAGCACGGCCATGAGACTGATCGGGACACGCATTTTTCGGATATCTCCCCTGCGGCAACCTTCCTTGGTCGCGCCTTGGCAAGGGCGGGTTCAGGCGCCTAGATCACGGAGCAAGCTCGGCTTCGAAAGGATCTCGCATGGCGGCATCGATACGCGACAACAAGGACAGCAGCCGCTTTGAGCTCGACATCGGCAGCGAGGTCGCCTTCGCCAATTATCGGCTGACGCCGTCGGCCGTGATCATCACCCACACCGAGACGCCGCGCGCGCTGCGCGGCCGCGGGATCGCTTCCGAACTGATCAAGGGCGCGCTGGAATTGATCCGCCGCGACGGCAAGAAGGTGATCGCGGGCTGCGGCTTCGTCGCCGACTATCTCGACAGGCATCCGGAGGATGCCGATCTCGTCGCCTGAAAGCAAAAGGACCCGCGACATCGCGGGCCCCTGCTGCGACGGCGGTGCCGCTTAGTGCTTGATCTCCGGCGGCAGCTTGCCGCCATTGGCGGCGAGCTTGGACATCACCTGCTTGTGCAGCCAGACATTCATGCTGGCCGAGTCGTTCATGTCGCCGGTGTAGCCGAGCTCCTTGGCGAGATCCTTGCGGGCGGCCAGGCTCGAATCGATGTCGAGCGCCTTCATGAGGTCGACGATCGAGGTACGCCACTCCAGCTTCTCGCCCTTGTGGGCGGCGGCGGCCTTGTCGACGATCGCGGCGACGTCCACGGTTGCCATGGGCGCGCCAGCCGGCGCGGACGATGGCGCCGATCCGCTCGGCGCGGCCCCTGCGGACGCGCCGCCCGAAGCTGCGCCACCGGGGGGCGCGGCGGAAGCCGGTTGGCTGCCGAAGATCGCGCTCATGATTTTTCCGAAAATGCTCATGTCTGTTCCCCGAAAAGGATCCGTTGGAAGGGCCTCAAGTTGGCACTTATAGACGAAGTTTCTGCGTCGCGCCCGCCGAGTTCAGCGAACCGCCAAGCATGAGCTTATCTGCGGCGAAATGACGACCGAATGACACATTCGAGGTTGCACTGCGACATCGAATTTCACCCAAGCGTGAGGGACAGGACTCGGAATTGGGAGTAGCTTTTCCGTTCAGCTCGCGATGCCATCCGGAAATTCGCGTCTGGCCGGGATCGCGAAAATTCACGAAGAGCGGCCGCTTGCGCCGTTGCCGGCGCCGGATGCGGCCGCATGGCAAGGGAGCTAGCGATCATGGCCACACTATCCCAGGGCAATGTCCCCACGATGGCCCAGAGCGCGGATGCGGCTGGACCTGTGATCCGAACCATCGAACTGTCCGATCTGCACGATGCGCTCAAGCGCGGCTGGGAGGATTTCAAGGCGGTTCCGAGTCACGCCATCGTCCTCTGTGTGATCTATCCGGTGCTGGGCCTCGTGCTCGCCCGCGTGGTGATGGGCTATTCGGTGCTGCCGCTGCTGTTTCCCCTCGCCGCGGGCTTCGCCCTGATCGGCCCGTTCGCGGCCCTCGGGCTCTACGAACTCAGCAGCCGGCGCGAACGCGGTGAAGAAGCCAGCGCCTGGGATGCCATGGAGGTGCTGCGCTCGCCCTCCTTCGGCGCCATGCTCGGTCTCGGCACGCTGCTGCTCGCTCTGTTCGTGACCTGGGTCGCGACCGCGCAGGCGATCTATGTTGCCGCCTTCGGCTATGAGGGCGTGACCGGAATCTCGGATTTCGCGAGGCGCGTGCTGACGACGCAGCAAGGCTGGTGGCTGATCGTGGTCGGCTGCGGCATAGGCTTCGTCTTCGCGCTGGCCGCGCTCTGCATCAGCGCCGTGTCGTTCCCGCTGATGCTCGACCGGCATGCCGGTGCGCTGGAGGCGATGGTCACCTCGCTTCGCGTCGTCGCCAAGAACCCGGTGCCGATGTTGGGCTGGGGCCTGGTCGTGGCGGTGTTGCTGGCGCTCGGCACGATTCCCGCCTTCCTGGGTCTCGCCGTGGTCATCCCCCTGCTCGGCCACGCCACCTGGCACCTCTACCGCAAGGTGATCGTGTCGGATCCCGATGCACGGCCGGTGCCGCCACCGCCGCATCGCCCGCGCAAGCCGGCAGCGGACTTCCCCGCCAACCTCTTCCCCTGGCGGAATGACACAGAAGCCTAGTAACATGCAGCAACACTCGATCCTGCCCGCATGCCGGGCAGGATCGGATCATCTTCATAGGCCTTGCTTTGGCCGCGGTTACCACCGACATTCCCGCCGCCGGTCATACCACTTCACGGAATGAATTCTTTCGAATGACCCCGACGATTTCTCGTCTTGCTCTCGTAGCTTTCACCCTCGCCGCGTCAATCGTCTCAGCCGAACCTGCGCTGGCCGCGACCGCATGCGGGTCCGGCAATTTCGACGCCTGGCTTGCTGATTTCAAAACCGAAGCAGCCGCCAAAGGCATCTCGCAGCAAGCCATCACTGCGGGGCTTGCCGGCGTGACGCTCGATCAGGCCGTGCTCAATCGCGACCGCTCGCAAAAGGTCTTCAGCCAGACCTTTGAGGAATTTTCCGGCCGCATGGTGCCGCCGCGCCTGCAGCGCGGCTCCAACATGATGAAGCAGTATGGCTCGGTGCTCTCCCGCATCGAGCAGACGTATGGCGTGCCGGGCGAGGTGCTGGTCGCGATCTGGGGGCTCGAGACCGATTTCGGCGTCAACACCGGCAAGTTTCCGACGATACGTTCGCTCGCCACGCTCGCCTATGACTGCCGGCGCGCCGAACAGTTTCGGGGCGAGCTGATGGATGCGCTGCGCATCGTCCAGCGCGGCGATCTGGCGCCAGCCGAGATGCGCGGTGCCTGGGCCGGCGAGATCGGCCAGACCCAATTCATGCCATCGTCCTGGATGAAATATGCCGTCGACTTCGACGGCAATGGCAAGCGCGACCTGCTGCACAACGCGCCCGACGTACTCGCCTCCACCGCCAATTATCTGGCCGGCTATGGCTGGCAGCGCGGCAAGGATTGGCAGCCGGGCAGCCCGAACTTCGCGGTGCTGCAGCAGTGGAATAAGAGCGAGGTCTACGCCAAGACGGTGGCCTACTTCGCCGCCCAGCTCGCGCGCGCTCCTTAAAACAAGTCCTGAACAAAAAGCAGGCCGATCGCATCGCGACCGGCCCTCTTCGAGCGTTTACTTACCCGTGGTGGCGCGCATCGCCTTGTTCAGGTGCGCACCGCACGCACCCATTTTGCCGTTGAGCAACGAGTCCTGAGCGGCTGCGATCTCCTTCTGGGCGACGAACTTGCTGTCGCCATCAGCCATGTTCTCGATGGCGGTCTCCGTGTGCTCCAGATTGGCCGAGCTGCACCCACCCGCGGCATGTTTGGCGGCTTGAGCCGGCGCGACGGCAAAGGCAACGGCAGCAATTGCGATAACCCCGAGTAACTTCGTCATGATGTTACTTTCCTTCTCTTATTCTTGAACACAGAACCGACGACATTGCCGGAATCTGCGGCATGACTTTCCTCCGGACGCGTCAACTTGCCGCAATAAATTCCCCGCGAGAATTGCGTGATGTTGCGCGCTGCGCAGAGCCGCATGCGAATTTTCTGATTTTCATTACAACTTCGTAATCAGACCGTACACGCTGGGCGTGCGTCCAGCGCAGCAGCCGGCCTGCAAACGGCCTGAGATCGACGACGACCTTTCCAGGGACCAAGCGCGAGCCATCGGGCTCCGTGCAAAGTACCGACGATCGGCTTCAGATGCATCGATCGATTCTCAATCAAAGGATTGAATCAATATTCACACGAAAAGTTCCCGAAACATGCGATTCGCGCATGCGTCACTTGGGTCTAGAAGCTATCCAGCTGGCTTGCGGACGACCGCTGCGCGACCTATTTCCAGTTTCTATGGAACCGCAGATGCGGTCATAAGTCCGTGATTTCACGGACGTTTGTTGTTGACTCCGGGTAATCCCGCCCGCCGCTTGGGCAGGCTCGCCGAGAGGTTAAGCGTCTCTTACTCACGCTATGCGTTCTTCGCTTAGCTGCATCGCAACATCGGAACTTCCGCACTGCAACACTCCCATCTATATTCATTTCAACGATGACGCTCAGGTCAAGGGTTGAATCGAACTACAGGAGACTACTATGCTGCTCTCGCTCATCCGCATGATCCAGGCCTTCCGGGACTATCAGCGCAATGTTGCCGAGCTGTCCCAGCTCAGCGATCGCGAACTGGCCGACATCGGCCTCGATCGCTCGGACATCCCGCGCGTTGCCGCCGGTCAATATCAGGGCTGATACCGCATCAGCCCTTACCGGACGAACCGATAGCGCCCGCCTTGTGCGGGCGTTGTCGTATCTGAAAGGCAGAAAACTCGATCTCGGCGATTCCAACGGCCGCCGAAAAGCGCTACCTGTCCCGCCCATGACAGGATCCCAATCCAACACTGTGCACGTGATCGGCGCTGGGCTAGCCGGCTCGGAGGCCGCCTGGCAGGTGGCCAAATCCGGCATCCCCGTCGTGCTGCACGAGATGCGGCCGACCCGCATGACCGAGGCGCACCGCACCGACGGGCTTGCCGAGCTCGTCTGCTCGAACTCGTTCCGCTCCGACGATGCCGCCAACAACGCCGTCGGACTGATCCACGCCGAGATGCGCCGCCTCGGCTCGCTGATCATGCGTGCCGCCGACGCCAACCAGGTGCCGGCAGGCGGCGCGCTGGCGGTCGATCGCGACGGCTTCTCGGCCGCCGTCACCAAGGCGCTCGAAGACCATCCTCTGATCGAGATTGCCCGCGGCGAGATCGCGGGCCTGCCCCCGGCCGAGTGGGGCAATGTGATCGTTGCGACCGGCCCCCTCACCTCTGCGCCGCTGGCCGACGCCATTCGCGAACTGACCGACGAGAACGCGCTCGCCTTCTTCGATGCGATCGCGCCGATCGTGCACCGCGACTCCATCGACATGACGGTGGCCTGGTTCCAGTCGCGCTACGACAAGGTCGGTCCCGGCGGCAACGGCGCCGACTACATCAACTGCCCGATGACGAAGGACCAGTATGACGGCTTCGTCGCCGCGCTGCTCTCGGGCGAAAAGACCGAGTTCAAGGAGTGGGAGACCAACACGCCCTATTTCGACGGCTGCCTGCCGATCGAGGTGATGGCGGAGCGCGGGCCCGAGACGCTGCGCCACGGCCCGATGAAGCCGGTCGGCCTCACCAATCCGCACGATCCCACCACAAAAGCCTACGCGATCGTGCAGCTTCGCCAGGACAACAAGCTCGGCACGCTCTACAACATCGTCGGCTTCCAGACGAAGTTGAAGTACGGCGAGCAACAGCGCATCTTCCGCGCCATTCCCGGGCTCGAGAAAGCCGAATTCGCCCGGCTCGGCGGCCTGCACCGCAACACCTTCCTGAACTCGCCCAAGCTGCTCGACGGCCAGCTCCGCCTGCGCGCACAGCCGCGGCTGCGCTTTGCCGGCCAGATGACAGGCTGCGAAGGCTATGTGGAGTCCGCCAGCGTCGGCCTGATCGCCGGCCTCTATGCGGCAGCGGACGCGCGCGGAGAAACACTCGCGAGCCCGCCGGCCACGACGGCGCTCGGATCGCTGCTCGGCCACATCACCGGCGGGCACATCGAGACCATCGAAGCGGGCACGCGCTCGTTCCAGCCGATGAATATCAATTTCGGCCTGTTCCCGCCGCTCGCAAGCGCGCCAACGAAGAAGCCCGACGGCACGCGTCTGCGCGGCAACGAGAAGACTGTGGCCAAGAAGCAGGCGTTGAGCGCGCGGGCGCTCGCCGATCTCGATCGCTGGATCGCCGATCACCTGCACATTGCCGCAGCGGCGTGAGCCTTCGATGAGCCTCTCAAAAGAAGACGCCGCAGTGCTGTCGGCGCGCTGGACCGACGGCGTGCTGCTCAAGCGCGACGTGTTCTCGACCGTCGAGCGTGGCCGCTTCCGCGGCGATGCCGGCGAGGTCGAGGCCGTCCTGCGCCGGCTCGATGAAGTGCCGTGGTGGTCGTTCCTCTTGGCGCGGCATCTGTTCGCGCGCGAGAAGCATGCGCTGGCGCTCGCCAAAGGCCTGAACGTCGGCCCCGAACTCTTGTGGGCCGGCCGCCGCGCGTTGGTCCGCGGCTTCGTCGATGGCGTCGCGCTGCATCTGGCAAAGCCGCATGGCGACCTCGCCTATTTCCGCTCGGCCAAAGCGGCGCTGCGCCGGCTGCGCCGTGCCGGCATCTGCCACAACGACCTCGCCAAGGAGCAGAACTGGCTGGTCGGCCGCGACGGCCGCGCCTACGTGACCGATTTCCAGCTCGCCGCCTGCTTCAAGAACCGTGGCCGGCTCTATCGCATCCTCGCCTATGAGGACCTCCGGCATCTCCTCAAGCACAAGCGCTCCTATGCTCCGGATGCGCTGACGCCGCGGGAGCGCAAGATCCTCGCGAAAAAATCCTTCGCCGCTAGCCTGTGGCTCGCCACCGGCAAGAAGGTCTACCGCGCCATCACGCGCGGCCTGTTCAACTTCACCGACCGCGAGGGCGGCGGCCGCCGGCTGGTCAACGACGCGCCGGTGCTGGCCGCCCTGATCCGCAAGAATCCGGCCGTACGCGACACCGCGATCGTCGCCTTCGCGGACCGCCGCTCGGGCGTCGGGCTCTATGCCTTCGTCGAGGCCGACCAGGCCGCGCTCGAGGGCCAGCTTCGCAGCGAGCTGACCGCCGCCAAGGGACCAAAGCCCCCGGAACACATCCAGGTCGTGCATGCGCTGCCGCGCGATATCAGCGGCAAGCCGCGCACCGAGATCCTGCAACTGGTCGCCATGAACCAGGTCGACCTGATCGAGCCGATGATGAAGAACGACCAGGACCGCGCCTTTCTCAAGGACATCCTGGAGCAGCGCAAAAACCTGCGCGACCGCTTCAATTTCGAGGCGGACCTGCCGGCAAGCTAGCCTGGACGGCGCCTTGAAGCCTCCACATTGCCAATGGACAACCGACCCGGGTATTGCGGTCCGCTTGGTGGGGAATGGATATTTGGGGGAGGATAACCGGTCGTGTGGCTGGCGGAATGGTCGCCGGCCTTATGCTGTTGGCCGCCGCGCCCGCGATCGCCGCGGAGTCCCCGGCCGAACAGATCTCCAGCTTCCGTGTCAAACATGGCGAGGCCCGCGTCGTCCGTGACGCAACCCTCGACCGCATCGCGATGGAGCAGGCCCGTGCGATGGCGGCAAAGGATGATCTCAGCCACGACGCCCTCGGCCCGTTCACCAGGCGGGTCGCGCCAGCGCATGCGGGTCGCGCTGCAGAGAACATCGCCTACGGCTACGACACTTTCGAGAAGACGCTCGGTCAGTGGATCGACTCCTCCGGGCACCGCAAGAACCTGCTGCTGCACAACGCATCCCGCGTCGGGATCGCGAGCGCCAGGAACGCCAGCGGTAAGCGCACCTACTGGGCCATGGTGATTGCGGGCGATTACGAGCCGAAGCCGGGCAAGGGCAAAAAGGACAAGGAACCCCTCGTTGCCGTGAAGCGTGAGGTCCCCTCCCCAAGCCGGCCCAAAACCGATAGCTGTCACATCAAGCTGCTCAGTCTGTGCATTTGAGGCCAGCTGGCGCCGTTCGCTGCAAAGCGAAAGACCACCTGCGGCAAATCGACCACCAGTTTGGGACCAGCTCCACGGGCGAGCCACCCTTCCTCAGACGCAGGCGGTCATATATGAGGAATTTGCCACCGAAATGCCCCCAGAAGCGAGTTGGCGGCGTTGATGGCGGCAGGTTCGTTAATCCGAGTGTCGCAAGCTGACATCTGATCGACGCAGGCGCGGATAGGCATTTCGAGGAATGGCATGGCAGATCGGTTGACGGCGGCGCAATCCACCACGGCGATCCGGCGTTGGGGCTCTCCGGGCATTGTCACGCTCGCCGCGATGATCGCGCTGACGGCGCAGACCGCAGGCGCCGCGGCCAAGCAGGTGCGCCCCGCGGCCGCTGTCGAGGCGACGGCGCCGCGCGAGGCCGGCGAGCCGATCATGGCGATCGTGTCGATCCAGAGCCAGAGAGTCACCTTCTACGACGCCGACGGCTGGATCCTTCGTGCCCCGGTGTCGACCGGCACGACCGGACGCGAGACGCCGGCCGGCGTCTTCGCCGTCATCGAGAAGGACAAGGACCACCACTCGACCATGTATGACGATGCCTGGATGCCCAACATGCAGCGCATCACCTGGAACGGCATCGCGCTGCATGGCGGCCCGCTGCCCGGCTATGCGGCCTCGCACGGCTGCGTGCGGATGCCCTATGGCTTCGCAGAAAATCTGTTCGAGAAGACGAACATCGGGATGCGGGTGATCATCTCGCCTAACGATGCGGCCCCGGTCGATTTCTCCCACCCCGCGCTGTTCGTGCCGAAGAAGGAGGCCATTGCGGCCGCCCCTGCGCGCGCCGACAAGCTCTCCCGCGAGGCCGAGGAGGCCACCCGGGCCGCCGACGAGACGAAGAAGGCTGCCGCTGCGGCGGCACGCGAGGCCGCAGCGCTTCCGGCGACGCTGCGCAATCTGGAACGGCTGAAGGCGCGCGCCGACGCCGAGCTCGCCTACGCCGACAAGGCGCTCGCAACCGCAAAGACGGATCAGGCCCGGACAAAGGCCGAGGAGCTGAAGCAGAAGGCCGCCACCAAGGCTGCGGATGCAGCAACGCAGTTCGACGCCGCCAAGACCGATGCGCAGCCCAAGCGCGACGCCGCCGCGGCCACCAAGGAGGCCGCCAAGGAAGCAGCGACGAAGAAGGCCGATGCCGTCAAGGCGGCGACCGAGGCGAAGCTCGCGCTCGAGCCGGTCTCGGTCTACATCAGCCGTGCCACGCAGAAGCTTTACGTGCGGCGCAACACACACAAGCCGGCGCCGGACGGCGGCGGCGAGGTGTTCGATACCAGCATCGAAGTTCCCGTCACTATCCGCAATCCCGACCAGCCGCTCGGCACGCACATCTTCACGGCGATGGCGAAGAACGATGCCGGTCTGCGCTGGAGCGTGGTCACGATCGACAATGGCGACGACGCCAAGGACGCGCTCGACCGGATCACAATCCCGCAGGATGTGCTGGATCGCATCGCCCCGACCGCCATGCCGCGCTCGTCGATCATCATCTCGGACGAGCCGCTGAGCAAAGAGACCAACTATCGCACCGAGTTCGTCGCGGTGCTGAGCAACCAGCCGCAGGGCGGCTTCATCACGCGCAAGCCGACGGCCCCGATGGCCGTGGCGAGCGAAGACGGCGGCTGGGGGGACAACGGCGGTTTCGGGTTCTTCTTCCAGCAGCGCGATCCGAATCTGCAACCTGTCAATCCGCGCCGCCGCAGCGGCCAGTACCAGTACTATCAGCCGATGCAACCAATGCAGCCGATGCAGCGGGGCTGGTGGTAAGACGGCGCGCTCGATCGCGAGCACACCGTCTCGATCGGCGTAGGAGTTCAAGCGCCCGTGGCGTCAACCGCGCCGCGCCGCCTTGATCGCGGCGACGTCGATCTTTGTCATACCCATCATCGCTTCAAATGCGCGCTTCGCTTCAGCTCCGCCGGCCGCCAGCGCCTCTGTGAGCACACGTGGCGTGATCTGCCAGGAAATGCCCCATTTGTCCTTGCACCAGCCGCACGCGCTTTCCTGCCCGCCATTGCCGACAATGGCGCTCCAGTAGCGGTCGGTCTCCTCCTGATCGTCGGTGGCGATCTGGAACGAGAAGGCCTCGTTGTGCTTGAACACAGGGCCGCCGTTGAGGCCGAGACACGCAACGCCGGCAACGGTGAAATGGACCGTCAGCACATCGCCGGCCTTGCCTGAAGGATAGTCGCTGGGCGCGCGGTGGATGGCGTGCACTGCGCTGTCGGGAAACGTCTCGGCGTAGAAGCGGGCAGCAGCTTCGGCATCCTTGTCGTACCAGAGGCAAATCGTGTTCTTCGCCATCGCAGGTCCTTTCAGTTCCAAGTCTCGGTTCTAAGTCGCGCCCACTCCCCATGCGTGCGCCAGCTTAGAACTTCCCTCGCCTGGCTGCCACCACGGGCGGCCAACTGCCGCAGTTGCACTGCTTACGTTGGAAACAGAGGCGGACGCTCGAGCCTCTGCCTCGAACGTCCGCGCTTGATACGAGGTTCCCGGGCGTCCTGCCGCTCAGGTGCAGCGCGCACTCAATCCGGATGCGCTGAGCTTCGCCATGACTTCATCGAGATGCGCGCTGTCGCGCGTCTCGATGACCAGTTGCAGCAGCGTCGCCTTGGCCGGCAGGTCGGAAAACGTCCGCTGGTGCGAGACCTCGATGATGTTGGCGCCCGCCTCGGCGAGCAGTGCAGCAACCGCAGCCAGCTGGCCCGGCCGATCCGGAATATCGAGCGACAACTGAGTCAGCCGTCCCTCGCGCGCGAGCTCGCGGGTCAGGACGGACGCGATCAGCCGCGTGTCGATGTTACCGCCGCTCAGGACCAGCCCAACCTTCTGGCCGGCAAAGCGAGACGGATCGGACATGATCGCGGCAAGGCCAGCGGCGCCGGCGCCCTCCACCACCGTCTTTTCGATCGAGATCAGGGTCGCAACCGCACGCTCGAGCTCGGCTTCATTCACGAGCGCGATATCGTCGACGAGACGGCGGACGATCTCTGTGGTGATCTTGCCGGGCGATTTCACCGCGATGCCCTCGGCCAGCGTGTCGCCGCGCGCGGGCAAATTGCCTTCGTGAATCGCGTTGTACATCGAGGGATAGAGCCAAGCCTCGACGCCCAATATCCGCAATGAGGGCTTGAGCGATTTCGCCGCAATCGCAATGCCGCTGATCAGGCCACCGCCGCCGATCGGGACGACCAGCATATCCAGCTCCGGCACCGCCCTTAGCATTTCCAGCCCGACCGTGCCCTGCCCCGCGATGACCAACGGATCATCATAGGGATGGACGAATATCATGCCGCGGGCCTCGCCATGGCCGCGCGCAAACGCCGCGGACTCCTCCAGCGTCGCGCCAGTGACGATCACCTCGGCACCGTGGTGCCTGGTGTTCTCGACCTTCACCATCGGCGTGCCGACTGGCATCACGATGGTGGCGGGAATGCCGAGCCGCTTGGCATGATAGGCGACACCTTGCGCGTGGTTGCCCGCCGACATCGCGATCACGCCGCGCACGCGCTCCTCCGGCGTCAGTGCCGTGAGCCGGTTGAGAGCACCGCGCTCCTTGAACGAGGAGGTGAACTGGAGGTTCTCGAATTTGAGCCAGAGGTCGCAACCGCAAATGCTGCTCAGCGTGCGGCTGTAGTTGCAGGGCGTTTCGACGACGGCGCCCCGAATGATGTCGGCCGCGGCGCGGATATCGGCCGGCACAACCGGAAGGCCGGTCAGATCGACCGGATCGACGGTCGCAGCGGATGCGGTTTGGGGCAACTCAGCCATGGGACAGCATAGAGCATTTGGGTGGCCCAGGCGATAAGCCAAGCCCTACTTGGTAAATTCACGTGAGCGCGAGGCCCGCCAAAGCGTCCACAGCGTGCGCAATCGCGACGATGGGGCCGGCGTGAAGGGATTGCGATCCGCCCGCGACAGCCGCTTCAGGTCGGCACGCGCCTGGCTGAGCGGCAGAAACACAGATCGCACCGATGGCGGGAGCTCAGCCAGCAGCGACGAGGCCGTTGCAAGATGCTGCCGGGCTTCATTGCAGAGTTCATCCAGAACGGTGCGCAGGCTGGGCGTCTGCTTGCCGGCGAACACATCCTCCATGCGGCAGCCATGGCTGTCCAGAATCTGCCGCGGCAGGAACAATTGCCGGCGCGCGGCATCGCGCGGCAGGTTGGCCACGACCAGCACGATGCCCTGGGCGAGCCCGGCATGGCGTGCGAGATGCTCGATCGCCGCCGACGGCGGCGCCACGATCCGGGCCACCAGCGTGAACAGTGCTGAGCAGGTCGCATCCAGATAGCCTTCCAGGGCCGCCATGGTCGGCATCGGATCGTTGTAGAGATCGAACTGGTGCTCATCGACCAGCAGCGACAACGGTTCGACCGGCAGCTCGAAATCGTGGATCGCGCGCAGCAGCTCGGCCGCCACCGGATTGCCCTCGGCGCTGCCATGGGCCTGGCCCGCGAGCATGTCGGTCCACCATTGCAGGCGGATTTCGCCGGGCAAGGGCTGGCTCACCTGGTCGCGTACGCGGATGATCTCGACATTGAAGGCGTAGAGCGCCAGCAGGGCGCGGCGCTCGGCGGCGGGCATGAACAGAGTTGCGGCATAGCGCGGAAAGTCGTGGCTGCGCACGAGATCTGCGCAGAAGGCGGCCGCGTCGGCAGGAGCCTCAGTGCTGCTCATGGCACGGCGATCAAGGCGGCCGCGACGCGCCGCCGTTCACCGATCATGATGTTGTAGGTGCGCACGGCGGGCCCGGTCTGCATCGTGTCCAGCACCACCCTCACCGCCTTCAACGCCTGACGCAGCTCCGGCGGCGGCAGCCAGAGGCCGGTTCCGGTTCCGATCAGCAGCGTGTCGATGCTATTGGCTGCCGTGAAGACCCGGTCGAGCGAATAGCGGTCGATCTTCGTGGGATCCGTCACATCCCAGGCCCAGATCGCATCAGGCAGGCAAAGTAGCGAGCCGCGATGCGACATGCCGGCAAAGGCGAAGCCGCCCTTGCCATAGGCCTCGATCGGCGCCGAGCGCGGGAAATGCGGAGCGTTGGGATCGCCGGTCATGAGCTTCGTCCGAATTGGCCTACTGCCCTCGCAAACTCGTGCGAGGGCGCGCGGTTCGGATCATGGCCGGTTTTTCTTCGCCGGCGTAGCCGTATCCGCAGCATCCTCGCGATGCGTGCCGACGCCGAGATAGATCAGGATCGGCGCCGCGATGAAGATCGAGGTGTAGGTGCCGACCAGCACCACGCCGAACATCATCACCGCGGTGAAGCTGTGGATGGCATGGCCGCCGAACAGGAGCAGCGCAAGCAGCGCCAGCGTCACGGTGACGTGGGTGATGATCGAGCGCGACAGCGTCGAGTTGATGGACTCGTTGAGAAGCTGCGGCATCGGCATCTTCTTGTACCGCCGCAGCATTTCACGGATGCGATCGTAGATCACGACCGTGTCGTTCAACGAATAGCCGAGAATGGTCAGAAGCGCGGCGATGCTGGTCAGGTCGAAATCGACCTGGCTGATCGACATGAAGCCGATCGTCAGCACGATGTCGTGCACGTTGGCGATCATGGCGCCAAGCGCGAACTGCCATTCGAAGCGGAACCAGAGATAGATCAGGATCGCGACGATCGCGAGCATCAGGCCCAGCATGCCGAAGGCCAGCAGCTCGCCGGAGACGCGCGGACCCACCACCTCGACGCGGCGATACTCGACGGAATCGCCGAGCGCACCACGGACCTTCTGCACGGCTTCCTGCTGGGCGGCGTCGCCGCCCGGCTGCTCCGCGACGCGGATCAGGACGTTTTCGGGGCCGCCGAACTGCTGCAACTGGACTTCGCCGAGACCCAAGGCATCCAGCGTCGTACGCATCGCGGCAATGTCGGCCGTGCCGGATTTGGCCTGCACCTCGAGCAGCGTGCCGCCGCGGAAGTCGATGCCGAAATTCAAGCCGTGGGTGAAGAACAGCGTGATGGCGACGATCGACAGCACCGCCGAGATCGGGAAGCTGATGCGGCGGAAGCGCGTGAAGTCGAAATGCGTGTTGTCGGGGACGATGCGCAGCGACGGCAGCAAGCCGAGCGCGGCAACCACGGTAAGAATGGCAATCAGGATGCCAAGCCCGATGAGAACGTAGTGAGTCACGGTCTTAGCTCCTAGATCGGCACGCTCTGCGGCCGCTTCCACCGCACCCACCAGGCCACGATCAGCCGGGTCAGCGTGAAGGCGGTGAACACCGTGGTGATGATGCCGATGCCGAGCGTCACGGCGAAGCCGCGCACCGGGCCGGTGCCGATGTAGAACAGCACCGCAGCGGCAATGAAGGTCGTGATGTTGGAGTCGAGGATGGTGGCAAGCGCCCGCTTGAAGCCGGCGTCGATCGCCGAGATCGCGTTGCGGCCGCCGCGCAGCTCCTCGCGGATGCGCTCATAGATCAGCACGTTGGAATCGACCGCGATACCGACGGTGAGCACGATGCCGGCAATGCCGGGCAGCGTCAGCGTGGCGTTGAGCAGCGACAACAGGCCGAAGATCATGGCGACGTTGATCGCCACCGCGACGTTGGCGAACACGCCGAACAGCCGGTAAGTCAACAGCATGAACACGATGACCAGGATCGAGCCCACATAGGCGGCAAGCTCGCCCTTCTCGATCGAGTCCTGGCCGAGGCCCGGACCGACGGTGCGCTCTTCGATCACCGTCAACGGCGCCGGTAGCGCACCGGCGCGCAGCAGGATCGCGAGGTCATTGGCCGACTGCACGGTGAAATTGCCCGAGATCTGGCCCTGGCCACCGGTGATCGGCTCGCGGATGACGGGCGCCGAGATCACCTTGTTGTCGAGCACGATCGCAAAGGGCAGCCCGACGTTCTCAGTCGTGGCCTGCGCGAATTTGCGCGCACCTGATGTATTGAACTTGAAGCTGACGATCGGCTCGCCCGTGCGCTGGTCGAACGCCGCCTGGGCGTCGGTCAGGTCGCCGCCCGCGACTAGGACCTGCTTCTTGACAACATAGGGGGTCGGCGGCGGTGACGCGCTCATCAGGAGCTCGGATTCCGGCGGCACCCTGCCCTGCTGCGCCTGATCGGGCGGCACGGAGGTGTCGACCATCCGGAATTCCATTTTCGCGGTCTGGCCGAGAATGGCCTTCAGTCGGGTCGGATCCTGCAGGCCTGGTACCTGCACCAGGATGCGATCGGTACCCTGCCGCTGAATCACCGGCTCGACGGTGCCGAGCTCGTTGACGCGCTTCTCGACGATCTGAATCGATTGCTCGATGGTCTGCCTGATCCGGTCGGTGACGGCCGCCTCAGGTACTGTCAACCGGATCAAGCCACCTCCGGCGTCCGAGACTTCCAGGCTGCGCTGTCCGCTGGAACCGAGCAATCCACCCAGCGGCTGTGACAGCTCGCGAACCTTCTCCAGCGCGGTCGTTGCCTCGGTATCCTTGACTCGGACCTCGACCGCATCGCCCTTGGTCACAAGCCCGGTATAGCCGATCTTGTTGTCGCGCAGCACGCGGCGGACGTCGTCGCGAATCTGGTCGAGCTTCTGCTTCTTGATGTAGTTGGAGTCCACCTCCAGCAGCAGATAGGAACCGCCCTGCAGGTCGAGGCCGAGCACGAGCCGGCGCTGGGCCCAGGCGGGCCAGGTCTTGACCTGCGCCTCGGGGAAGAAGTTCGGGACCGCGCAGAGGCACACGATCAGCGCTGTCAGGATAATCCCCAGCGCCTTCCACCGCGTGAAATACAACATCGACTGGACCTGTCAGATCAGGAGACTCTTGAGGCTCGCACGAGCGCTCAGCTTGCCGAGGTATCGTCCTTGGCGCTTTCCTTGGCCGGCTCGCCCTTGGCGCGTACGCCGGAGATCATCTGGCGCATCTGCCGAACGCGCACGCCATCGGAAATCTCGAACTCGATCTGGTCGTCGTCGACGACCTTGGTGACCTTGCCGACGAGGCCGCCCGACGTGACCACGGTGTCGCCGCGGCGGATGTTCTTCACGAGCTCGGCATGGTCGCGCACCTTCTTCTGCTGCGGACGCAGAATCAGGAAGTACATGATCACGAAGATCAGGGCGAACGGCAGCAGCGACATCAACATGCTGTTGGTGTCGCCGGCGCCCGCAGCCTGGGCATACGCAGGGGTAATCAACATTCGGACGATCCTCGTGAGAACGGGGGAAAGCCGGTCAGGCCCTTCAGGCGACCGGTTCGGTCAAATTCGCGCGGACTATAGCGGCCACCGCCCCAATTGCAACGCTGCCAGACCGTCGATTTGGCCACCTTGCGGCGGGCGTTCAGGCCCGATAAGGCTGCGTTCTCAGGAACTTCGGACATGCCCAGAAAACCAAGCAAAAGCCCGGCCGGCAAAGGCCCCAAGACCCCTGCCCGAAAGCCCGCCCGCATCGCGGCAAAACGCCCCACGGCAGCCCCCGCCGACCTCTCCCAGGAGCGCATCGTCCGCGCGCTGGAGACCATTGCGACGCACCTCTCCGCCCAGGCGACGCCGGACGCGGCGCCCGAATCGTTCGAGCGGGCGGATGCCTTCGTCTGGCACCCGGACGGCCGCCTCTCGGCCGTGCCGCGGGTCAGCCGCGTCGAGCTCTTCCTCTTGAAGGGTGTCGATCGGATGCGCGACATCCTGATGGAGAACACCGAGCGCTTCGCCAACGGCCTGCCCGCCAACAATGCGCTGCTCTGGGGCGCGCGCGGCATGGGCAAGTCGTCGCTCGTGAAGGCCGCGCATGCCAGCATCAATGCCGACCGCAAGGCCGCAGACAGACTGAAGCTGATCGAGATCCACCGCGAGGACATCGAGAGCCTGCCGGCGCTGATGGAGCAGCTTCGGGCCTCCTCCTTCAACTTCATCGTGTTCTGCGACGACCTCTCCTTCGACGGCAATGACGCCTCGTACAAGTCGCTCAAGGCGGTGCTCGAAGGCGGCATCGAAGGCCGGCCCGAGAACGTCATCCTCTATGCCACCTCCAACCGCCGCCATCTGCTCGCGCGCGAGATGATCGAGAACGAGCGCTCGACCGCGATCAATCCCGGCGAAGCGGTCGAGGAGAAGGTTTCGCTGTCGGATCGCTTCGGCCTCTGGCTCGGCTTCCACCGTTGCAGCCAGGACGAATACCTCGCGATGGTGCGCGGCTATTGCAGCCATTTCGGCATCAAAATCGACGACGAAGCGCTGGAGCGCGAGGCGCTGGAATGGTCGACGACGCGCGGCTCGCGCTCGGGCCGTGTCGCCTGGCAGTTCGTACAGGAGCTCGCTGGGCGACTGGGTGTGAAGCTGGCCGCGAAGTAGCGTGAGATTTCGCCTCGTGCCCAACTGTCGTTTCCCGCGAAAGCGGGGATCCAGTACGCCGCGGCTGATCCGCATCCAGTCACGGTCTCTGGAATACTGCGTCGGCCGGTCAAGCCGGACGACGACTGCTTCAGTGCGGATGCTACGTAGGCCTCACGCCCCGTTCAGGAATTGAAGCGGGTCAACCGGACTAGATCCCTTGCGGATCTCGAAGTGGAGCTGCGGCGACGCCACTTCCCCGGATTGACCCGACTTGGCAATGACCTGGCCGCGCTTGATGGTATCGCCGCGCTTCACCAATAGCTCACTCGCATGGGCATATGCGGTGACGTAGCCGTTGGAATGCCGAACCAGAACCAAATTGCCATAACCCTTCAGCTCGTTGCCGGAGTAGGCAACGACGCCGTCTTCCGCCGCCTTGACCGGCGTGCCTTCGGGCACCGCGAGGTTGATGCCATCATTGGACTTGCCGTTGGTCTTGGCGCCGTAGGTCGTGATCACTTTGCCACGCACCGGCCAGCGGAAGGTCGGCAGCGCGCCAGTGGCGTCCGCGGCCTTCGCCGGCGCCTCGGTGGGCTTCTCTTCGATGTTGGCGGTCGGCTGAGCCAGGCGAGCGCTCTGCACTGGCGCCGCGGCAGCGACCCTGGTGACCGGTGCTGGCGCAACCGCGGCGGGCTGAGCGACGGCCACCGGTGCCGGCGCAACCAGCGCCGGGACGGGAGCTGCGGGCGCAGCGAGCGCGGCGGTCTTGGCGCCGGGCACGGTCAGCTTGGTGCCGAGCTTGAGCTTGGCGGACGGCTCGAGGCTGTTGGCCCGGGCAAGCTCGGTGGCGGAGATGTGGTTCTTGCGGGCGATGCTGGCGAGCGTATCACCGCGATTGACGAAGTGGATGCTCGGCGGCGCGGCGACGGCAACCGGCTTGGTCGCCGGCGCCATCGCGGGAGCAGCGGCGACGGGAGCCAGAGCCGGTGCGGGTGCAGCAGCCGTTGCACCCGGACGCGGAATGATCAGCTGCTGGCCGGGCGACAGTGCGCGCGGCCCCTTGTAGCCGTTGGCGGCAAGGATCGCCTGCGGCGTGACGTGGTAGCGCTTGGCGAGCACGTCGAGCGTGTCGCTGGTGCCGACGATGATCTTGGTCCCGCCGGCCGGCTGAGCGGCCGCGACCGAGCGCGACGGCACGGTGGCCGTGGTCTCGAGATGCGGCTGGGACGGCGGCGCATAGGAACTCACACCGCGCCCGCCTCCGGACACGCCCCCACCCGAAACCGGATAGGATTGCGGCGCAGCAACCGCCGGCGGCGGCAAGGGCTGCGACTGGTAGTAGCCCGGCTGGGTCTGCGGCCGCGCATATTGCGGCAGCTCACGCTGCGGCGGCGGTGCCTGCTGCACCGAACCGGTCGAGTCGGAGGCGAAAGGATTGGAGAAATTCGACTGGGAGAGGCGCGACGACATGTCGGCACTGCACCCCGCGAAACCGAACGAGATCAGCGCCAGCACCGCGACCTGCGGCACGCGGCGCGAGTAAAGCAACTCGGCGACAGCGGACATGGTTACTCACTCGTACGCAACTGAACTGGTCTTTTAAGTAAACACGCGCCGAGTAAATAACGGCTTAACCCTCCCAATAAGGTGTTGGCAGCACAACCGATCCGGGAATCTACAGCTCCCGAGCCACGCCCGGCAGCGCCGGCACGAAGCGGACATCGACGAGTTCCTTGCGCTCGATGCCCGCTTCACCGCGGGTCAGACGGATCAGCGTCTGCACGCCCTGATGCGGTCCGACCGGCGCAATCAGGATCCCCCCGACCTCAAGTCGCTCGATCAGGTTCTCCGGAATCTGCTCCATCGCCGCCGTCACGATGATGCGGTCGAACGGGCCGATATTGGCGGGCAGGTTGAGGCCGTCGCCCAGCATCACCTCGACATTGTGACAGCCGAGCTTCTCGAGCCGGCCGCGCGCGGCATCGGCGAGCCTGCGGTAGCGCTCGACCGTCAGCACCTGGCCGGCAAGCCGCGATAGCACGGCAGCCTGGTAGCCGGAGCCGGCGCCGATCTCGAGCACGCGGTGCTGCTTCTTCAGCTGCAGCTGTTCGGTCATGTAGGCGACGACGAAGGGCTGGCTGATGGTCTGTCCGCAGGCGATCGGCAGCGCGCTGTCGCGGTAGGCGTCCTCGCGATCGACCTCATCGACGAACAACTCGCGCGGCACCTCCTCCATGGTGCGCAGCACTGCCTGGTCGCTGATGCCCCGACGTCGCAGCGTGAGCTGAAACATCATTTTTTCCGGCGGCTGCTGATGGGAGGCCATTTGCCTGTGTTCGTCTCTTGGAGTTCAGGTCGATGTGATGGGTGTGCAGGCGCGGCAGATTCTTGTTCCGGCTCAGGAACTCATGATAACCTTTTGGCGCAGTGTTTGACCACATTTGGCTAGCAAACGGATCAACTGCCATCGTCATTTGCAGGTTTCCGTAAGCCGAAACGCGCATTGCGCCGCTTGGCGTTATCTGCGAACGTTTATGCGAATGGGCAAGGACTCACTTATGACTGCGGGAAGGCTGTCGGGCCGTTCTGTATTCCTCGTGGAAGACGAGGTCATGATCAGGATGATGGTCGCGGATATGCTGGAAGAGCTTGGTTACAAGGTCGCGGCTGAGGCCGGCGACATCGCCGAAGCGATGCGGCTTGCCCAATCGACCGAGTTCGACCTCGCCATCCTCGACGTCAACGTCAACGGCAAGGTGATCTCGCCGGTCGCCGATCTGATCAAGGCCAAGGGCTGCCCCTTCATCTTCGCGACCGGATATGGCTCGTCGGGACTGCCCGAGCAATATCGCGACCGGCCGGCGCTGCAGAAGCCGTTTCAGCTCGACGCGCTCGGCAAGACCATCGAAGCGGCGCTTCGCGCCGGCTAGCTCCTATTTCAGGATTCCGTCGAGCGCTTCGGAAAATGCTTCGTCCGTGCGGTCGAGCCTGAGCGGCGTGACCGAGACGTAACGATCCCGCAGCGCGGCGAGATCGGTACCTTCGGCGGGCGTGTCCAGCATCGCGGTGCGCTCGAAGCCGATCCAGAAATAAGGATTGCCGCGGCCATCCCTGCGCTCGTCGATCCTGAGGAAGCCGAGATTGCGCTTGCCTTGCCGCGTCACCCGGATGCCGAGAACGTCCTCCGGCGCACAGGACGGGAAGTTGACGTTGATCACCGTATCCTTCGGGATGCCTGCGGCGATCACCTTGCGCAGGATGTCGGGCCCGAATTTGCGCGCGGTGTCCCACGGCGGGCGCTCGCGCGTCTCGATGCTGAATTCCTGCGACAGCGCGAACGACGGCAGACCCAGGATGGTGCCTTCCAGCGCGCCGGCAATGGTGCCGGAATAGACCACGTCCTCGGCGACGTTGCGGCCCTTGTTGACGCCCGACAGCACGACGTCGGGCAGCTTGGCGCCCAGGATATGGCGCGCGCCCATGATGACGCAGTCGGTCGGGGTGCCGCGCACGGCGAAGTGCTGCGGTCCGACCTCGCGCAGGCGCAAAGGATCGTTCAAGGACAGCGAATGCGACACGCCGGACTGGTCGAGCTCGGGAGCCACGACCCAGACATCGTCGGACAGCGCTCGCGCGATCTCCTCCACGACCTTGAGGCCGGGGGCGTGGATACCGTCGTCATTGGTGCAGAGGATTCGCATACCGAAGATCGTTTCCAGGGATTGGGTGGGGCCGTCTTATCCGGCTATAGCCGATCAGGCAAACCGGGCGGCTTGCGGGATTTCAGCCGCCGGGACGGCTCTGGATCTGGGAACCACCATCCGCTGTTTTTCCCGGGCAGGAGTTCTGCCCAAACCGGCCATGCCCGACTAGCGTCGGATGCGCCATTGCGGCAGGAAGCGCGCAAGCCTGCCTTCGGCCCGCAATTTCATCGCCGGCACGAACGGGCTCGCGGCCGGCGCCGCGTCGAGTACATCCGGTTGCGCGATGATGGGGGCCGCCGGCGGCTCTTGCGGATAGCGTCCGCGTGCCACCGTCACCGCCTTGTCAAAATCCTGGGCATTGACGCCAGGCCTGGTTCGCCGGTTTTGGATGAGATCGTCGTCCCAGAGCCGCGCGATCTCGATATCCAGCACGCCGCGCAGCCGCTGGTCGACGGCCTGGATGCCGAATCCGGTCACCGCCCATTGTCTGCCGACCCAGAAGATATCGCGATGCAAGGCCATGGACGGGACGTTTCGAGTTCTAGGGCTGCCGTCAGGATAACCGGCCGCCCAATCTTCGCAACCCGCGATCGGCGCGCTACTCGCGCGCGACCACCTTCGCCCCGCCCATATAGGGCTGAAGCACGTCGGGCACGGCGATCGAGCCGTCCTCCTGCTGATAGGTCTCCATCACCGCGATCAACGCGCGGCCGACCGCGGTGCCGGAGCCGTTCAGCGTGTGCACAAAGCGCGGCTTGCCATCGGGGCCGCGCGAGCGCGCATCCATGCGCCGCGCCTGGAAGTCGCCGCAGACCGAGCAGCTCGATATCTCGCGGAACATGCCACCTTCGCCCTGCCCGGGCATCCAGACCTCAATGTCATAGGTTTTTTGCGCGGAGAAACCCATATCCCCTGCACAGAGCGTCATCACGCGGTAATGCAGGTCGAGGCGGCGCAACACCTCCTCGGCACATGCAAGCATCCGCTCCAGCTCGTCCTTGCTGGCCTCCGGCGTCGTGATCGACACCAGCTCGACCTTGGTGAACTGGTGTTGGCGGATCATGCCGCGCGTATCGCGTCCGGCAGCGCCCGCCTCGGCGCGGAAGCACGGAGTCAGCGCGGTGAGCCGCATCGGCAACTGCTTCTCGTCGAGGATGGATTCACGCGCGAGGTTGGTGAGCGACACTTCCGCCGTCGGGATCAGGCCGAGCCGCTCGGTCCGCAGCCGCTCCTGATCGGGCGCGGCGAGCAGTTCGCCCTTGATCGCCCAGAACTGATCGTCCTCGAATTTCGGCAGCTGCCCGGTGCCGAACATGACCTCGTTGCGCACCAGCAGCGGCGGGTTGATCTCGGTGTAGCCGTGCTCGGTCGTGTGCAGATCGAGCATGAACTGGCCGATCGCGCGCTCCAGCCGCGCCAGCCCCTTCTTCAGCACGACGAAGCGCGCGCCGGAGAGTTTGGCCGCCGCCTCGAAATCCATGTAGCCGAGCGCGCTGCCGAGATCGTCGTGCAGCTTGGGCGCGAAGCTGTAATTGCGCTTGTCGCCGAAGACATGGTGCTGCACGTTGCCGTGCTCGTCGACGCCATCGGGCACTTCATCGAGCGGAATGTTCGGGATCGCGGAGAGCTCCTTCGCAAGCTCCTCGTCGGCGGCCTTCGCAGCGGCCTCGAGCTGCGGCATCGTCGTCTTCAACTCCGCCACCTCGGCCATCAGCTTGGCCGCGCGCGCCTCGTCCTTCGCCTTCTTGGCGTCTCCGATTTCCTTGGAGGCGGCATTGCGCCGCGCCTGCGCCTGCTCGGAAGCCAGGATCGCCGCCCGCCGCTTTTCGTCGATCGCGAGCAGCGACGCCGACAACGGCTTCAGACCCCGCCGTGCAAGACCGGCGTCGAAAGCTTGCGGATTGTCGCGGATCGATTTGATGTCGTGCATGGCCGAGGGTCCTGGATGAGCGCGCAACAGCCAACGCTTGTGCTGGAAGCTTGCGCCGCGCTTCCCACTACCACAGGCGTCATCGCCCGCGAAAGCGGGCGATCCAGTATTCCAGAGACGGGGGCAATTCCTCGATAGCAGCGGCGTACTGGATTCCCCGCTTTCGCGGGGAATGACACCGGCGGGTACGGCGCCCTACTCCGCCGGATTAGCGCTCGACGAGGCGCCGCCGGAAGCCTGCGAGGCGGCCGCCTTCTTCTCCACCATCGCCACCGCGATGATCGAGCCCTCATAGAGGGCCAGCAAGGGAATGGCGAGCGAGCACTGGCTGAGCACGTCGGGCGGTGTCAGCACCGCCGCTATGATGAAGGCGATGACGATGAAATAGCGGCGCTTCTCGCGCAGCATTTTTGCCGTGATGATGCCGATGCGGCCGAGCAGCGTCAGGATCACGGGCAGCTGGAAGGCGATGCCGAAGGCGAAGATCAGCGACATCATGAGCGACAGATATTCGCCGACCTTGGGCAACAGCGCGATCTGCGCGGTCTCCTCGCCGCCCGACTGCTGCATGCCCAGCGAGAAGCGGATCAGCATCGGCAGCACGACGAAATAGACCAGCATCGCACCCAGCACGAAGAAGAACGGGGTGGCGACCAGATATGGCAGGAAGGCCTGCTTCTCGTGCTTGTAGAGGCCCGGCGCCACGAACTTGTAGATCTGCGTGGCAACGATCGGGAAGGAGATGAAGCCAGCGCCGAACAGCGCGAGCTTGAGCTGGGTGATGAAATATTCCAGCAGCGCCGTGTAGATGAATTTCGAGTTCTCCGGCCCCGCGACCCACACGAACGGCCAGACCAGCACGTTGTAGATCTGCTTGGCGAAGAAGAAACAGAAGATGAAGGCCACGCCGAAGCCGAGCAGCGCCTTGATCAGCCGCGAACGCAGCTCGATCAGGTGGTCCATCAGAGGGGCTTTGCTGGCCTCGATATCGGCGTCGCTCATGACGCTTTGGCGTCCTTGATCGCTTCGGATGGCGCGGTGTCCTGGGTGACGGGCGCCTGGTCAAGCTCGCGGGTAATGGCGCGCGGTTCGTTCACTGCCGCATGCGCCTCCGCTTCCACAAAGGTCTCGGGCGTCGGAGTTTCCGGTGTCGTTGGAATTGCCGGCGCTTCACTTGAAGTTGCCGGCACTTCACTTGAAGTCGCCGACGGTTCGACCGCAGTGGTGGTCGAGGTCTCGGCCGGCTTGTCGAGCGCGTCGACGCGCAGGGCGTCGCTGACGTCCTTCTGCAGCGAGGTCATCAAATTGTTGCCGGTGAAGCCGGAGGCGGCTTCCTTGACCTCATCAAAACTCTTCTTGAGGTCGGCCATCTCGGCCTCGCGCATCGCTTCCTGGAATTGCCCCTGGAATTCGGCGGCCATCTTGCGGGCCTTGCCCATCCACTGTCCGACCATGCGCAGCACGCCCGGCAGTTCTTTCGGGCCGATGGCGACGAGCGCTACGACCCCGATGAGGACCAGTTCACTCCAGCCGATGTCGAACATGAGGTCTTCCGTTCAGGCCAGTCGCAACCAGCCCAATCCTCTTCGCTCTGGGATCGGGACCGCTCGCGTCTGTCCGATCTTTGGCTCAGACGGCCTTGCTGCCGACGTCGGACCGTGCCGCGGTCGGCGCAGCATTGTGCTCGATGGACTTGGCCGGCTCCGGCTTGTCGGCGGGCTTGTCGTCGTCCTGCATGCCCTTCTTGAAAGCCTTGATGCCCTGCGCCACGTCACCCATCAGGTCCGAAATCTTGCCGCGGCCGAACAGCAGCAGGACCACTGCGATCACCAAGATCCAGTGCCAAATGCTAAGCGAACCCATCCTGCAACCCTCCAAACACGCATGGCCGGCGACCCGGCCGATCTTTACCGAAACCTAGGCTTCGCAGGTGTCAAAAACAAGGACCAAGGCAGCGCCAATTCGCTGTTGGCGCTACGCAATCTTGCTAGTGTTAACTGGTCGCAGGGGCCCGTAAAAGGCCGGGACGTCAGTCCTCGCCGCCGCCCTCGCCGCCACTTTCCGGCGTCTCCGGCTCGGGTGCAGGCGCCAGCGCCAAATCGAGATCCTCGCCCGGTTCCAGCGGATCTTCGTCCTCGCGCAATGCAGGATCGTCGGACGGATTCGGCACGCTGAAGCCGGTCGGCAGCCGTGAATCCAGAAGACCCGTGCCCTTCAGCTCTTCCAGGCCCGGCAGATCGCCGAGCTGTTCCAGGGTGAACTGCGACAGGAAGCCCTCGGTGGTTCCGAAGGTCAGCGGACGCCCCGGCGTCTTGCGCCGGCCGCGCGGCTTGATCCAACCGGTTTCCAGCAGCACGTCCAACGTGCCCTTCGAGGTCACGACACCACGGATTTCCTCGATCTCGGCGCGCGTCACCGGCTGGTGATAGGCGATGATCGCCAGCACCTCGATCGCGGCGCGCGACAGGCGACGCGTCTCGGTGCTTTCCCGCGTCATCAGCCAGGCGAGATCGCCGGCGGTGCGGAAGGTCCACTTGTTGGCGACGCGCACGAGGTTCACGCCGCGCGTTGCATATTCGGCCTGCAATTGGGCAAGCGCTTCCTTGACGTCGACTCCTTCCGGCATCCGCTTGGCCAGCGTCGCGGTATCCAGCGGTTCGCTCGATGCAAACAAGAGAGCTTCGAGAAGACGCAGCTCTTCGGGACGGGCCTGGGATTCGTTCTCCATCGGCTCCGCCTCTTCTATCCGCACTTCAGCCAGGCTTGCCATGGCAGCTTCTCCTTCTTGCACTTAACCGACCGGCGCATCAGGCGCAGGAGCTGCGTCCGGAACCGGCTTGTGGCGCCCCTTCCGGAAATAGATGGGCGCAAATGCCTCTTTCTGGTTCAATTCCAGCTGACCTTCCCGCACCAGTTCGAGCGCGGCGGCAAAGCTCGAGGCGAACACCGTCGCGCGCTGCGACGGATCCGCGACATGGCGGACCAGGAAGTCGTCGAGATTTCCCCAGTCGTCCGATTCAGTAATGCTGCCGACCAGCCGCTCCAGCGTGGCGCGGGCCTCGGCGAGCGACCACACCGTGCGCTTGGCGAGATGCACGCTCGCCAGCACGCGCGACTGGCGCTGCGAGGCATAGGCGGTGAGCAGGTCGTACAGCGTGGCCGTGTATTTCGGATGCTTGACCTCGGCGATCTGCTCGGGCTCGCCGCGCGGAAAGATGTCGCGCAGCAATTGCTGTCTGTTCATCAGGCGGTTGGCGGCTTCGCGAATGGCTTCCAGGCGGCGCAGCCGGTTGGCGAGCGCGGTCGCCATCTCTTCAGCGCTCGGACCTTCCGCCGTTGGCGGCTCCGGCAACAGCAGGCGCGACTTCAGGAAGGCGAGCCATGCCGCCATCACGAGATAGTCGGCCGCGAGCTCCAGGCGGATCTTTCGCGCCGCTTCGATGAAGTGCAGGTACTGATCGGCCAATGCCAGGATCGAGATTTTGGCGAGATCGACCTTCTGCTGCCGCGCCAGTGCGAGCAGCAGGTCGAGCGGGCCCTCATAGCCCTCGACATCGACGACAAGCGCCGGCTCACCCTCGGCGAGCTCGGCGGGCCGCCCGGTTTCGAACGATAGGATTTCTGCGGTCATGCGGAAGCCGTGTTTGCCCGTGCGATCAATGCATCCAGTTCAGCGCGTGCGGCCGCCCGGTCGAACGGCTGCGGCGGCTTGCGCGCGGCGAGCGCAGCGTTCGCCCGCTCCAGCGCCCTGCCCTTGAGTTCAGGCGTTTGGCCGGCGACATCGCGCATCTCCTCGATGTTGCCGTTGCAGTGCAGAGCCATGTCGCAGCCGGCCGCGAAGATAGCCCGGGTTCGCTCGGCGATGCCTCCTGCCAGCGCGTTCATCGACACGTCATCACTCATTAACAAACCCTGGAACCCGATCAGGCCACGAATCACCTGAGCGATCATTGTCGCAGAAGTCGTCGCCGGATGGGCGGGGTCGAAGGCGCTAAACACAACATGTGCAGTCATGGCCATCGGCAGGTCCGCCAGCGGCCTGAAGGCGGCGAAATCGGTCCGCTCCAGCTCATCCCTGGGCGTGTCGACCGTCGGCAGCTTCAAATGGCTGTCCGCGGTCGCCCGTCCGTGGCCGGGAATATGCTTGAGAACCGGCAGCACACCGCCCTGTTCCAGCCCGGCCGTGACCACCCGTGCGATCGCTGCAACCTTGCCGGGCTCGGTGCCGTAGGCGCGGTTGCCGATCACGGCATCGGCCCCCGGAACCGGCACGTCCGCAAGCGGCAGGCAGTCCACGGTAATGCCGAGATCGGCGAGATCAGCGGCGATGAGCCGGGCACTGAGACGCGCGGCGGTCAGCCCAAGGGCCGAATCAGTGTCGTACAGGGCCGAGAAAACGGCGCCCGGCGGGTAGACCGGCCAGTGCGGCGGCCCCAACCGCTGCACCCTGCCCCCCTCCTGGTCGATCAGGACGGGGGCCTCAGGGGCACCCGCAATGTCGCGCAATTCACCAACCAGCGAAGCAACTTGCGCCGGATTATCGATGTTGCGTTTGAAGAGGATGAAGCCCCATGGGCGTTCTCCACGGATAAACTCCCGCTCAGCGGCGGTCAGTTCCGTTCCGGATACGCCGGTAATGAAGGCCCGCGTGCTCATAAGGGCCGATTAACCCTACCCCGCTAGGGGGTCAAGGAAACCGCCGTTAATTCCTCTGGACGAGGCACTGCGGTCCACCGGCAGATTTCAGATTGTTGCAGGCCTGCACCGCTTCCTCCGCCGAACTGAACGGACCCGCGAAGGCGCGATAGACGACCCCCTTGCCCTTGTCGGTGAGATCAACCCGCTTGATCACAGGCGACCGGGAGCCCAGCACGCTGCCATACTTCCCCTGGAGCACGCGGTAGGAGGCCTGGGCGCTCTCCTCGCTCAGCTGCGAGGAGACCTGCACCAGATAGCCGCCGCCGGCGCTGCTCGCGGGCACGATTTGGGTCGGGTTCGTCGCCGCCATCCGCTGTCCCGCTAGCGGCGCAGGCGGTTCGGAGGTTGCCTGCGGCGCCAGCGACATCGGCTGATTGGCGCTGGCATTGGCCGAGGTCGGCGGATTGTGGGATGGGGCCGGCGCAGCGGGTGCCGCGACGGGCTTGGGCGGCGTCGTGGGCTTCGCGGCAGCCGCCGCGGTTTGCGGCGTTGTGCTGTCGGTCTGATCGCCCTTCACGGCGAGCGTCCTGATCCGGCGTGGCTCGTTATTCGGCAGCGTCCCGTTGCTGGCCATCTGCCCCGCGTTCGGTGGCGGCGGCGTAGACGGCGAGACGCTCGCAACCGGCGGCGGATTTGCATTCTGGTTCAGCGGCGGAAACACGACGCGCGGACCGCCCGACTTGGCGTTGAGGTCGACGGGGGCCTCCTCGCGCGGCACGATCTTCTCGGCACCGTCACCGCTCACCATGCGATCCGGCACCTTGGCCGAGGAATCGGTCGGCGCCGGCACGACCTTCGTCGGCGAGTTGTCGGCCCTGATGATCGGCGGCTCGCCGCTGCGCGGCGATCCCATGTAGTTCTTGTAGGCGAATGCGGCGCCGGTGCCGATCACGGCGAGCGCCAGGATCGCAGCGACCGTCATCATACCACCGCGCTGCTTCTTGGGCTCGTCGAGATCCGCTTCGGGATAGTCGCTCTGGAACGCGTAGGGATCGTCCGGATAGGCCGGCTCGCGCTGGAAATCCTCGTGGCCTGCCTCGAGCCGTCCGTAAAGCGCTTCATCGTAGCGCGACGGATCGGGCTGCTGGTGCGGGTCCTGATAGGCTTGATCCTGGTAGGCCTGATCCTGGTAAGCCTGCTCTTGGTAGGCCTGCTCTTGGTAGGCCTGCTCCTGGTAGGCTTGCTTCTGGTAAGCGTGATCCTGATACGTCGTCTGGCCCTGATGGGCCTGCGGCTGATGAAAGTGAGGTTCGGGCTGTGCCGGCGCCGCCGAGTAGCGATGCAGAGGATGCACAGGATTCACGGTCACGGGATAATCGGGCTCCGGCGCGGGAGCCGGCTGCGGCTGCACATTGGCGCGGCGCATCCATGATGGCGGCCCCGGTGGAGGCGGCGGCGGTGCGGGCTCCTCGTAGCCCTGCTGATAGTTGTTCTGCGGATAATCGTCTTCCGGATAGTGCTGGGCCGGCTCCTGAAACGCTGCGGGCGCAGGCGCTGCCTGCCGCGCGCTGGGCTGGCTCTGCGCTGCGAACGGATCGGTCTGCCCGATCAGGCGGGCGAGTTCGGCCAGGGGATCGGATTCCGCCCGCCCATGCTGGTCGCCGCGACCATAATCATCGGAAGGAAACGGTCTTTGCTGATATCGATCGGCCATCGTGATGATGCGTCCCTTCGGGAAAGCCGCGCGCCCCTCGACCAAGACACGGCTTTCGACCCACAAGGCTTTGAACCAAGTCTAAGCGATCCGGCTTCTGCCGGTTACCCCCGAATTCCCATTAAGTAGTTCGCCCCAAACTACCGCATCTCGTCCGGGGCATGGACGCCGAGGATGGCGAGGCCCGATGCCAGGACCGAGACGACGCCCTGGACCATCGCCAGCCGCGCCTTTGTAAGCTGTGCATCATTATTGATAATGAAGCGTAAATAGGGCAGATCGCGCCCCTTCGTCCAAAGCGCGTGAAATTCGCTGGCTAAATCATAGAGATAGAAGGCAATTCGGTGCGGCTCATGGGCCGCGGCGGCCCCTTCCAGCATCCGCGGATAAATTGCGAGCCGCTTGAGCAGGTCGAGCTCAGCCGTATCAGACAACCGCTCGAGCGACGAGTCGCTGAGCCAGGCGATACGCTTCTCCGTATCCTCGGGGAGTTCCGGGAATACTTCCGCCCGCGCGTTCCGGAAAATCGAGTGCCCGCGGGCATGACCGTACTGGACGTAGAACACCGGGTTGTCGCGCGATTGCTCCATGACCTTGGCGAGGTCGAAATCCAGCACCGCGTCGTTCTTGCGGTAGAGCATCATGAAGCGGACGGCGTCCTGGCCGACCTCATCCACCACCTCACGCAAGGTGACGAAGTCCCCGGACCGCTTGGACATTTTCACCGGCTCGCCATTGCGCAGGAGCTTGACGAGCTGGACGATCTTGACGTCGAGCGAGCCCTTGCCGGAGGTCGTCGCCTTCACCGCCGCCTGCATGCGCTTGATGTAGCCGCCATGGTCGGCGCCCCACACGTCGATCATCTCGGCGAACCCGCGATCGAACTTGCTCTTGTGGTAGGCGATGTCGGAGGCGAAGTAGGTGTAGGAATTGTCCGACTTGATCAGCGGACGATCAACGTCGTCGCCGTAAGCCGTCGCTTTGAACAGCAGCTGCTCGCGGTCTTCCCAGTCCTCGACCGGCGCGCCCTTCGGCGGCGGAAGGCGGCCTTCATAGATGTCGCCCTTGGCGCGCAGGAAATCGATGGTCTCGGCAACCTTGTTGTTGCCGTTCTCGATCAGCGAGCGCTCGGAGAAAAACACGTCGTGGCGGATGTTGAGGGCGGCGAGATCGTCCTTGATCTCGTCCATCATCATCGCGATTGCCTTGGCGCGTACCGTCGGCAGCCACTCGGCTTCATTCATCGTGAGCAGCTTGTCGCCGTGCTCCTTCGCGAGCGCCGCGCCGACCGGCTTCAGATAGTCGCCCGGATAGAGCCCATCCGGGATCGCGCCGATGTTCTCGCCCAGCGCCTCGCGATACCTGAGGAAGGCGGAGCGCGCGAGCACGTCGACCTGCGCGCCGGCATCGTTGATGTAATATTCGCGCGTGACGTCATAGCCGGCGAACTGGAGCAGGCTCGCAAGTGCGTCGCCGAACACGGCGCCGCGGCAATGCCCGACATGCATCGGCCCGGTTGGATTGGCCGAGACATATTCGACATTGACTTTGGAGCCGCCGCGAACGCGGCCGTAATCGGCGCCCTCGCGCAGCACGGTCCGCAGCGCCTCGGCCCAGGCGGCGGGTTTCAGCGTCAGATTGATGAAGCCTGGACCGGCGACGTCGACCATGGCGATCAGCGCATCCGCACGGAGCCGCTCGGCGATCTGCTCGGCGAGGTCGCGCGGCTTGGCCTTGGCTTCTTTCGCCAGCACCATGGCGGCGTTGGTCGCCATGTCGCCATGGGACGGGTCGCGCGGCGGCTCGACCACCACGCGCGAGAAATCGATACCCTCTGGCCAATTGGCTTCCGCCGCGAGCGCGTGGCAAGCGGCGTGCACGCGCGCGAGCACGTCGGCGAACAGGTGCAGAGATGAGGATGTGTCGGGCATGGGCGCCGCCTAACGCAAATCCGGGGTCGAGTCAAAAAGCCGCTGGTGCTCGGTCAGGGCGAAACGGTCGGTCATTCCGGCAATGAAATTGCCGATCCGGCGGGCCCGGTCGCCCTCGCCGTCGCCCTCCGCCCCCAGCAGCCACTCCGGCGGCAGCTCGGCCGGCGATGCCAGGTATTTCGCGAACAGGTCGAACAGGATCTGTTCCGCCTCCCCCATCACCCGCATCACCCGCTTGTGACGGTACATGTGCTGATAGAGGAACGCCTTGATGGCGGCTTCCTCCTCGGCCACCGCGACCGGGAATGCGATCAGTGCCCGGCTCTGCTGGCGCACGTCCTGAGCCGATTGCGGCTTGACCGCGGCGAGGTTCTTCTGAGCTTCCGCGAACACCGCGCCGATCAGATGCGAGATCAGCTCGCGCACCAGCTCGGCGCCACGCCTGACATCTTCGAGGGCGGGATAGTGCGCAGCCGTCTCGGCGATGATCTCGGCCGTGAGCGGCATCACCTTGAGATCATCGAGGTGGAACAGGCCTGCGCGCAGGCCATCGTCGATGTCATGGGCGTCATAGGCGATGTCGTCGGCAATCGCCGCAACCTGCGCCTCCAGCGAGGCAAAGCTCCACAATTCGAGGTCATAGGTCTTGATATAGTCGGCAATGCCGACGGGAATGCCATGCTCGCGATAGCGGCCAACCGGCGCGCCGCTGCGATCCGTCAGTGGGCCGTTGTGCTTGACGATGCCCTCCAGCGACTCCCAAGTGAGATTGAGCCCGTCGAACTCGGGATAGCGGTGCTCGAGAGCCGCGACGACGCGAAGGGCCTGGGCGTTGTGATCGAACCCGCCAAAATCTTTCAGGCACGCGTCGAGCGCCCGCTCGCCAGCGTGGCCGAACGGCGGGTGACCGAGATCATGGGCCAGTGCCAGGGTTTCCGTGAGGTCCTCGTCCAGTCCGAGCTGGCGGGCCAGCGCGCGGGCGATCTGCGCCACTTCCAGCGAGTGGGTCAGCCTGGTGCGATAGTGGTCGCCCTCATGGAACACGAACACCTGGGTCTTGTACTTGAGGCGGCGGAAGGCGGTGGAATGGATCACGCGGTCGCAATCGCGCCGGAACGGGCTGCGAGTCCGGCTCGGCGGCTCCGCGACCAGCCGGCCGCGACTGCGATCGGGATCACATGCATAGGGCGCGCGGGGGGCAGCCATTCCGACGGACACGACGAATTTAGTCCCTATCCATTTGATTCTGCGGACCCTTGCACTTAACTATGCCGGACGCGGGATACCAACTGAATTGGGCAAGTGAACTTGGTATGACTGCGCTGCGACCGGAGGCGAACGATGACGACTGACGTGACCATCAGCGACCGCGCCGCACGCCGGATTGGGGAGATCCTCAAGGGCGAAGGTTCCGGCGCGATGCTGCGGATCTCGGTCGAGGGCGGCGGTTGCTCCGGCTTTCAGTATAAGTTCGACATCGACCGTGCGCGGGCCGACGACGATCTCGTGATCGAACGGGACAGCGCTGTGGTGCTGGTCGATTCCGCGTCCCGGCCGTTCCTGGCAGGATCCGAGGTCGATTTCGTCGACGATCTGATCGGCGCCTCGTTCCGCGTCAACAATCCCAACGCGACCGCTTCCTGCGGCTGCGGGACGAGTTTTTCGATCTGACAGGCTAGGCGCCGGTTATCTGCCTTTCCTCGTCCGTCCAATCCGCGTCGACCGGCATCAGCTCCGGCTGAAGCGGGGCCCCCTCCGACCCCACGTGGTCCAGCGCCCGCAGCAGCGCCGCGACCAGCGCGGGCTTCCGCAAGGGCTTGGCCAGGAAGTCTGACATTCCCGCCTCGCGGCAGATCTTGACGTCCTCGGGGAACGCGTTGGCTGTCAGCGCGGTGATGGGCAAGGCCGTGAACCGGTCGCCTTGCGCGCGGATCGCCCGGGTCGCGGCAAGGCCATCCATGTCTGGCATGCGCACGTCCATCAGGACGACGTCGTAATCGCCTTCGGACGCCGCCTGCACGGCCTCGACACCATCGGTGACGACGCGAAGATCGACGTCGAAGGCGCCCAGCATCTTGCTCACGACCATGCGGTTGACGGCATCATCCTCCGCAACGAGCACCTTCAGCGGCCGATCGAGCGCGGCGATGCGGGCCTTGAGCTCGTCTTCTTCGTCGCGGGCGGCGTCCTGCTCGGACGCCAGCGCCTGGCTCCAGGGCAGCACCAGCGTGAAACGGAACGTCGAGCCCTCGCCCGGCGTCGAGGCGACGCCGATGGTGCCGCCCATCTGCTCGATGATGCGCCGGGAGATCGCGAGTCCAAGCCCAGTGCCGCCGAAACGACGGCTGATCGAGGCGTCGGCCTGCGAGAAGTCAGTGAACAGCTTGCCGACCTTCTCCGGCGCGATACCGATGCCGCTGTCGGTCACGGTCCATTCGACCGTGGCAAGCAGGTCGCGCCGCGCCTGGCAGGTCGCGGCGATTGTCACTTCGCCGGCGTCGGTGAATTTCACGGCATTGGAGGCGAGGTTGAGCAGCACCTGTCGGATGCGCGCGACGTCGCCGCGCAGCGTCGGCGGCAGGGTGGGGTCGAGCTCGACCTTGACGGCCAGCCCCTTGCTCTTGGCGCTCGCCCGCACCACGGTCGCAACCGCCTCGACCAGCGCCTGCGGAGCAAAATCGATCGCTTCGAACGCGAAGCGTCCGGCCTCGAGCTTGGAGAGATCGAGAATGTCGTTGAGGATGCGCTGAAGGTTGTCGCCCGACTCGCGGATCGTGGTGACGGCCTCGTGCTGCTCCGGATCGAGCTTGGTCTCGAGCAGCATGCTGGCGAGCCCGAGCACGCCGTTCATGGGCGTGCGGATCTCATGGCTCATCACCGCCAGAAAGTCCGACTTGGCGCGGCTCTCCGCCTCCGCCTTCTCGGCGCGCCAGCGCTCAGTCACGTCGCGTCCAAAGCCGCGATAGCCGAGGAACTGGCCGTCGCGGTCATAGGCAGGCTTGGCCGTCAGCGACCACAGCCGCGCCTCGCCGCCGGCGACCACCTTGATGCTCATCTCATGCAGCGGCTCGCCCTGCTCCATCAGGCCGACGACGTTGTAGGCCGCCGTCTTGTCCTCGGGACACAGCATGTCGAGCACGTCGACGAAGTGCGATCCCTTCAACAGCGGAAGCGGGAGCTGCGCGACGGCTGCGAAGCGCTCGGGCACGTCGGTCAGATGCCCCTCGGCGTCGGTCTGCCACAGCCAATCGCTGGCATTCTCCTGAAATTCCTTCAGCAGCAGCGAGATGATCTCGGTCTGCCGTTCGAGTGCGAGCTGGGCCTTCAGGTTGCCGAGGAAGAGGTTGCCCTGCGAGACGATGTTGCGCGCTATGAAGAACGCGAACAGCAGCAGGAACCCCGCGGTCACGAGATACGGCCCGGCGCCGCACAGCAGCAGCGCGCCGGCGCAGGCGATGGTCATGGTCGCGAGATAGACGAGGCCTGCACGCGGGAAGGTCGACAGCGTGAAGGCACCGCCGGACATCATGCCGACCATCAGGCAGGCGAGGATGAGCTGGCCGGTCGGCTCGATCCGGCTGAACAGCGCAAGCGGCAGCGTGCCCCAGATCGCCGCGAGGAAAAACGCCTGCCGCATCATCTGCCGCGTGGCGCGGGGCGAGGCCTCCTGCGGCGGGTTCTGGTGCGCCCGCCGCCACGAGCGCAGCGCGAGCGAGGCGGTGATGGCGAGAGTGATGCCCCATATCGCCAGGAAGCTGTTCCAGCCCCTACCCCAGAACAGGATCAGCACGATCGCGACCGTGAGCAGGTTCACGGCCATCGTCACCGGGATCAGCCGCGTCACCGCATCGACCTGCTTGGCGCGGATGCGGCGCATCTCGCGCTCGCTGAGATCGGCGGTCAGGCCGTCCTCGATCTCGAAGCCGCCGAGCCAATACAGGAACGCGCCGATGAGGCCGTCACGCGGCTGATGTCGATTTGAGGACTTTTCGGGCCATCCCATCCGAGCAACCTTTTTGGCATCAATGGCAGAAGGGCCGCTTAAGCCGGGTTAATTTTGTGGGT
This sequence comes from Bradyrhizobium sp. Cp5.3, assembly GCF_000426265.1. NCBI lineage: Bacteria > Pseudomonadati > Pseudomonadota > Alphaproteobacteria > Hyphomicrobiales > Nitrobacteraceae > Bradyrhizobium > Bradyrhizobium sp. Cp5.3. The sequence goes on along the minus strand of NZ_AUFA01000003.1, from coordinate 283,075 downwards.
GATTTTGCGCCGGGCAGGCCGCCGCCTTGACGGGCGCGTTTGCAGTTTGTTCTAACGGTGGCCCCGCCTGGAGCCGCCCGACAATGCCCATCAGAGTAGCCACCTGGAACGTGAACTCGGTCCGACAGCGGATCGATCTTCTGCTCACATGGCTCAGGGAATGCCAACCGGACATCGTCTGCCTCCAGGAAATCAAATGCGTGGACGAGGCCTTCCCACGGCTAGAGATCGAGGCGCTCGGCTACAACGTCGTCACGCATGGACAGAAGACGTTCAACGGCGTCGCCCTGCTCTCCAAATTCCGCTTCGACGAGACCAAGTCGGGGCTCGCCGGTGACGACGAGGACGCGCACGCTCGCTTCCTCGAAGGCGTAGTGACGCTCAAGCGCGGGGTGCTGCGCATCGCCTGCCTCTATCTGCCCAACGGCAATCCGGTAGGCAGCGACAAATATCCCTACAAGCTCAAATGGATGTCGCGACTTCTTGAGTATTCGAAGGAGCGCCTTAGGACCGAGGAGCCGCTGATCCTCGCAGGCGACTTTAACGTCATCCCGGCCGCGCGCGACGTCTACAACCCGGCTGCCTGGACCGAGGACGCCCTGTTCAAGGCCGAGACGCGCGAGAGCTTTCAGTCCCTGCTCGGCCTCGGCCTGACCGACGCGCTGCGGGCGGTCACGGATGAGCCTGGGCTCTACACCTTCTGGGACTATCAGGCCGGCGCCTGGCAGAAGAATCAGGGCCTGCGCATCGACCATCTGTTGATGTCGCCGCAGGCGAGCGACCGGCTCGCCAATGTCGGCATCGACAGCTACGTGCGTGGCTGGGAGAAGCCCTCGGACCACGTGCCGGTATGGGCGGATCTGGATTTCGAGGCGGTCTTGAACTGAGGCCGTGCGAGCTTCGGTGAGGTGGCGGCACGGCGCCAAGGCGCCTTTGCCCACCCCACGCGGCGCCGATCAGTCCCGGCGGCCCTGCACCCACTGCTCGAGCATTTGCAGGCACATCGCGCGGTCGTCGTCGGAGGCCTTGGCGAAGGCGCGGTTGTAGCTTTCCTTGATCCAGGTCTCGTCGGCACCGGCGCTGTCACGCGCCAGGGTCAGCCACATCAGGCCGCGCGCGGCCTGCCGCGGCAGGCGGTCGCCGTTGAAGAGCATCTGGCCGAGCAGCGCCTGCGCCTCGTGCTGGCCCTTCTGCGCGGCAAGCCCGAGCCAGCGCGCGCCATAGCGGAAATCCTCGCGCGAGGCGTCCGGCGTCTTCAGATACAGGCGGGCGAGATCGTACTGCGCATCCGCATTGCCGAAATAGGACGCGGCATAAGAGAACATCTCCCGAGCCCGGTCTGGATCGGCCTTGATCTTCGAGTTCGGGATGCCGGCGAGGTAGTAGCGGCCGAGAGCGACGAAGGCGTTGGCGACGATCTGCGCCTGCGGCGCCGACGGGCTGTCCTCGGCATGGGCGTTGGCGATGCGGCTGAAATATTCGAACGCGCGCAGGTCGTCCTGGGCGACGCCGTCGCCATTGGCGTACATGCGGCCGAGCTTCCACTGCGCGATGGGGTGACCGCCTTCGGCAGCATATTGCAGGGCGCTGAGCGAGGTTTCCTGGGTGGTCGCGGCCGGCGGTACAGCCTTGCGCAGCGCACCCGCAGCGCTCGGCGCCGCCGTGACCACCGGGATCGCGGTATCCTTCTGGTTGACCGGCGCGCCGTCGAAGGCGAGCGCAGGTGCGGCCAGCGCAACAGCCCCGAACGCAAACGCAACTATGGTACGCCTAGATGTCCGCATAGCACTGCTTCTCGTGCGCGCCACCCGGATGGGTTACTGCCCCACCGACTGCTGGTCCAACTTGCTGAGCGTATTTCCAGAGCGCACCTGACGTATGGTTTGTCGCGCGAGGCCGCCACTTGGTCTGGCGCTGTGCAAGCTCAGAGTCGCTCAATTTTACGTTAAGGGTACCGGCGACGGCGTCGATCTCGATGATGTCGCCGTCCTCGAGCAGCCCGATCGGGCCGCCAACGGCCGCCTCGGGCCCGACATGGCCGATGCAGAAGCCGCGGGTGGCGCCGGAGAACCGGCCGTCGGTGATGAGCGCGATCTTGCCGCCCATGCCCTGACCGGTCAGCGCCGCTGTGGTCTGGAGCATTTCCCGCATGCCGGGACCGCCCTTCGGCCCCTCGTAGCGGATCACGATGACTTCGCCTTCGCGATAGGTGCGCTTCTGGACCGCCTCGAAAGCGTCCTCCTCACGGTCAAAGCACCGGGCTGGGCCGGTAAACCTGAGGTTGGACATTCCCGCGACTTTCACGATCGCACCTTCTGGCGCCAAATTGCCCTTCAGACCCACCACACCGCCTGTCACGGTGATCGGCTTGTCTGCCGGGTGCACCACATCCTGGTGCGGATTCCATTTCACGCTCTTGAGGTTTTCGGCGATCGTGCGGCCCGTGACGGTGAGGCAGTCACCGTGCAGGAAGCCGTTGTCGAGCAGCGTCTTCATCAGAAGCGGTATGCCGCCAACTTCAAACATGTCTTTGGCGACATAACGGCCACCCGGCTTCAAATCCGCGACATATGGTGTCTTTTTGAAGATTTCAGCGACGTCGAACAGGTCGAACTTGATGCCGGCTTCGTGAGCGATCGCCGGCAGGTGCAGTGCAGCATTGGTCGAGCCGCCGGAAGCCGCGACCACAGCCGCCGCGTTTTCCAGGGACTTACGGGTGACGATGTCGCGCGGCCGGATGTTGTCAGCGATCAGGTCCATGACCTTCTCGCCCGCGGTCATGCAGAAGGCATCTCGGATTTCATACGGCGCAGGGGCGCCGGCCGAGTACGGCAGCGCGAGCCCAATGGCCTCCGAGACCGTCGCCATGGTGTTGGCGGTGAACTGCGCACCGCAGGCTCCTGCCGAAGGGCACGCCACACGCTCGATCTCGTCGAGGTCCTCGTCGGACATGGCGCCGACGGAATGCTTGCCGACCGCCTCGAACATGTCCTGGACGGTAACCTGCTGCCCGCGGAAGTTGCCGGGCAGAATCGAGCCGCCATAGATGAAGATCGATGGCACGTTGAGGCGGAGCATCGCCATCATCATGCCCGGCAGCGACTTGTCGCAGCCGGCAAGACCGACGAGGGCGTCATAGGCGTGGCCACGAACGGTCAACTCGACGGAGTCGGCGATGCATTCGCGCGATGGCAGCGACGAGCGCATGCCGTCATGGCCCATGGCGATGCCGTCGGTGACGGTGATGGTGCAGAATTCCCGCGGCGTGCCGCCAGCCGACGCGACGCCCTTCTTCACCGCCTGGGCTTGGCGCATCAGGGCGATGTTACAGGGGGCGGCCTCATTCCAGCAGGAGGCGACGCCGACGAAGGGCTGGTGGATCTGCTCGGTGGTCAGACCCATGGCGTAGAAGTACGAGCGATGGGGCGCGCGCGCAGGGCCTTCCGTCACGTGACGGCTCGGCAGCCTCTGCTTGATGTTGGTCTTCGCGTCCATCGCTAACCAGTTTCTCCAGCCAACCCTTTCAGACCCGAAAAATCAGACCCAAGATTTGAATCGACCTTGGGATTTTCTCGTCGCCTGCGTCGGCCGTCGCCTGCCCTAAAGGATTAGAGCGATTTTATTCATGTCAGGGTGTGGCTAAAAAGCGGCGCTAACGCGAACGGACTGCGACGAGGGTTAAATCGCCGAGAGATGTTGCATAGACAGCACAATCGTGGCTCGCAGGACACGGATAGGCTTACTGACATACCTTTCGCACGACAACGCTCCACAACTTCAGATTTTGCAACGGTGTCTGCGCGCCCGCGCTTGTTGCAATGACGGCGCGCACCTGAACTGAGTCGCCGCTGCCGACCCTTCCGTCGTGGTCGGGCTTGTCCGGGCTCCGCCGGGTTCTCGATGCTAGCTAGGGCCAGCAAAGCTTCAACGAAGACGGCAAGCCTGGCCACGACGACTAATGACAGAGCAAGGCGCGGCGTCGGTCTTCGGCTTGCATTCGAAACTGCAGACACAGCTTCGCATTCTCGCGGCTGCTCGCGCTGTTCCTTAATCGCCCAACACCAGTACGCCGCCATGCCTCGGCGAAATCACGTAAAGCCGGTTGGGCACGACGATCGCCGTGGTATGCGCCCGTTCCGCCGTCACCGTCTGCATTCTGTTTCGGGTCCTTGGATCGATCGTCTCAATCAGGCCGGGATCGCCGATCGCCACATGTACCCGGCCGGTCGCCGGGTTGAAGAACGCGACATCAGGCGGCCCGGCAATCGGCCATACATTGGTGACCTTCCCGGATGTGCTGTCGACTTCGACCAGATCGCCGTCGTCGCAGGCCGCGTAGAGACGATTGCGGCCATGATCGATATCGAGGCCATGCGCGCCGCCGGACGGCAGCGGCCAATGAGCGACCTCGTCCAGGTCGCGCAGCCGCGCCGTCAGGATCATCGACGGTTCGCGGATGCAGAGGAATACACGCTCCGCGTTCGCGTCAGTGACGCACCAGCGCGGTCTGCCCGGCAGATCGATCGCCCGCTGCGTAAGCTCCTTCAGATTGATGACCTGAAGCGTTGGGCCCTGAAGGGCATCGCCGATGCACGCGGCTATGCCGATACCCAGGCGCTTGACGATCGCGGCACCGTTGGGCCGTGGCCCCGATGGGAAGACGCCTTTGATGTCGTAGCTCCTCGCGTCCAACCAGGTGATCGTTGCGGCACCGCGATTGGTCGTCAGGATATCCCCATCGTCGGCGACGGCACCGGCGACCGCCGGAAATCCCGCAAGCGTCGCAATGTGCTTTTGCCTATCGTGGTCGATGACCTCGATGCAATCGCGCGCGGTATGCGCGATGAAAATGCGACGCGTCCTGGGATCGTACGCGGCGTGATCGAAGTCGCTGTTCAAACCGTTGGGTATGGGGATAACGCCAAAAGTCTCCAAGGGCATTGTGGCCTCCTGACCTAGCGGGGAGCAAACGGCGACACGGACACGATCAACGACAGGCCCGAGAACAGCAGAAGCACCAACACGGTCTTTCGGAACGTCTCGTCGTCAATCTTTCCGAACAGCCTGAAGCCCAACCAAAGGCCGGCGATCATGAAGGGGATGCCGAGCGCGTAGAGCGCCAACGTGTCCCTGGTGATGGTGCCCGCGGCGGCTTGGGACAGCGAGATCACCACGAATGCCGCGAACAGCACCGGCTGAAACACGGCGCGCTGCAGCTCCTTGGGCCAGCCGCGCCATTGGCAGGAGATCGTCGAGATCACGCCGCCGAGTCCAGTCAAGCCGCCAAGCAAGCCATTCGACAGGCCGATCGCGATGTCGGCTCCGGTTCCGATCTTCATCGGAGCGAACGCCGGCCGCACCAGGCCGTAGATCGCATAGGCAATCAGCAGCACCCCGACGCCAAACCGAAGATAGGCAGGATTGAGGTAGGTCAGAATGCTGACGCCGATGGGCACGCCGATCACGGTCCCGAGTGCGAGGGGCCAGGCCTTTCGCAAGTTGAGGACATGCCGCAGCTTGAGGATGCCATAGCCCTGCGTGAGCAGGCCGTAGCCAGCAATCAAGGTGGCGGTTTGCACCGGCGTGATGATGTGCAGCCATACGCCTGACACGACGAGGCCCATGGCGAAGCCGGAAAAGCCACTGACGAAGCCGCCGACGAGAGCGGCAAGAGCAAAGACAACGAAGCCAAGTCCATCCATAGGATCGCTCCCCCCGAAAACGAGGTAGCGAGCACTTGGATGGAGATCCATCTGATGGGGAGGCCGCGGATCCCCACACTACAGCAAGATGTTCTGCCCGTGCCGGCCGTCAGCTCTTCGTGCTCGCCGTTTTGTCGAGCGCGGCGCGCAGGCCCTTGGCGAGCTTGATCGCGTCGTCGTTTGCCCAGAAGTGCATGAAGAACATCCGTGGCTGCTCGTTCAGCATGTGGCTGTGCAGCGCCGTCACCTCGATTCCGTTTGTCCGCAATGCGATGATCACCGGGTTCACCTCCTCACCCGTCAGGATGAAGTCGCCGGTGATTGCGGCTTTGCCAGCGCCGGTCGGCTGGAAGTTGATACCGATTGCGACCCCCATCGGTCCGACCGGGGCCAGTGGCATGCCGCCTTCGGTGATGGGATCGCGCCGCGGCACATTGAATTGATAGACGCCGCCATTGGCCTGTCCCTTGACGCCGATGATCTGATCAAGCTGTGCAGTGTCGAGATCGATCGCGGGCGGCGGGCTGGCCGGTGCCGCTGCCGTCAACGGGGTCTTGCTTTCGGCGAGCGCATCGTGGACCGCCGTAGCAAGCTTGGCCGGTTCGCCGTGTCCCAGGATATGCATGTAGAACGTCGCCGGGTTGGCGCGCAGCAGGTGATTGTGCACGGCAGTGATTTCAATCCCGCTCGCTATCATCTTGGCCATCACCGGACTGATCTCGGACTCGAGCAGGACCAGATCGCCCATGGCCATAACGCCGCCATGGGCAGGCTTGAATGCGACCCAGCCCCCGAGCGCGAGCGCCGGCTTGATTGTCACGCCATCGAGCGTCACGGCGAGATCGGATCGCGGAAAACCGTAGCGATGAACGTCGCCGCTGACGGCGGGCTTTCTTCCCAGCGCCTCATCGACCTTTTGCCAGTCGACATCTTCCGCCGCTTGCGCCGTCGAAATGAATGGTTCTGCGAACTTGCGCCAATCGGCCGCCTGCGCGCTCGCGCCGAGGGCGAAGAGCCAAGCGCTGGCGCCAATCAACACGGAGATTCTGCTTCGCATTGTTCTGCTCCTTGAATCAGATGTCTCTCGCGAACTTATTTCTGCAGCTTGATCTGGCCGCTGCTGTCGACAACGAGCCGGACTTGCTTGCCATCCTTCACCGCCTGAACGACCGTGCCTTCAGCGGTCGACTTGATGTCGCTTACCTCCGAGTAGCCGGCGGCCTGGACCCTGGCGGCAAGCTCCTGTCTGGTCAGGGCTTGCGCCGGCGACAATCCACCCGCAATCGCCAGCAACATGGCGACAGAAGAGATGACCTGTTTGCGCATGATTATTCTCCTGGTTGTCGCTCTGCCCCAGGTGATGAAGTTCAGGGATCGCCGGCCCATGGTCTGTCTTCTTGAAGACGCTCGGCATCCGACTGTTCCAGATCGTTGTCGTAGATTCGCGACAAGCCGAGCGAGACCGCGAGCACACCGGCGGCGGAAAGGCCGGAGACCACCGTATCCGCGGCCCGCTTCGCGCGAGTCGACGGCACCGATCGGTCGGAAGAGTCTGTCAGGAAAATCTGAGGTGTATGGAGACATGCTGCGCCCTCGTGATCAGGACGCGATTCTTCGGCATGTCGCCTCGCGGGGAGATCGCTTCCCCGTGCCATGAATTAGACCCCTCAACCGTGTCCTATGTCAACCCGCGCGCGTTCACGATCGGCGAGGAACCGAGCCGCGTTTTTTCAATTCGGACCTTCCGCCGCGTTGATATCAAGGTTCCACCAGCCTGCGCGCTCAGCGCTGCCTACGGCTTTCTCCAGGGCGCCTGGCCGTTTGGGCTTGTCGAGATGATCTGGTCAGCCGTTGCGCTACGGCGGTGGCGCGCAGCGAAGCCGGACCGGACTTAGGCAGGCCGGTCCGCGTTACGATCGAAACGCGCGAAGATCGTGCTCGTCAGCGAACCGAGGAGGCTCCAGAAGACCAGGCTCGTCAGCGTCACCGCGACCATGAACTGATGCGACAGCGAGGACGGCACGTTGGTCTCGACGTGCTGCTGCTCCGGCGCGCCGATCAGATGCGGCAATGTCAGCAGGATCACGCCGGCGATTGCCGCCGGCACCGTGCGGCGAAAGGCGATCAGTGCGAGGCCGGCGGCCGTCGCCAGCACTGCGGCCAGCCACCAGATCTGGCGCGACAGCAGCGGCGCGGTGGGCACGCCAGGCAGCTCCGGCGGCAGGCCGAGGCCGGGCGCGATTGTGAAGACGGCGAAGCCCGCCAAGCCCCATAACAGGCCTTCGTGCCAGGAAATGCTCTCCCCGGTCGCGCCGCTGCGGACCGCAAAAAAGCCGGCGAGGAGCAGCGCGAAGCCGATCGCGGTCAGCACGTTCGCGACGGCCGTGTAGGCATTGCGTTCCAGCCCCTCCCGCGGCTCCCAGCCCGCGGCGCCATGGTCATGGTCGGCGTGGCTGTGCCCCGCATGATCATGGCCGGCCGCAGCCGCCTGCGGCGCCGCCGCCGAATCATGCTCGTGCTGGTGCGTCTCCGCCGCCTTCTCGAAGACCTCGGCCTTCAGGATCAGGGGGACGGTGCCGAACTGCTGGGCGACCGTGACGATGAGACCAACGATGAAACCGGCAATGACCGACGAGAAGACGATCGAGCGAAACGTGCCCATGCCACCCCGGTCAGTGGCAGGGGAACGCGTTCGAATGGCGCACATCGTGCGCGGCGTTGTGGATGACATCGATGTGGGAGAAGCCCACGACGCCGACGATGAACACGCCGAGCACCATGGCCATTAGGGCCTGCGAAAGCCGCCCCACTTGCCCGGCTGCGACCGGCAGATGCGTAACCTGGGCATTCGTGAGCTGGCTCATAGCTGTTCTCCACTTGCGATTTGGGCGTCTTCTAGCAGCTTCCGGGCGATGTCGCGACTGGTAAGATGCAGGCTCGTACCCGCCGGAATGGCCTTGCGGGCGATCTTGGCGCCGGCGGCGGCCCGAAAAGCCTCCTCAAAGCGCCGGAAATAGCCGAGGCACTCCTCTGGCGAGGGCTCCGAGCCGAGCAGGGTCCGGAATGCCCCCCGATGCACGGCGCAGATCGCGCCGTGTCCCTGGACCGGAAAGACCAGGGACGTGATGTCGGCGCGCCAGTGAACTTCCGCGTTCAAGTCGAGATCGCGCGTCCCCGCCCGAACGAATTGATCAGGCGGACGATTTCACAGGCGGCGACGAGGCCGACCAACCAGACGGCGCTGAGCAGCCCGAGCCGGGTCACGATAGCGGCAGTGAAGGCCATCTGGCCGCCGAGGAACGGGGTCGCGGCGAACAGCGCGAGCTCATAGGCGGCGTAGGCACAGACGAGCGTGAGCGCGAGCACCAGCGGACTGCGGTTCTGCGGCAACACGCCGAGAACGGCCGACGACACCGCGGTCGCGACCAGCGCGGCGCCGCCGATGACAAAGCCCCAGGCGATGGTGCCGACATCGACCGGATAATGCAGCGCACCGAATCCGATGGTCTGGTTGACGAGCCACGCGCCGCTCACGACCAGCAGCGCCGGCGCGAGCCGCAGCATCGCCGCCGCCACCACGGCAAACGCCGCAAACGGTGTCGCACAGGCCAGCGCAAAGCTCGCCAGCGCGCACGCGGCGGTCAGCAACGCGAAGCAGAACAGCGCCGCATGACGCGGCTCGACCGGATGCAGACGAAATCGGTCGGCGTGAGACGGCAGAATGTCGAAAGCCATGAATGATCTCCTGGCTGGGAACTCTAGCACATTTTTCTCCTCGGCTACTTCGCTATTTCACGCCATAGCTCGCAATACGGATGCCGCCGAACACGCCGAGACCAGGCGCAAGGAATCCGGTCGGGTTCTGGTAGTGCAGGTTGAAGAGGTTATCGACACGAGTGAACACCTTGACCTCCTCGTTGACCGCATAGTCGCCGCGCAAATTGACGAGCATGTAGCCGGGCGTAACGATCCCGGACACCGAACCGTCGCGCGTGACATCCCGCCAGTCGCTGACGTGGAGCACCGTCGCGGACAGCATAAGCGGATCGATCGGCATCCAGGTCGCTGTCGCGCTCCACTTCTCCTGTGGCCGGCGCAGCAGCTGCAGCCCTGTTCCGGCATCGACGGCGCGGGTGAAAGTGTAGTCGGCGCGAATGCCAAAGCGCTCCGTGACCTGCGCCCAGACGAAGCTCTCGGTGCCCTCGGTCGTCGCGAGATTTACGTTCGCATAGGACGTGAAGGTGGCGTTGGTGGTGATGAGGTTGGTGATACTGTTGTGGAAATAGCTCGAGCCGAACCGGATGCGGTCGCTGAAGAGAGGTTGCTCGAAGCCGACATCATAGCCTTCGCTTTGCTCCGGCTTCAGGTTCGGATTCCCGAAGAAGCCGAAGGTCGGGAAATTCTGATAGAGCTCACTCAGCGTGGGCGCCTTGAAGCCAGTCCCGTAGCTCGCCTTCAGCTTGGTCTCGGTCACCGGAACGATCAGGGCCGGCGCGACGCGATAGGTCGCGCGCTCGCCGAACTGGTCATTGTGGTCGTTGCGGACGTTCGTGACGAGGAAGAAGCGCTTCACAAACTCCGACTGCAATTCGATGAATGCGGCCCTGTTGCCGTTCTCGGCCGAGAATCCCGTCGTATCGATCCGCTCGGTCTGCTGCTCCGCGCCGACGACGAGATTGTTGCCCCGCGTGAGCTCGGTAACGACGTGCCAGTCGTACTTGATGCGCTCGCCGGTCGTGATTGTCGCGAGTGGATCTTCCGGGCCGATGTCGGTGCTGCGGCTGCTCGCATAGTTCACAGCGAAATAATTCCTGATGCCGCCGTCGAGCAGCGACCAGACCGCTTCGTCGCGGTTGAAGAGCTGCTGGACCGCATGGGTGCTTTGCGCGGCGTTCGGCGTGCTCGGAAAGCCGCCGTCGCCGGTGAACAGCAAACTCGCGTCGGTATAGCGAACGACGCTGTTGACGGACCAGTTCTCGTTGATGTCGAGCCCGAGCTTGGTCGAGTAGGTCATGTTGTCGTAGTTGTTGCCGTTCGCCTTCCGCCCCGGGGGCAGCAACTGAAGCGGTGTTACGGGGATGTCGCCCGCATGGAAATGCGCCACATTGAAAGCATAGTTGAAGTTGTCCTGCGCGCCGCGCAGGCCCACGGTCTGGTTGAACGTGTTGAACGATCCGGTCTCGATCGACGCCGTCGCGCGTGCCGGCCCCTCGCCTTTTTGGGTGACTATCGAGATGACGCCGCCGATTGCGTCCGAGCCGTAGAGGCCGCTCTGCGGCCCGCGCAGTACTTCGAGCTGCTGGATGTCGGCGGTCAAAAGATGCGCGAAATCGAAGGCCTCGTTCGGCGTTGAGGGATCGCCAACGTCAATTCCGTCCACGAACACCTTGGTGTGGTTGGAATTGGTGCCGCGCATGAACACCGAGGTCTGTCCGCCCGGCCCGCCGGTCTGCACCACGTTCAATCCCGTCACCGTGTTCAGAACGTCGGGCACGGTGCGGTATTGCCGGGTCTGGATATCCCGTTCGGTCATCACGGTGACTGAGCTTGCCACCTGTCCCGCCGGTGTCGCAATGCCGGTCGGGCTAATCACGAGTGGCGATGCAGTGATTGGCGTCGCTGACGCGGGTGCCTGAGGCGGCTTGAGCGCCTCGCGCCGTGGGCGTGACCGCAGCGGAGCTGTGGGAGGCAACTGCACGATGCCCGCGACTGGTCTGGACGGCACGACCTCGACCGGAGGCAACAGATCGGGTGACGCCGATTGCTGCGCAAAAGCGGCAGAGAAATCCAGAGACAGCAGAGAAACGGACGCGAGAAGGCCGGCGCGAAAGCGCCTAGCGGCAAAGACAATAAGGGACACAGTTAGAACCTCGGCGAGACGTCAGTGGCACGTCACAGCGAACGAGGTTTCACGACGGAGCTATTGCTCCGGTGAAGCTAATGTCTGTACTCCCCGACCGACATCTTCGCGTGCGACCACGGCTGACGGCAGGTCTCCTGGCTCGCGGGTCGCTACCTTGCGTCGCCTTCCCAGGACCGAGATTCCCAGTGGCATATGACGAAAGATTCGCCGCTTACAGTTGCGGGGGCAGCCGTGGCGTTGGGACAACCCCGCACCACGTTCCCTTTTGATCTCCGTGAGGAGAACCGTCGGCGAGAATGTTACCGGCTCTCCAGAGCCGGAGTCAATCCGATCGTCGCATGGCGCCGTTGTCGCACGTTACTGACGAGGCTCATCGATCGAATGAAGGTCCTCCCAGGGCGCGACGACATTGCCCTCGCCCGGTCGCCTCGAGATCGCAAGACGTAGCGCGGCCTCAAGATCCTGTTGCTGGAACGGCTTCTGCAGGATCGGAACGTTGTGAAAATTCGCGAGCAGGCTCGCAGCGCCGTAGCCGGTTGCGAAGACGAGGGGAATGCCGCGCTCCGCAATGCGGCGCGCCACGTCGAAGGTCTGCCGTCCGTTGAGATTGACGTCGAGGACGGCGACGTCAAAGCTGAACGAGGTGGCCTTCTCGAGCGCATCGTCGATGCGCGCGGCGACGCCGGCGATCTCGCACCCGGCGTCGAGAAGGCTGTCCTCAAGCAACATCATGACCAACGCCTCGTCTTCGATGACGAGGACCCGCTGACCGGCGAGATCGATTTCAGACATCGTCATTCCCTCCGTCAGCGGTGGCTTCATCATGCGCGGCAAAATTGGCGCGGATTTCGTGCAGCGGCGCGCGAATGACGCAGACGACGCCCTCGCGCTCGAACCCCAGCTCGACCTGCGCGCCGCCGAATTCGTGGGGAAGGCCCTGCTGTATCAATCGCGTACCGAAGCCGCGTCGCGACGGGACCACAACGGTGGGACCGCCGCGCTCGATCCAGCGCAGCTCGAAATGCTCGCCGACGTCCCATCCGACCTGGATCTTTCCAGAGCCTCGGGACAACGCGCCGTACTTCACCGCATTGGTCGCGAGCTCATGCAGCGCCATCGAGATCGCGAGCGCCGCCGTAGGCTTGATCCGCAAGTCGGGACCGGCGATCGCGATCCTGCCGTCGGCCCCCTCGGCGTAGGCGCCGAGGGCTTCGATCACGACCTCGCGCAATTCCGCCGACTCCCAGTTTTCCCGCACCAGTACGTCGTGCGCCTTCGAGAGCGCGATCAGGCGGGCGTCGAAGGCCCTGCGCCCCTCGCCGAGGCTCGGGGCATTGCGCAGGGTCTGGAGCGCAAACGACTGCACGGTGGTCAGCGTGTTCTTGACGCGGTGATTGAGCTCGTTGACGAGCAACTCGCGATGGCGTTCCTGGCGCTTGCGCTCGGAAATGTCGATGGCTGCGCAGACCGCGCCCTGAAACTGTCCGGTCACATCGACGATCGGCGAGGCTTGGAAGATCGCGGTTGCGGACCCGCCGTCGGCGAAGCGGATCTCCAGCTCCTCGTTGCCGACCTCCTCGCCGCGCGCGGCGCGCTGCAACGGCAACTCGGACGCCGCAACTTCGCGGCCGTCGCGAAAGATGCGGCAGGCCGGACGCTCGGGCGGCGGTGCCGACAGCGACATGTTCGCATCGGGCCGGACCCGCAGCAGGCGCGCACCATAGGCATTGCCGAAGATGTGCTCGGCGCTCCGATCGTGCGTGAACCACACTGCCGTTGGCACCGTGTTGACCACGGCTTCCAGCCGCGCCGCCTGCTGGCGCTGCGTCTCTTCGGCCTCTCGCCGGATCCGCGCCAGCTGCAGATTGGCGCGCACGCGTGCCAGCAATTCGCGCGCCGAAAACGGCTTGTTGACGTAGTCGTCGGCCCCGGCCTCGAGGCCCTCGACTCGCGCCTCCTCGCCGGCCCGCGCCGACAACAGGATGACGGGCAATCCCCGCAGCTGACCATCGCCGCGCAGTTCGGCGAGCAGCCCGATGCCGTCGAGACGCGGCATCATCACATCGGAAAGAACGAGGTCGGGCCGCTGCCGCCGAGCGGCCTCGAGGGCCCCCCGCCCGTCGGAAAACACCTCGACCCGATAGCCCTGCGCGTCGAGCAGCCGTTTGACGTAGTCGCGCAGGTCGGCATTGTCGTCGGCCAGGATGATCCGCTCGCCACCGTCGCTCGTCAACGCGTCCGGCGTCTCCGATGCGCTCTCGAGGGCGAGGTCGCCACGCAGATCCGTCTCGGTCGCGTCGTGCGGAAGCCAACGCAGCGCCTCCTGGACATAGGCCTCGACGCGGCTTCCGATCGGCAGCGACGCGATCGCGCATTCGGCGACCTGCTCGGCGGCAAGATGCGCGCGCCCGAACGGGATGGTCACAGTGAAGGTGCTGCCGCGGCCGAAATCGCTGTCGACCATGATGGCGCCGCCGTGCTGCTTCACCAGCTCGTAAACCAGCGCAAGGCCGATGCCGCTGCCCTCGAACGTCCGTCCCCTCGCCCCCTCGATACGATGGAAGCGCTCGAACAGATGCGGCAGCTCATGGGTGGGGATGCCCGTTCCGGTGTCGAGCACCCTAAACTCGGCCGCAGTCCCGTCGCCGCTTGCGCGCATCTCCACCGTGATCTCGCCCTCGAACGTGAACTTGAACGCGTTCGAGATCAGGTTGAGGACGATCTTCTCCCACATCTCGCGATCGATGTAGACCGGCTGCGGCAGCGCCGGACAGGCGATGGTCAGGCGCAGGCCTGCCCGATCGGTCGCCGAGCGGAAATTGGAAGCGAGCTCCGCGGTGAAGGCGGCAAGATCGGTCAGCGCGAAACTGGCACGTACCCGACCCGCCTCGATACGGGAGAAATCGAGGAGGCTGTTCACGAGTCTCAAGAGCCGCAGCGAATTGCGATGCGCGGTGTCGAGGCGCTCGCGCTGGACCGGATGCAGCACCGTCTGCGAGGTGTCGTTGAGCGCATCCTCGATCGGTCCCAGCATCAGGGTCAGGGGCGTGCGGAATTCGTGGCTGATGTTGGAGAAGAATGCAGTCTTGGCGCGATCGATCTCGGCCAGCGCCTCGGCCCGCCGCCGCTCCTCCTCATAGGCCTGCGCGTTGGCGAGGCTCGCGCCGATCTCGCCGGCGGCGAGCTCGAGGAAACGGCGGTAATCGTCGTCGAACAGGCGGAACGGATTGAGGCCCGCGACAAGCACGCCCTTGCGTGCAGTCTCGCCGCGCGCCGGGATCGGGATCACGGCCGCCTGCCGCGGGCTCTGGTCCCAGACGCCGGGCGGAAACTCGGCCCCGAACCGCGACGCAAGGTGAGACACCACCTGCGACTTCTGCTCGCGAATGACTTCAGCGAGCGGCCAGGGCGACGGCGCGTCGAGCGACAGCCTGGTGATGGCAGCGGGATGGTCGCCGGCAAAGCCGGACGAGCCGACCAGCGCGATGTCGCGGCCGTCGGGCTCGACAAGGTAGATCAGGGCGAACGGCAGGTCCTTGGCGTCGGTTGCAAGCGCAAGACCGGCGCGACGGCAGGCGCCCCGGAGCGTGCGGGCCTCCGCGGTCGCTACCGCAAGCTCGCGCAGCAGCGCAAGCTGCCGATCGCCGATGACGCGCCGCGTATCGTCGGTGTTGGCGCAGATGATGCCCCCGGTCGTGCCGTCATCGTCGGGAACGGGGCTGTAGGAGAACGTGTAGTAGGTCTCCTCCTGGTAGCCGCTCCGCTCCATGATCAGGAGTTGCTCCTCGACGTAAGTGCCCTCGTCGCCGTGCATCGCTGTCGCGAGCATCGGCTCGATTTCAGTCCAGATCTCGCGCCAGATCTCCGCCGTCGGCCGGCCGAGAGCCCAGGGATGCTTGCCGCCGATGATCGATTTGTAGGCATCGTTGTAGAGATAGATCAGCTCGCGCCCCCAGCCGATCCAGATCGGCTGGCGCGACGTCAGCATGATTCGCACGGCGGTCTTCAGGCTGCGCGGCCAGGACGACGGTTCGCCGAGCGGACCTTTGGTCCAGTCGTGAGCGCGCAAGCGCGCGCCCATCTCCCCTCCGCCGGACAGGAAATCTGCGGGAGCCCGGGCCTTCGTTAGCTCGTAGACGCTGCTCAAATGAGGCTCCGATGCCGACAACAAGCCGAAGCGAACGTCACTCCACCGCGTTCGCGGTGCATCAACACCGCGCTCGGGACTTCCTGATCGTGCATGATCCTCTGGGCAAGCCGCCGCACACTCTCTTGGACCATGCGCTAGGCGGACTTCCTTTCCGTGCCCATCTGGACAACGGCCCGCTCGCCGGCATCGACGAGTTGACCGAAGCCGGTGCGTCCCGTCAGCGCGCAGCGAATGATGTTCTCGGCAATCGCCTTGCGGAAACAGTGGCTCTCGCCATCTGGGCGATTGCGGCAAATCCGATCCAGCGCCAGCTTCATGTTGATCCGTGTACGGGTATCGAAATGCTCGCCGATCATTCGCCCGGCCTCACTCAGTTGTTGTCCGGGCACAAACGTCCGACGACCCGGCCGAGTTCCTGAGAACGGAAAAGTGCAGGCGCGCGCGAAGCCCGATGCGCCACAGAGAGCGCGGCGCAGCTTACGTCCGCCCTCTTATGCGCTGCGCCTGCGCCCATGCCATCTCAACGCCCCGAGGCGGAGCATCCAGCCGCCGGATCGGGGTCAGCTCGCCGGATGCCGAGATGATCGCGGTCTCCTCGCTGCGGCAGCGCGGGCAGACGAAGCGAACCTCATGCGGGGATGCGGACCAACCGGAACGTTTGACGTTGGCCGCCATCGGCCAGGTCTCGCAATGCGAGCAGGATACCAGGAACCGACCGGGATCGAGCATACCCATCTCCAAAGGCCTCCGGCCCTGCCCGCCTCCTCAATGATTAACCCATGTGAATCGTTCCGGAGCCTGATACCGCCGCGAGAGGCTCGCGCTTCAGCGCGCGCCCTTGAGCGTGCAAGAGGTCGTGCAAGTGACCGTGGTGCCGTGATCGCACGTCTTGCAGGCGTTGACACATTGGTTCATGTCGCGCGAATTGTAGCTGTAATTCCGCACCGGGCAGGCCGCGGTCGAGCCGGTAATGTCCTGTTCCGGCTCGCAGGCCGCTGTCATGAGCGCAAGCAAGATGACCGCAAGAACCCGCATGGGATCGCCCTGTAAGACACTGGCGCAAGCAACGTCCGCGGGGCGCGCGTCGCACCGGCAACCGCCCCCGGCATTCCCATTGGGAGCAATCGCAAATCACGACGCTCCACATCCATGAGGATGCGCGCGAAATATTAAGAACGGATTGCAGCGGGCGTCAGGCCGCGGCCTTGTTGCTTGCAATCACCTGCCGCATATCGGCCGCGAGCTGGTAATAGTGGCCGGCAAGCTTGAGATAAAATTCCCGCTTGGCGGTATCGGTGGCGAGCTTGGCGATCAACTCGCATTCGGCGGTGAGTGTCTCGAAGCGTTCCAGCCTGTCCTGATGCTCTGTCATCGCCGTGTCCCCATTTTACGCAACAAGGACGATCAACCTAAGCCCAGGAAATAGGTCACGGCCAACATCGTTATTTGATAGCATCAATTTTTGCCGGCGCGGGCAGCGCCGGCCGTCGCGAACAGTTATTTGCTGTCCATGCGCCACGCGCCGTCCCAATCGGCCGCCGGCGGATTTACCTTGAGCTGCGCGATGCGGGCAAGCATCGTGCGCGACGGCCCGTCGCCGGGTACGCTCTCCAAGGCAGCGTTGAACGCGGCGCCAGCAGCGTCGAAGCTGCGCGCGCGATAGGCGGCAAGGCCCTCGGCATAATGCTTGCGCAGGGTCTCCTGCGCTACGGTCAGCGCGCCGGCCCTTCCCAGCACTTCGAATACGGGCTGCGGCACGCTCTGCCCCACGACAGCGAGACGATCGATCTCGCGCAACTCGAAGCGCGGTCCGATCGCATCCGCGGTCGCCTGCGCGATCAGGATGCGAGTACCATAAGCCTTGTTGACGGCCTCCAGCCGCGAGGCGAGGTTCACCGCGTCGCCCATCACGGTGAAGCTCATCATCAGATCGGAGCCGATGCTGCCGGTCAAAACCTCGCCGGTGGCGATGCCGATCCGCAAATCGCACGGCGCCGGCATGGCGCGAATGCCGAGAAGGTCCGGCAGCTGCTTCTGCAGTTCGGGCACCTGATCGGCCATGTCGATGGCGGCCAGACATGCAAGTTCGGCCTGCTCCGCCTCCTCGATGAAGGGCGGGCCCCAATAGGACATGATGGCGTCGCCGATATATTTGTCGATGACGCCGCGATTGTTCCTGATCGGACCGGACATCACCGTGAAATAGTGGTTCATCACCTTGACGAGGCCGCGCGGGGTCATGCCCTCGCTCATCGAGGTGAAGCCGCTCATGTCGCAGAACATGATGGTCATCACCCGGCGCTGGCCGTCGATGGCGACCTCCGGCCGATCGATCAGTCCCTGCACCACCTTGGGATCGATGTAGCGGCCGAAGGTCTCGCGGATACGCTCGTTCTGGCGGAGCTGCTCGACCATGCGGTTGAAGGCGGAGGCGAGTTCACCGATCTCGTCCTGGGTCGAGACGGTGATGGGCTTGTCGAAGCGGCCCGCCTCAACCTCGCGCGTGCCGGCGAGCAACAGCCGCACTGGCCGCGTGATACCGCTGGACACAAGCAGCGCAAAGGTAAACCCCACGACTGCTGCGAGAACGGTGACGACCCCTGAGATGATGATCGCCTGGTGCTGGTGGCGGATCACCTGCGACGTGCTGGCGTAGACCTGCTTCAGCATGTCGGCGCGGATCACATCGATCTTCTGGTTGAACTGGTCGCGTATCGCGTCGAGGTGCTCCAGCGTGCTGCGAGCCTCCGCCGCCTGCTTGGCGTCGACTTGCTTGAGGAGCTTCGCGTGGTCCTCGTTCATATCGCGGCGCAGCTCGGTGACGGCGGTTTCGATGCGGGTCTCGATCCGCGCCAGCGTGGCATTGTCCGAAGGCGTCCTGGGATCGTCGATGATCGCGTTGATGAACGCGCGTGCGCGCTCAGCCTCCTCCTCGATCTTCCGGTCCGCTTCCTCGAACTCGCGCAGGCGCGCTGCATAGGCCTCCTCGTCCGAGGGCGACTGCATCTTGGTCATCACCATTCGCCGCAGCGCCACCGCCCGTTCCAGCGACCGGATATTGGCGCGCGCCAAGTCTCCGTAGGCCGGGATGTAGCGGTTGGTCAGTTCGTCGAGCAGGACACCGACCTGGCTGGACATCACCATCGATAGAATCGCGGTGACCAGCATCAGGACGATCAGTCCGAGGGCGATGCCGACAATCTTGCGCCGGATCGACTGGTTGAAAATCGGCATTGGTGCGGGCAAAGGGTGAGTGTAACGGCTCGGGAACCTCCATACACCGGTTTTGGCCGCGGGAACACGCGCAATCTGGGCTTCTCGAGGGTGGTGGGTCGTCCTGAGCCGGCGTAACCGACGTGCCAGCCCTATTCCTTAACGAGAATTAAACGAGACGCCCTGTACGCTCGCCGGAAAGTTCCCGTCCGTTCCATTCCGTATTTTGCCGCATTGTTGCGAGAGCGTGACCAATGCGAAGCGTTGCCATATCATCACTGCCGCATCGCTTCTGAGTCTCAAGCCGCATTCAGATCGCGGACCTTGGTTTGTAGTGGTTTCGCAGGGGGACCATGGAATGAACCAGTGCCTACGCTCGCTCGCGTGTGTCATCACCGTTGCCGCACTCGCCCTCCTCTCGACAGAAGCGGCGGCGAAAAGCGGTCACAAATCATCCGCACCGAAGAAGACGCATGAGGCCAAGGCTGGCAACAAGGCCGGCAAGCAGCGTCACGCCGCAGCCGCCAAGGCGCGGCACGGCAAACATGCCGAAGCCAAACGCAAGTCGAAGAAGCCGGACGACGAGCCCTCGGACAAGCCGGCGCCACCGCCCCTGACCGGCGACCTCGCCGTGCTGAAGGACGCAATCGACCTTGCGCGCAAGGGCAAGACTGCCGATGCCACCGCGGCGCGCGATCGGATCACCGACCCCGCCGGACAGAAGCTTGCCGAATGGTTCATCCTGCGCCACTCCGAGACCACGGCAGATTTCGAACGCTACGCGGCCTTCATTGCGGCCAATCCGGACTGGCCGAGCCGCGCGCTCTTGCGCCGCCGCGCAGAAGCGCGGCTCTGGCAGGACAAGAGCGATGCGGCTACCGTGCACAAATTCACGATGGACCGGCCGACCACGGCCAAGGGCAAGCTTGCGCTCGCCCGCGTGCTGCTCACTGAGGGCGATCGCGGCCGCGCGCAAATCCTCGTCCGCAATACCTGGCGCACCGAGGAACTGTCGGAGCGCAGCGAGGAGGACGCCTATGAAGCGTTCCGCGATCTCCTGACCGCGGACGACCATCGCGCGCGCATGGACAAGCGCCTGGGGGTCAAGGACTACGCCGGAGCGAAGCGCGCGGCCAAGCGGCTCGGCGGCGACGAGCTTGCGATCGCCAAGGCCTGTGCCGCGGTCACCGGCAAGGCCAACAAAGCCAAGGATTATCTCGACGACGTGTCGACTGAAGCGCGCCGCGATCTCGGCTATGTCCTGTGCCGCGCGCAGTGGCACCTCCAGAAGGACCGCATCGATGATGCGGCCGAGGTGATCCTCGCCGCCGCGCCCGATACCATGGCGGCCCAGGACACTGACGCCTGGTGGCGCGAACGGCGCCTGCTCGCGCGCAGGCTGCTCGACCAGGGCAAGTCCAGGACCGCCTATGACGTGGTGCGGGCGGCCGCAGTGCCAGAAAAGGAGGTCTATCGCGTAGACTACCACTTCATGTGCGGCTGGATCGCGCTGCGCTATCTCGACGATCCCAAGACCGCGATGATGCACTTCGCCTCGATCGACGAGGGCTCGGCCAATCCGATCGCATTGTCGCGGGCCCATTACTGGCGCGGTCGCGCCGCCGAGGCGATGGGCGCGACGGCTGATGCCCGCCTGAGCTATCAGGCGGCGGCACGCTATTCAACGGCCTACTACGGCCAGCTCGCCCGCGCCAGGCTCGGCCTCGACCGGATCGAGCTACGCGCACCCTCGCCCGTAGTGCTGGCTTCGGCCGACGCGCCGCCTGCGGACGAGCGCGTGCGCGCGGCCGACATGCTCTACGCCGTCGGCGAGCGCGACGTTGTCTTCTATTACGCCGAGGATCTTGCCGAGCAGAGCAGCGATGTCGCCGCCCTCGAAGCGCTCGGCGAGCTCGCGGGCCGGCGCAACGATGCCCGTACGATGCTCGAGATCGGCAAGTCGGCGCTGGCGCGCGGACTCGCGCTCGACCATTACGCCTTCCCGACCATCGGGATTCCGGCTCACAAGCAGGTCGCGCCCGAGATCGAGCAGAGCGTAATCTATTCGGTGGCGCGCACCGAAAGCTCCTTCGACCAGCGCGACAAGTCGCCCGCCAACGCCGTCGGGCTGATGCAGGTGACGCCGGAAGCGGGACGCGACACGGCCAAGCGCTTCGGCGTGCCCTATGATTGGGACCGTATGGTCTCCGATCCCGTCTACAACACGCAGATGGGCGCGGCCGAGCTGAGCGCGCTTCTATCGGAATACCGCGGCAACCAGATCATGACCTTTGCCGGCTACAATGCCGGCCGCGGCCGGGTGCGCGAATGGGTGCAGGCGCATGGCGATCCCCGCGATCCCAAGGTCGATCCCGTCGACTGGGTCGAGCGCATTCCGCTGTCGGAGACGCGCAACTACGTGCAGCGCGTGATGGAGAATGTGCTGGTCTACCGCGCGCGCTTCGAGGGCAGCGGATTGGTCACGGCGAAGTCCGAGCAGCGTGTCCCGACGCATGAAGTGAGCGCGGCACCGACGGCATCGGCCGCAGCCCCGGCGCCCTAGGTTCGCACCGCCGGGGCTGGACACGGCGCGAAGCGGGACGCGGTGACTGCGGCCGACGGTTCTGCGCGGCCTGCATCATTCAGCTAGCCGTCACCTCCTTCCGCGGTCAGAAGGTCGTGCGCGCGCAGATATGCCTCGGTCAGCGAGCGCGAGAGCGCGCCCATCTGCATCATCAAGCTCCAGCTCGAAATGGCCGCCAGCACAGTGACCGCCTCGAGCGAACTTTGGTAAGGCCAGAGCATTCCCATGGCCGTCTGCTGATACCGACGGTAGCAA
Organism: Bradyrhizobium sp. Cp5.3; assembly: GCF_000426265.1. Classification (NCBI taxonomy): domain Bacteria; kingdom Pseudomonadati; phylum Pseudomonadota; class Alphaproteobacteria; order Hyphomicrobiales; family Nitrobacteraceae; genus Bradyrhizobium; species Bradyrhizobium sp. Cp5.3. The sequence continues at coordinate 261,308 of NZ_AUFA01000003.1, read as the reverse complement.
TCGTAGTCGCAATACCGCTCTTGCTTGGATACGTGCCTGACATAACTCGAGCCAAGCGGCCGGGCGCAGGCGCTGCAGGAGGCGCCGTGGCGGGGTCGTTCCTGATTGACCAGCATGAACCTCAACGCCGTCTCCTCTCCTGCCGAAGGCACATCCGCCCGATCACCTCGACCGCCTGTCGCTCAAGACGCTGCTCGCGCGAGCCCACCGATCGACGACACAGCCTCGTGATGACGCGCGTAGCACTCGTGGCCGCAATAGGGCAGCAGCGTCCTGACGTCGCGCAGATAGCCGCCGCGGATCTCCTCACAGCACCACAGACAAAACGTCTTGCGGAAGGGGGTCCTTCCGTTCACCAATATGAATTTCACGTGGCTCCTCCCAGCGCGAAGCAGTAAACCGTGTCGACCAGAGAAGCGGACGGCGGAGGCGCGCAGAGATGGTTGCGGCCGTCGGGATTGTCTCTGTTGCGCTCGACTTTCTGGGACGGGATCAGGATGTACTTCCCGTCTTCCCGCCGCCGCGCGTAGATCCTGCCGTCGATGTAGCGTACCTCGGTCGGGTAACAATCTGCGCTGTTGCAGCAGCTCAGCACCGGATTGTCCGGCATGTGCCAGCTCGAGTAGAACTTCTCGTGCAACAGCTGATCCTGGGGCGGATGGTGACGATGTGCAGCATCCTGGCCAGCCTCCTCGGCCTCCACGCCCGTCATCAGCGGAAGCGGCAGCGCGATCGCCAAGAGGAGCTTGCAAGCACGGTTCGACACGCAGCCTCCTGATTCAGAAATTGCCTGACGGGGCGGATGCGGCGGTTGATCCTCACGCCGCCTGGAATCGGAACAGCCAACGGCGGTCGCGCTCGCGACGGGCCCTGAAATGGTCGAGACATTTCCTCGAGCAGAGCGGGCTTTTCCACGAATAGTATCGGATCAGGCCAAACTTCCCGCCACAGACAGCACAGCCTTTGGAGTCACTGTCGGGGCGGCGCTCGGAGCACTCGGACCTATCGCACATAATCCTCTCCTCTTGACCTCTTAGGGGGCCTGGCTTCCTTTGCACAAATGCACGGTCACCAAGGTCGTCATGGAAAATGCGGCTTCTCAAGCGTGACTCGCCAATTCATCCGGCAAGTCAGGGCGGCGGACGCAGAGCTTGGCTCTTTGTGGTCTGCCCGCGGAGCTTCTCGGCTATTTGTGCTCCGCAATCGACTCTCCTCGATTGGCCGCAAGACTAGTCCTCGCGCAACGGCTCGCTCAATTGTACGGAGGTAAATGCGCGCTAGAACTAGGGATGCGCGAGCTATACGTAGGTTTGTCCCGTAGTTTTCCGGACCTTCGCCGACCTGCGCAACGAGACGGCGCAACGCTCGCAAGCTGCACGGCGACCGCGAGTTTCGCGCGGAATCCTACTTTGGTCGGAGGGAATTGCCCCTGTTATTGCAAAGTGCTCTACTCGCCACGACGCCAGCGAGCCGGGACGCTTGCGATGATGCCTGGCCAGATTGCAAAATTTGGGAATTCGGCCGCACAATTTCTGCTCGGCGGCCTTGCGGCGCTTCGGTCATTTGGCAACGGAGAGAAGAATCGGTCCGCGGTCAGTGACGACTTGCGGCAGGACACCGATCTGCGCGATGCCGTGAAGCAATGGCGCGAGGTGTTCGAGCACAATCCGGTCATGTACTTCATGGTCGATCCGGCCGGAACGGTGCTCAACGTGAATACATTTGGCGCCGCACAACTGGGCTACACGGCGGCCGAACTGATCGGCAAATCGGTGCTGAACGTCTTCTTCGAGGAGGACCACGACGCCGTCCGTCGGTGCGTCGCGTTGTGCCTTAAGACCTTAGACCAGTCGCACACCTGGGAGATTCGCAAGATCCGGAAGGACGGCTCGGTACTCTGGGTCCGCGAAAACGCCAAGGCGATGCTGCGCGGCGACGGAACGCCGATCGTGCTGGTCGCCTGCGAAAACATCACCCAGCGCAAGGAGACGGAGGATGCGCTGCGGCAGAGCGAGGCCTACCTCGCCCAGGCGCAGGAGTTGAGTCACACCGGCAGCTTCGGCTTGAGTCTCGCGACGGGCGAGGCTGTCTGGTCAAGGGAGACCTTTCGCATCTTCCAATGTGACCCGGCGACGAAGCCGACCCTCAACTTCGTTTTTCAGCGCATCCATCCGGAAGATCGCGAGACGGTCAGAAGGACTCTGGATCGGGCTTACCGCGAAGCTGAGGATTTCGACCACGAATATCGCCTGCTGATGCCGGATGGATCCGTCAAATATCTCCATTCCGTGGCGCGCGCGGTACGACGCGCATCCGGGCGCATCGAGTTTGTCGGGGCCGTGACCGATGTCACGGTTGCAAAGGAGGCTGAGCAGAGGCTGCGGCGCAGCGAGGCCTACCTGGCCGAAGCTCAGCGCCTCAGCCATACGAGCAGCTGGGCATGGGACGTGCATCGTCAGGAATTCGCCTACCGATCGGCCGAGCTCTACCGCCTATTCGGGTTTGAGCCGGACCAGATCGATGTACCGGCGCGGGCGTTCCAGCAACGAATCCTGCCCGAAGACTTTCGACGGATTGCTGAAGTGGAACGTGAAGCGGTCCGGCAGAAGGAAGCCTTCCAGATCGACTTTCGGATTGCGCGTCCTGACGGCTCGATCACACGTGTCCATACGGAAGGACATCCCGTCATAGGCCGCGACGGCGAGGTGATCGAAATCATCGGCACCCACATCGACGTCACCGAGCAGTTCGCGGCAAAAGAGGCGCTGCAAAAAGCATTCGACGAGCTCAAGACATCGGAGCAGCGGTTTCGCGACTATGCCGAAACCGCATCGGACTGGTTCTGGGAGACCGGTCCGGATCACCGCATCACGCGGATATCGGAACACGCCGATACGTCCACTGCTCCGCCAACGGGCTTGATCGGCCTGTCCCGTTGGGACATTCCGCCTGATGCCGAGTTCGAGCCAGAGAAATGGGAGCAGCATCGTGCGGCGCTCGATGCCCACCTTCCCTTCCGCGATCTCGTCTACCACAGCCGGGATCGCAACGGACATCCAATTTATGTGCGCACCAGCGGCAAGCCCTTCCATGACGGAAACGGCAATTTTCTCGGCTATCGCGGCGTCAGCAGCGACGTGACGGCGGCGATCCGCGCCGAGCAGGCGGAAGAGGCGCTACGCAAAGCGCAAGGCGAGCTTGCCCATGTCACGCGCATCACGACGCTCGGCGAACTCACCGCCTCGATCGCCCATGAAATCACCCAGCCTCTTGCCGCCGTGATCTCCAATGCGGACGCCTGCATCGGCTGGCTCGACCGCGAACCGGCCGACCAAAAGGCCGCGCGCCGTTCAGCTGAATGGATTGTCGAGGACGCCAATCGGGCCAGCGAGGTGATCCGCCGGATCAGGGCGCTGGCGAAGAAGACCGAGATCGAGGTAGTTTCACTCGACATCAACGAGGTCGTCAGGGAAGCGGTGGCCCTCGTTCGGCGCGAGCTCGCAACCCATGCGGTGTCGGTGCGAATGGAGCTGGCGTCCAACTTGCCCAGGATTTGCGGCGACCGGATCCAGCTCCAGCAGGTGCTGATCAACCTGGTGATGAACGGCATCGAGGCCATGCAGGCCAATGTCGACCGCCCGCGTGAGCTCGCGATCCGCTCCAGCCAGGCGGACGAAGACGGCGACGGCCTGCTCCTCACCGTGACGGATCGCGGTGTCGGCCTTGGCAAGGAGGTGACGCAGCGCATCTTCACACCTTTCTTCACTACTAAATCTGGCGGCCTGGGGATGGGGCTGTCGATCTGCCGATCGATCATCGAGGCGCATGCGGGCCGGCTTTCGGCCTTTCCCAATGACGGCGGCGGTGCGACATTCCAGGTCGCCCTGCCCTTGCCGCACAAGGACACCTCGTGACCGACCACGCCAAGCCGACCCAGGCGCAGGCGAGCGCCGATGATCCGATCGTCCTGATCGTCGATGACGATCCGTCGATGCGCCGAGCGCTCACCAATCTCTTCCAATCGGTCGGCCTTAAGGTCGAGGCCTTCGGCTCGGCGGCGGAGATCATGGAGGCCAAGCCGCCGGCGGCCCCCAGTTGCCTTGTGCTCGATATTCGCCTGCCGGGCTCGAGCGGCCTCGACCTCCAGGCGGATCTCGCCAAGGCCAATATTCACACGCCCATCATCTTCATCACCGGTCATGGCGATATTCCCATGACCGTCAGGGCCATGAAGAGCGGCGCCGTCGATTTTCTGACCAAGCCGGTGCGCGACCAGGACATGCTGGATGCGGTCCAGGCTGCGATCGAACGGGATCGTAAGCGGCGCGATGCGGAGAAGTCGGTCTCCGGCGTGCGGTCTCGCTTCGAGAGCCTGAGCGCGCGCCAGCGCGACGTCCTCAGCCTTGTCGCATCCGGCCTGATGAACAAGCAGGTCGCCGCCGAGCTCGGATTGGCCGAGATCACCGTGAAAATCTACCGCGGGCAAATCATGCGAAAAATGGGCGCTAAGTCATTGGCCGATCTCGTCAGAATGACCGACGCGCTCGGAATCCCGCGCGTCAGGGGAAACCTGCAAACCTAAGTATGCTTTCCAATCTCGCTCCGGGGGCCCACCTTCCCGATGGGCGGCTGCGCCGCGGCCCGTGGCTCCCCCGATCAGGAGCGATCATATTGTCAGTGTCTTCGATTGTTTCCGTCATTGATGATGATCCGTCCGTTCGCCTTGCGACGAACAACCTCCTGACGTCGCGGGGATACACGGTCTACACCTTTGGCTCCGCTCACGAATTTCTCCAATCCACCGAACTCAACACGACCTCCTGCGTGATCGCGGATGTGCAGATGGCGGTCATGAGCGGCGTTGATTTGTTGATGCATATGCGCGGCCTCGGGCACCTCACGCCCTTCATCTTCATGACGGCTTTTCCCGACGACGCCGTGCGCGAGCGTGCGCTGAGAGCCGGCGCGATCTGCTTTCTCGCCAAGCCGTTTTCCACACCGGCCCTGATTCAATGCCTGGAGGCGGCGCTGTCCGAGCCCGGTGAAGCCACGATGTGATACGGCCGCGCCGAGCCTTCGCCGCTCCTCAGGGCGAAGCGGCTTTCGCATTGCGGCCGCGGCAAAGCGCCTCAATCCACCTTGATGTTGGCGGCCTTGATGATCGGCCACCATTTTGCGATCTCGGCTTTCTGACGCGCGCCGAGGGCTTCGGGAGTGAGCAGGTCCTTGGGCGTCATCTCCAGGCCCTGGCTTTCGAGTTGCTTCTTCACCGCGGGATCCTTCAGCGCTTCCACGGCCGCGGCGTTGAGCTTGGTCACGATCTCCTTCGGCGTGCCCTTGGGCACCCACATGCCCGACCAGAGCGTCATGTTGAAGCCTTTCAGCCCCGCCTCCTCCGCGGTCGGAATCTCCGATGCCGAGGACAGGCGCTTGTCATCGCTGATCGCATAGGCGCGGATGGTGCCGGCGCGGACCTGGTTGATGGAGTTGGAGGTCTGGTCGACGATGATGTCGATCTGCCCGGCGATGAGATCGTTCAGCGCGGGGCCAGTGCCGCGATAAGGCACGTATTGCAACTTGATGCCGGTGACGCTCTCGAAATAGACGCCGGCGATGTGGCTGCCGGAGCCCGCGCCTGCCGTGCCGGCGGTCGCCGGCGACGGCCGCGACTTGAGCCACGCCAGCAGATCCTTCAGCGAGGTCGCGGGCACCGCGTTCTTGCTGACGACGATCATCGGGTTGCTTGGCAGCAGCACCACCGGCTCGAGATCTGCGACGAGATCGTAATTGAGCTTGTAGACGGCGCCGTTGGCGACATGGGTGCCGAGATGGCCGAACGAGATGGTGTAGCCGTCCGGCGACGAATGCACCGCACGGCCGACGCCGATCGAACCGCCTGCACCGGTGACGTTCTCGATCACCACGGCCTGCCCGAGCGTCACCCGCATCCGCTCCGCCAGCACCCGCGCCATCGCGTCCGACGGACCGCCGGCCGCAAACGGCACGATGATGGTGATGGGATGTGAGGGAAAATCGTCGGCGAACGCAACACCAGTGAACGCGAGAATCCCGATCAGCCCGGCCCAGACGGCCTTCTTCATTGCCTTCTCCCCAGCGATGTCATCGTTATTCTTTGCCCTCTGCCCGCGTACGGGAAGAGGGATCATTCGTGACGAAATGACGCGCTAGAACTGCGAATAGTCGATCGGCTTGTGGCGATCGAGCGTGCGGGTGACCGGCGGCAGTGGATATTTCAGGCCGGTCGCGCAATTGAACAGCATCACGCGGTCGCTCTTGCTGACGCGGCCGTCGGCGAGGCTTTCCTTATAGGCGGCGTAGGTGGCGGCGCCCTCGGGGCACAGCAAGAGCCCCTCCTCGCGCGCGACTTCGCTCAGCGCGGACGAGATCTTGTCGTCGTCGACTGCGATGGCAAAACCCTTGCTTTCGCGCACGGCGCGCAGGATCAGGAAATCGCCGATCGCCTGCGGCACGCGGATGCCGGAGGCGATGGTGTGGGCGTCTTCCCAGCGCGTCGCATGCTCGGTGCCGGCCTCGTAGGCGCGCACCATCGGCGCGCAACCGGACGCCTGCACCGCGACCATGCGCGGACGTTTGCTTCCGATGAACCCAATCCTCTCGAGCTCATCGAACGCCTTCCACATGCCAATCAGGCCGGTGCCGCCGCCGGTCGGATAGAAGATCACGTCGGGCACGTCCCAGCCGAGCTGTTCGGCGAGTTCGAGGCCCATGGTCTTCTTGCCCTCGATCCGGTACGGCTCCTTCAGCGTGGAGGTGTCGAACCAGCCGACCTTCGCCTTGCCCTCGCCGACGATCTTGCCGCAATCGTCGATATAGCCGTTGACGCGGTAGACGGTCGCGCCCTGGAGCTCGATCTCGCTGACATTCACCTCGGGCGTATCAGCCGGGCAGAAGATCGTGGTCTTGATGCCACAGGCCGTCGCATAGGCTGCGAGTGCCGCACCGGCATTGCCGTTGGTCGGCATCGCCATGTGCTTGATGCCAAGCGCCTTGCCCATCGACACGGCCATCACGAGGCCGCGCGCCTTGAACGAGCCGGTCGGCAAGCGTCCCTCGTCCTTCACGATGATCTCGCCGCCGCCGAGCTTTGCCCCAAGCTTCGGCAGCCGGATCAGCGGCGTGGTCACCTCGCCGAGCGAGACGATGTCCTTGCATTTGCGCACCGGCAACAGCTCGCGGTAGCGCCACATGTCGGCGGGACGTTGGCTCAGCGCGTCCTTGGTCAGCGCCTTCTTCACCCCGGTGAGGTCGTAGCGAACAAGCAGCGGCTTGCCGGCCTTGGAGAGGTTGTGGACCTCATCGGCCGGATAATGGTCGCCTTCCATCGCGCATTCGAGATGCGTGACGAAGGTCGGGCGTTCGGTGGTGAGGTTGTCGTTTTCTTGCATGGGTTTGTCCCTCTTGTTGTTCTGGGCTTTTCAGTATTTGGTCCCGTCACCCCCGCGCAATGGCGAAGCCATTGTCGCTGGAGGTGCCGGAGCGAAGCGGAAGCCTCGAAGGGCGACGGGCCCGGCTGCTGCATCCCGGCCGTTCATCCTTCGAAGCTTCCTGCGCGGTGCGATGCACCGCGCAGCTCGCGCCTCAGGATGACGGGTCGGCGGGTGCCGCCGCTCAATCGTCAAATATTCAGCACCCGCCCGTAGGCATCGAGCACGGCTTCCTTCATCATTTCCGACAGGGTCGGATGTGGGAAGACCGTGTGCATCAGTTCTTCCTCCGTCGTCTCCAGGTTCATGGCGACGACGTAGCCCTGGATCAGCTCGGTGACCTCCGCGCCGATCATGTGGGCGCCCAGGAGCTGGCCGGTCTTCTTGTCGAAGATCACCTTGACCAGGCCCTGGTCCTCGCCGAGTGCGATCGCCTTGCCATTGCCGACGAAGGGGAAGCGGCCGACGCGGATCTCGCGACCGTTCTCCTTGGCCTTGGCTTCGGTCAGACCGACGGACGCGACCTGCGGATGGCAATAGGTGCAGCCCGGAATCATGTTCTTGTCCATGGCGTGCGGATGCATGCCCTTGATCGCTTCGACGCAGATCACGCCCTCATGCTCGGCCTTATGAGCGAGCATGGGCGGACCGGAGACATCGCCGATGGCATAGATGCCGGGAACGTTGGTCTTGCCGTAGCCGTCGATCACGATGCAGCCGCGGTCGGTTTTGACACCGAGCTTCTCCAGGCCGAGATTCTCGATGTTGCCGACGACGCCGACCGCCGAAATCACGCGCTCGAACTCAGTGGTGATGGGCTTGCCCTTGCCATCGTCGATGGTGGCGACGACGCTGTCGGCCTTCTTCTCCAGCTTCGTGACCTTGGTCGAGGACATGACCTTGATGCCCATCTTCTCGAAGCGCTTTCGCGCAAGCCCTGCGATCTCCGCATCCTCGACGGGCAGGATCTGCGGCAGCACCTCGACCACGGTCACGTCGGAGCCCATGGTGTGGAAGAAGGAGGCGAACTCGATGCCGATCGCGCCGGAGCCAACGACGAGGAGCGACTTCGGAATCCGGTCCGGGATCATGGCCTCAAAGTAGGTCCAGACCAGCTTCGGGTCGGGCTCGAGCCCGGGCAGCACGCGCGGACGCGCGCCGGTCGCGACGATGATGTGCTTTGCCTGGTAGGTCCCCTCGCCGAGCGCGCCCTTCGGGCCCTCGACATCGGACTTCTTCACGGTGACCTTGCCGGGCGCATCGATCGAAGCGGCGCCCCAGATGACGCTCACCTTGTTCTTCTTCATCAGGAAGCCGACGCCGTCGTTCAGCCGCTTCGAGACGCCGCGCGAGCGCTGCACCACGGCCTTCGGATCGAACGACACCTTCTCCGCCGACAGACCGTAATCCTTGGCATGCTGCATGTAGTGGTAGATCTCGGCCGAACGCAGCAGCGCTTTCGTCGGAATGCAGCCCCAGTTCAGGCAGATGCCGCCGAGATACGATTTCTCGACGATCGCGGTCTTGAAGCCAAGCTGAGCGGCGCGGATGGCGGTGACATAGCCGCCCGGGCCGGAGCCGATGATGATGATATCGAAAGACGTGTCGGCCACTCAAACCTCCGCCTGAACCGGTAAACGTAAACGACGCGCGCGCAGCGCGAACTCGATGACAGCAAGAACGACGAGAACCGCAGCAGCAACCACGGCCACGAAACGCCAGAGGCTGGCCAGCCAATCAGTCGCCGAGGGGGCGATCGCTGAACCGACGACCTCGATGCCGAGCGGATTGAACACCAGCACGAGGCCCGCCCCGATCGTGAACCAGGGCCACAGCGTTCGCGCATCCTGCCCCAGCGCCTTGCGATATGCACGGACCAGAAGGCGCCACAGCACGACCAATCCGGCAAGGCACGGCGCTAGAAATTCGAGCACGATCTGCGCATCGCGATGGCTGCTCGGATAGGGATTGCTAGAGCGCGCCTCGACCGCATCCATCCAGACCGGCCAGCCCGAGAACATCAGCGTGGCAAGTGCGACCCCCAGCACGCTCAGCGTCATCACGCGCTCGCTCCCGAGCTTCGAGACGACGAACGCCAGAATTGCAAAGCCGATTGCGAGATCGGCTGTGATCGCGCCCATGACCAACCCAAACTCGTCCGAGGTCCGAAAGGTCAGCACCATCTGCACAGCAATCAACCACGCCACGCCAAGCGCTGCGATACCGGCAGCAGCAAAGGCTTGGGTGTGCGGCATCGCCACGCTCCGCGGCTTAGACCATCATCATGACGGGGTTTTCGATCAGCTGCTTGAAGGCCCCGATCAGCTCGGCGCCGAGCGCGCCGTCGATGGCACGGTGATCGCAAGACAAGGTCACGCTCATCATCTGCGCGATCTCGATCTTGCCATTGCGCACAACCGGGCGTTCTTCGCTGGTGCCGACCGCGAGGATGGTGGCGTGCGGCGGGTTGATCACGGCGGTGAAATCCTTGATGCCGAACATGCCGAGGTTCGACACCGCGGTGGTGCCGCCCTGGTACTCCTCCGGCTTCAGCTTGCGCGAGCGGGCGCGCGTGGCAAAGTCCTTCATCTCGTTGGAGATGGTCGAGAGCGTCTTGGTCTCGGCCTTGCGGATGATCGGCGTGATCAGGCCGCCCGGCATCGCCACGGCGACGCCGACGTCGGATTGGTGATGCTTGACCATGCCGGATTCGGTCCAGCTCACATTGCAGTTCGGGATCTTCTGCAGCGCGACCGCCATCGCCTTGATGACGAAGTCGTTGACCGAGATCTTGTAGAGCGGCTTCTTCTCCTTGTCCTTCGGAGCCGCCGCGTTGATCTCCTCACGCGCGACGAGCAGTTTGCCGATGTCGCAGTCGATGGTGAGGTAGAAGTGCGGGACATTCTGGATCGACGCGGTCAGGCGCTGCGCGATGGTGCGACGCATGCCGTCATGCGGGACGATGTCGTAGGAGCCAGGTTCGAACAGCGCCAGGATCTGCTTGTCCGACATGGTCGGCGCAATCGAAGGTCCGGCGGACGGCGCGGCTGCCGGCGCCTTCAGGCCCTTGCCAGACTTGGCCTGCTCGACGTCGCGCGCGACCACGCGGCCGTGCGGGCCAGTGCCGGTGACCATCGCAATCTCGATGCCGGCGTCCTTGGCGAGACGGCGCGCCAGCGGCGATGAGAACACGCGGCCGCCCTGGCCGTTGCCCTGCACGGCGGGAGCCGCGGCCTGCGGCGCCGGTGCGGCGACAGGCGGTGCAGCCTTCGGCGCGGCAGGAGCTGGTGCAGCCGGCGCTGCAGCGGGGGCCTCGGTGGCTTTCGGTGGCGCAGCCGAGGCGCTGGGCTTCGCAGCGCCTGCGCTCGCGGCCTTCACGTCCTCGCCCTCGCCGGCGAGCACCGCGATGACATCGTTGACCGCAACGTCCTGCGTGCCCTCGGGCACGAGGATCTTGGCGATCGTGCCTTCGTCGATGGCCTCGACCTCCATGGTGGCCTTGTCGGTCTCGATCTCGGCGATGACGTCCCCGGATTTGACCTTGTCGCCCTCTTTCTTCAGCCACTTGGCGAGGTTGCCCTTCTCCATCGTCGGCGAGAGAGCTGGCATCAGGATGTTGATGGGCATGCTGACCTCACGAAGAACTTCTCAAAATGTCGTCTCCCACACTGAAAGACGAACAGACCAGGTTTAGTTGCCGATGTCGCCCTGCCACAGGCGCTCATTGGCGGGATTGGAACGCCACGTCTTCATCATGGTGATGGAGCGGTCGTCGGCAAGATCGATCCAGGGGATGCCGAACTTGTCGAGGATGTCCTTGGAGCCCGGGAACGTGACGGACTCCCCGATCACCACCAGCGAGACCTTGAACAGGCCGAGCGCGCCGGCACACATCGAGCATGGCGACAGCGTGGTGTACATGACGGTGTCGTGGAACGAGATCACGCCGGCGTCGCGCAGGCAACTCATCTCGCCATGCAGGATGACGTTCTTTTCCTGCACGCGATTGTTGTGGCCGCGGGCGATGACCTTCTTCTCGCGCGTCAGCACGGCGCCGATCGGCAGGCCGCCCTGCGCGATCGAAGCCTCCGCCTCGCGGATCGCCTCCAGCATGAAATCGTAATGATAGGATTCCACCGCCACGCTCAGTGCCCCTTCTGCCCGCGTGGCGTGGTGGTGCCGGTGTCGGTCGGCCGTTCGATCTCGGCCCGGAACATCTCGAGGATCCGGTCCAGCGCCTCTTCCTCGGTGTATTCGCTCTCGCGAGCATAGGCGCGCGCGGCGTGGCGGGCGAGATCGACAAGCAGCAGGCCCCACATGTCGGGCTCTTCGAAGGCGCGCTGGAACGCCATCGACAGCCCGCCGTCCAGCACGAACACGCGCAGGATCTCGACCGCGTCCTCGCGGGCGATGACGTCGGGCGGCAATGGCTGCTCCTTCGGGCCTGCCATGGTCTACCTGTAGCAGACGGCTTTGGCGGCCTCGACCACTTCAGCCGCCGAGGGCAGCGCGAGCTTCTCCAGGTTCGCGGCATAGGGCATCGGCACGTCCTTGCCGGAGACGCGCGTCACCGGCGCGTCGAGATAGTCGAAGGCATGCTCCATGATGCGCGCGGCGATCTCGGCGCCGACGCCGCTCTGCGCCCAGCCCTCCTCCACCGTCACGGCACGGCCGGTCTTCTTCACCGAGTTGACGATGGTCTCGGTGTCCATCGGCCGCAGCGTGCGCAGGTCGATGACCTCCGCCTCGATGCCGTCCTTGGCAAGCTCGTCGGCGGCCTTGAGCGCGTAGGTCATGCCGTTCGACCAGGAGATGATGGTGACGTGGCTGCCCGCACGCACGATGCGCGCCTTGCCGATCGGGATCACGTAGTCGTCGAGCTTCGGCACCTCGCCGGTGTGGCCATAGAGCACCTCGTTCTCGAGGAAGATCACCGGATTGGGATCGCGGATCGCGGCCTTCAGCAGGCCCTTGGCGTCGGCCGCCGAATACGGCGCAACGACCTTCAGGCCCGGGATATGCGAGTACCAGGAGGAGTAATCCTGGCTGTGCTGGGCGGCGACGCGTGCGGCAGCGCCGTTCGGCCCGCGGAACACGATCGAGCAGCCCATTTGGCCACCGGACATATAGAGCGTCTTGGCGGCGGAGTTGATGATCTGGTCCATCGCCTGCATGGCGAAGTTGAAGGTCATGAACTCGACGATCGGCTTCAGGCCCGCCATCGCGGCGCCGACGCCGATACCGGCAAAGCCGTGCTCGGTGATCGGCGTGTCGATCACGCGCTTGGCGCCGAATTCCTGAAGCAGGCCCTGGGTGACCTTGTAGGCGCCCTGATATTCGGCAACTTCTTCGCCCATCACGAAGACGTCGGCATCGCGACGCATCTCCTCGGCCATGGCGTCGCGCAGCGCTTCGCGGATGGTCTGCGTCACCATCTCGGTGCCGGCGGGCACTTCCGGATCAGGCTCGGCAACGGCCTGCGGCGCAGCAGACTTCGGCTGGGGCGCCTCGGCCTTCGCGGCGGCAGGCGGCGCTGCCGCCGCAGGCTTGGCGGGTGCGGGCGCCTTCGCAAGATCGGCAGCGCTCTCGCCGTCGGCGAGGATCGTCGCGATCGGCGTGTTGACGGCAACGTCGGCGGTGCCTTCGGGGATCAGGATCTTGCCGAGCGTCCCCTCGTCGGTCGCCTCGACCTCCATGGTCGCCTTGTCGGTCTCGATCTCGGCGATCACGTCACCCGACTTGATCTGCTCGCCCTCTTTTTTCAACCATTTGGCGAGGTTGCCCTTTTCCATCGTGGGCGACAGCGCGGGCATCAGCACTTGAATTGGCATATCGGCTCCAAAAGAAAGCTTGCGCGCGTTCAGCGATAAACGTCGGTCCAGAGCTCGGACGCATCCGGCTCGGGGTCATGCTGGGCAAAGTCGGCAGAGGCGTTGACGATGTCGCGAACCTCGGCATCGATCGCCTTGAGATCCTGTTCGCTCACCTTGGCCGCGAGCAGCCGGTTACGCACCTGCTCGATCGGGTCCTGGTCATGACGGACCTTCTCGACCTCCTCGCGCGTGCGGTATTTTGCGGGATCGGACATCGAGTGGCCGCGATAGCGGTAGGTCTGCATTTCCAGGATGACCGGGCCCTTGCCGGCGCGACACCAGGCGACCGCCTCGTCGGCGGCGGCCTTCACCGCGCGGACGTCCATGCCGTCGACCTGATGACCGGGGATGTTGAAGGAGAGACCGCGCTTGGAAAAATCCTGCTGCGCCGAGGCGCGCGAAACCGCCGTACCCATGGCGTAGCGGTTGTTCTCGATGACGAAGATCACCGGCAGCTTCCAGAGCTCCGCCATGTTAAAGCTCTCATAGACTTGGCCCTGATTGGCCGCGCCGTCGCCGAAATAGGTGACGGCGACGTTGTCATTGCCGCGATAGTGATTGGCGAAGGCGAGCCCGGCGCCGAGCGAGACCTGGGCGCCGACGATGCCGTGGCCGCCGTAAAACTTCTTCTCCACGCTGAACATATGCATGGAGCCGCCCTTGCCCTTGGAATAACCACCGCGACGTCCAGTGAGCTCGGCCATGACTCCGTTGGCTTCCATGCCGGTGGCGAGCATGTGGCCGTGGTCGCGGTAGCCGGTGATGACCTGATCGCCCTCTTTCAGGGCCATCTGCATGCCGACCACCACGGCCTCCTGGCCGATATAGAGATGGCAGAACCCGCCGATCGCACCCATGCCGTAGAGCTGGCCGGCTTTCTCCTCGAACCGCCGAATCAGGAGCATGTCGCGGAGCGCCTTGAGCTCCTGCTCCTTGGTGAATTCCGGGGGCGAGCCGCCGTTGGTCTTGTCTTGTGGAGCGCTTGCGGCGGCTTTCTTGGGTGCGGCCATGGGAATTCCGGGTCAGAGAAAACTTCAGCCCTCTCTAACCCAAGTCAAACGCGTGTGAAAGCGCTGGGGTGCCATGCCACGACTTTCATTATGCCGCACTGCAACGTGGCCGAAATATTGCAAAATCTTTGCCACCGATCAGGCAACATTTGCTCGCCGCGAAGCCGGCCTCACCAGCCCAGCTCGCGCAGATAGGCTGCGCGGGCGCCAACTCCGGTATGCGTGAAGTCGGTAAACACCCCCTCGACGCCGAGACGGAAGAACTTGAGATATTCCAGGCTTGGATCGCCGTGATAGTCCGCAGCCAGATATTTCTTCTCGTTCCGGAACGTGAAGACATGCACGAACAGGCCAAGCTTGTGCGCGTCGGCAACGAGGCTGGTTGCTTCCTGCGTCGATGCCTCAGGCGTCGATCCCTTGAAGGGCGTGCCATCGGCGTTGCTGTCCTTCCAGGGAGAGACCTTGAGCGGAACGATGTAAGCCTTCCACGGACCAATGCCGTCGGCATAGGTCTTGATCTCCGCGAGGCCCTCGGGGGTTAGCATCGCATCATACAAGCGTTGGTCACCCGAAACGGTCCAGTCGAACGGACGCGAATTGGTGATGTTGTTGAGGAGGACCTTTCCCGTCTTGAAGTCGATACCGTTGCCATCGATGAGCTGGACCTGCCGCGTCTCCAGGCCATGGCTGCGCATGTATTTCAGGCTGCCGGGCTCGAAGCTCTGCACAAAGATGGGAGCGTCCTTCGCATTGAGGCCGTTGTCCTTGATGATCTTGATCAGGGCATCCTCGAGCGGGTGGCTGCCGGGCGCGCCACAGCCATTTGCGATCGCCTGCGCATTGTTCCAGGTCGGATTCTTGGTTTCCGGATAGACGGCGATGGGACGCCCCGTCTCCTTGCTCTTGGCCTTGGCGATGTCGATGACGTCCTGGAAGCTGATGATCGGGAACTTGCCGTTGAATATCTTCGGCCTTTCGTTGGCCGCATCATAGGTAGTGCCGGCGATCCAGTCCTTCAGCTCGGCCATGGTGAAGTCGGTGATCGACCAATCATTGGCATGATCTTCGCCGTCCACGATCAGCGATTTCAGCACCGATTTGGGGTCGGCCGGATCGGTGAGATCAGTGAGGTATTCAGCAGGCCCGCTGGTGGGAGACTGGGCCCATTTCACTTTGACCTTCACACCAGGCACCGTGCGCTTGCGGGCCGCAACCACCGCATTGGTTTTCGCCACCTCGGCAATGTTGGTATTGTCACTCAGCCACGGGTTGTGACGTGCGACCAATACGCAATCCCTGGTCAGGTGCAGGTCCTCTTCGAGCGCGTCGGTCCCGAGGGCTGCGGCAAGGTCATACGATGCCTCGGTCTCTTCAGCCACCAGCCCCGGCACGCCGCGATGCCCGAGGATCAGTGGCGGCTTTCCGTCAAGGGTCAGGAAGTGCTTGGCGCCGGCGGGAGTCGACCCGGTCTGTGCGAAGGTTATCGATTGCGGGAAGAACGCCAAGGCCGCCGCGCCGAGCAGCATCGCTCCAGCACGCGTCTTCCGCCGTGAACGACTGTTCTTCATGACAAGCCTCCGTCATTTGGCGAGCATCGCTTCGAATGCCACAAGGGCCGAACCGAATAATGTCGGCGCTTCTTGTCTCAATTCTCTGACAGATGGATGACGGCGGGCCGGTTAGACAAAAGCTCCCGAGATGCAGGGGACATGTGCGGATTGGCGAAGGAGCGTCCGCGCCTTGTCGCATTGGGCGGAACGGGCGGCGCGAGGTTGCGCCGCCCTCTCCGCCGATCAGAAGAAGCCGAGCTTCTTCGGGCTGTAGCTGACCAGGAGGTTCTTGGTCTGCTGATAGTGATCGAGCATCATCTTGTGGGTCTCGCGTCCCACGCCCGATTGCTTGTAGCCGCCGAACGCCGCGTGCGCGGGATAGGCGTGGTAGCAGTTGGTCCAGACCCGGCCCGCCTGGATGGCACGACCGAAGCGGTAGCAGCGGTTGGCATCGCGGCTCCAGACGCCGGCACCGAGGCCATAGAGCGTGTCGTTGGCGATCGCGAGTGCCTCATCGTCGGTCTTGAAGGTCGTGACCGAAACCACGGGTCCGAAGATCTCCTCCTGGAAGATCCGCATCTTATTGTGGCCCTCGAACACGGTCGGCTGAACATAGAAGCCGCCGGCCAGATCGCCGCTCAGGCTCGCGCGCCCGCCGCCGGCCAGGACCTTCGCGCCTTCTTTCCTGCCGATGTCGATATAGGACAGAATTTTCTCCAGCTGCTCACCGGAGGCCTGGGCGCCGATCATGGTGTCGGCCTCGCGCGGATCGCCCTGCTTGATCGCGGCGACGCGCTTCAGCGCCCGCTCCATGAAGCGGTCGTAGATGTCCTCGTGAACCAGCGCGCGGCTCGGACAGGTGCAGACCTCGCCCTGGTTCAACGCAAACATGACGAAGCCTTCGATCGCCTTGTCGAAGAAGTCATCATCTTCCGCCGTGACGTCCTTGAAGAAGATGTTCGGCGACTTGCCGCCGAGCTCGAGCGTGACGGGAATGAGGTTCTGGCTGGCATATTGCATGATCAGGCGGCCCGTCGAGGTCTCACCGGTGAAGGCGACCTTGGCGATCCGCGGGCTCGAGGCGAGCGGCTTGCCGGCCTCGACACCGAAGCCGTTGACGATGTTGAGGACGCCGGGCGGCAAGAGATCACCGACGATCTCGGCCCAGACCATGATCGAGGCCGGTGTCTGCTCGGCGGGCTTGAGCACCACGCAATTGCCGGCGGCGAGCGCAGGCGCAAGCTTCCAGCACGCCATCAGCAGCGGGAAATTCCAGGGAATGATCTGACCGACCACGCCGAGCGGTTCATGGAAGTGGTAGGCGATGGTGTCGTGGTCGATCTCGCCGATCGAACCTTCCTGGCCGCGCACGACGCCGGCGAAATAGCGGAAGTGATCGATCGCGAGCGGCAGGTCGGCGGCGCGGGTTTCGCGGATCGGCTTGCCGTTGTCCCAGGTCTCGGCAATCGCAAGGCGCTCCAGATTCTCTTCCATGCGGTCCGCGATCTTGTTCAGGATCGCGGCACGCTCGGCGACGCTGGTGCGTCCCCATGCGGCCTTGGCGGCGTGCGCTGCGTCGAGCGCGGCCTCGACGTCCTGATGGTCGGAGCGCGCGATCTTGCAGACGATCTGGCCATTCACCGGCGAGGCATTGTCGAAGTATTTGCCGGAGATCGGCGCAACAAACTTGCCGCCGATGAAATTGTCATAGCGTGCGGCGAACGGAACTTGGGTGACGTTGAGGAATTCCACCTTGTTCATTGATCACTCCCGATGTTGCTGTTTGTGCAATTCGTCGCGTGCGTTTGCGCCTGTGCGACTTGCGCCAACGATGTCGCGGGAGAGTTTTTCTGTCAGCCCGGGCGGAAGCGATGGTCAGACCGACCTGTCGCAGTTCTGCGACAGCTGACGCGGCCACCACGCATTCCGACCTCATCCTGAGGAGAGCGCTCGCGCCGCACCGTCATTGCGAGCGTAGCGAAGCAATCCAGAGTCCCTCTGCGGAAAGATTCTGGATTGCTTCGCTACGCTCGCAATGACGATTGAGAAAAAAAATCGAAGCTCAGTGCTTCAGATCGAACCGCTTCAGCTTTCGATGCAGCGTGGCGCGGCTGACGCCGAGGGCCTTGGCGGCGGCCGAAACATTGCCGCCTGCGCGCAAGAGCGCCCGCTGCAACACCGCACGCTGACCGCCGGCAAGGTGATCGTGCGCCGCATCGCCGCCGAGAAGATCGGCCGCAGGCACCGGCTGCAACGGACGCCCGGGTGCGATCCCGAGTCCCAGCCGGGCGGACCGGGTCGCGCCTATCACGAGATCATCCGCATCGACCGCGACAAGGCCACTGCATTGGCCGTCCGATGCAGGCGTCAGCACGATGCGGGCATGGGCAAAGGCGCGGCGAAACAGATCGGCTTCGATACGCTTTGCGGCTTCGCCAGCCGCAAGCGCGATCAGACTGGAGAAGGCGTCAGTCCGGTCGGCGCGGCAGGAGGAGACGTCGAGCACACCGGCAAGCATCCCGTCATGGTCGTAGATCGGAACGGCCGTGCAACTCAGCAGCGTGTTGCGGGTGAAGAAGTGCTGGTCGCGGTCGATCGTCAGCGGCCGCTGCTCGACGAGGCAGGTGCCGATGCCGTTGGTGCCCTCGTGCTCCTCGCTCCACAGCGCGCCGGTCCACAGGCCCCAGGATTGAAATGTCGCGTCGTCAGCCGGGGTGCCGCGACGATCGACCGGAACGCCCTCGCCGTCGGCGAGCAGCACACAGCAGCCGGCCGCGCCGACCGCCTGATAGAGCCGGTCCATCGCCCCCTGCGCGGCAGCCAGAAGCGGCGCGATGCGTTCACGCGCCTCGCGCAGTTCTGCTTCGCTCAGCCGCAGCGGCAGGTTGCGGCCGGCAGGATCCAGATGATGCAGTCGGGACGAACGGCGCCACGAGGCCACCAGCGCGGAACGCGCCGCTTGGCCTGACGTGATGGCGGCCTCGACGCGGGCCGCGTGATGCCGGGACATTGGCCCATTCATCACTGGTTTCCTCCGGGAAGCAGTCTAGGCGGTACCCGCACGGCCCAGTTGATCTGCGTCAACTTTAGGCAACCCTGCGCTCCGCCAAGCCATGCCCCCGTCACCGCGCTGCCGTCAAGGCGGCAATCTGGCCGCGGTCCTACAAATTTCGGTGCGATGGCAGCCACGCCGCGAGGTTTCGGCGCCGGTTTCGGAAGCTTCGGAAAGCGTCAGTTCGTCGGGTTCATCCGAACCAGATCATGCGGATTGGCGTAGTCGAGCTGAAAGCGCGCCCGCTCGTCCAGCATGTCGGGATCGAGCTTTTGCGAGCGGAGCAGCGACACCCGCTGCTCGCTCCTGGTGCGCTCGCGCTTAAGCTGCGCCAACTCGCTGGTCAGCGCGATGATCTCCTGGTCGAGTTCCTGGCGCGCGTTCAGGCCGTATTTGCCGGTATAAGCGTTGATGCCGAAATAACCGACGATCGCGGCGGCCATCGTGTAGAGGGCAAGGCCGGTCAGGATCGATTTGAGGCGCGCACGGGTGACCATGTCCGGCAAGATGGGACACGTTGGTTAAGGGAGTGCTAATTCCCTGCCCACCCCCGCCCCGACGACGCTGGCAGACCCTCATGGTGAGGAGGCGCGCAAGCGCCGTCTCGAACCATGAAGGCCCTGGTGTTTCCCGCGGCGATCCTTCGAGACGGCCGCTACGCGGCCTCCTCAGGATGAGGACCTCCGGCGTGCTCCGAAGGGTAGACGGATCAGCCCTGGTTCTTCGCCACGTGTGCGGCGAAGGCGTCGATGTACTGCTGCAACACGGTCTTCAGGGAGTCCTTGGTCAGGTTGCCCGCGGCGTCGAAGGCGTCGCCGACGCCGTTCAGGTAGATCTCCGGCTGCTGCAGGATCGGGCCGGCAATACCGGGCAGGATGTTCTGGAGATGCTTGGCCGCGCTGACGCCGCCGAGCGGGCCCGGCGAGTTGGAGATGATGCCGACCGGCTTGCCGTTGAAGGAGCTCTTGCCATACGGCCGCGAGGCGACATCGATGGCGTTCTTCAGCACGCCCGGGATCGAGCGATTGTATTCGGGGGTGATGAACAGCACGCCGTTCGACTTCTGGAGTTTTTCACGGAAGGCCAGCCAGTCGGCTGGCGGCGCGCCCTCGAGGTCCTGGTTGAAGAAGGAGATGCCCGCGGGCGTCACCACTTCGAGCGAGAGCGAGCTCGGGGCAAGCTTGGCGAGAGCATTGGCGATCTTGATCGAGAAGCCCTCTTTGCGCAGGCTGCCGACGAGCGTGACGATGTGATAGGCCATGGGTTGTCCTTGAACCTCTAAGCGGGAAACGGGCCCGCGCACTTAATCCACCTCCTCGGGAGGATGCAAGTGCATGAACCGTTCCGATTTGGAAACGCTGCGTTCGCGGAAATGAACCCTTTCCCAAAACAATCAGGCCGCCAAGAGGCGGCCCGATCTTTCGTGCAAATCTCGAACCGGAATCAGATCGTCGGATTCCAGGCCGACGGGATCAGGCGATATTTGGCGCCGTCCTTCTCGACATGGCCCACCGAGGGGAAGGTGAAGTGGAAGCCGACCACGGTCGCCTTCTCCGCCGCCGCCATATCGTAGAACTTGTGGCGGGTCTCCTGCGCCAGAGCGCCGTCGGTGTCGAACGCCACGTGCCAGTCCGGATTGCGCAGGAACAGTTCCGGAATGTTGGTCACGTCGGACTGGATCAACACCTTGGAATTGCCCGAGGCCACCGCGAACGAGGTGTGACCGGGCGTGTGGCCGGGCGTCGCGATCGAGGTGATGCCGGGCGCGACCTCCTTGCCCCATTCGAACTTCGTCACCTTGGACTCGAGGCCGGCGAACGTCTTCTTCACGTTGGCGAAGTAGTTCTTCATCATGTCGCTGGAGGCCTTGCCCGCGTTCTCCTCGCTGGCCCAGAACTCCCAGTCCTTCGCCGGCACCATGATCTCGGCATTCGGAAAGGCGAGCGAGCCGTCCGCCAGGCGGATGCCGTTGGTGTGGTCGGGATGCAGATGCGACAGCAGCACGATGTCGATGCTCTTGGGATCGACGCCGGCGGCCGCGAGGTTCTGCAGCGTGCGGCCGACCGCGCCCTTGCTCGCCTCGAAGTTCGCCACACCGTTGCCGCTGTCGATCAGCACCAGCTTTGAGCCGGTGTTGATGAGCTGCGGATTGAACGGCACCGTGACCATGCCCTTCGGCATGTAGGCGGCGTCGGCGGCGGCGAGCGCCTCCTCCTTCGGGATGTTGACGACGAACTTGTCGGGCATCGGGAAGCTGCGCGCCCCGTCATTGATCGAGGTGCATTCGTAGTTGCCGACCTTGTAGCGGTAGAAGCCCGGAGCCTGCGTCCCGTTCTGCGGCACTGCGGCATTGGCGATGGTCGGTCGGAGTCCGGTCACGGCGGCCGCGCCGATGGCTGCCGCGCCCGCGAGCAAATGGCGGCGATTCAGATCAGTCATGGAAGAGTCCCCTTCTCTGCGTGCGGTTGCGCCCCGCATTCAATTGCGGCGCGAATGTTCTCCCGCTTCGCTCAGAAGGCAAGTCCTTCTTTGGGCGACGTGCCAGCACACATCACGAAGATTTATTTGGGTTGATGAGGAATTTTTCGCCGGTGGCACGTTTGGCGTACGCCGCGATGTTGGCCGGATCCAGCGCCTCCTGGAGCGAGACCACCTTGGTGTAGTGGCTGGCAAAGGTCGTCTTCAATTCGTCGACCACACGCTGGCGCAGCTTGGCTGCATCGGCCTGCCCGATCTTCATCAGGAACGGAAACAGCAGCCAGCCGCCGACGCCCCAGGCCATGCCGAAGCCGCGCGGAAGTTCGATCGGGCGCGTGTCGAGCGCGCCATAGACATAAACCTGCTTGTGTACGTTGGAGCCGTAGCGGCTGTACTCCTTCGCGGTCTTGTTGATCGCGGCTTCCATGCAATTGAGGATGTCGCCGGCGAGCTTGCCGCCGCCGATGGCGTCGAAGGCGATGGTGGCGCCGGTCTCGACCAGCGCGTCGGTGAGATCGCCGAGAAAGTTCGGTGCGGTGGAGTCGACGACGTATTTGGCGCCGATCTTCGTCAAAATGTCCGCCTGCTCCTTGCTGCGCACGATATTGACGAGCGGGATGCCGTCCTTGATGCAGATCTTGTTCAACATCTGCCCGAGATTGGAGGCCGCCGCGGTGTGCACCAGCGCCTTGTGGCCCTCGCGCCGCATGGTCTCGGTCATGCCGAGCGATGTGAGCGGATTGACGAAGCAGGACGCGCCGTCGGCAGGTGTGGCGCCGGCCGGCAGCGGCAGGCACTCCCTCACCTTCAGCGTGCGGTATTGCGCATACATTGCGCCGCCGATCATCGCCACCGTCTTGCCCATCAGCGCCTTCGCGGCATCCGATGAGCCCGTCTTGATCACGACGCCGGCGCCTTCATTGCCGACCGGCATGGACTGGTCGAGCCGGCCCGCCATCGCCCGCATCGCGGCCGCCGGCACCTGTGCGGTGATGACGGGAGATTGTTTGGTGCCCGAGGCCTTGGCCGTGCTCATGTCGGCGGCGCCGACGAGCAGGCCGAGGTCGGACGGGTTGATCGGCGTCGCCTCGACGCGGACGACGACTTCGTCCGCGGCAGGCTCGGGGGTCGGCACGTCGACGAGCGAGATTTCGAGCTCACCGCTCGCCTTGATCAGCGAACGCAGTTGCAGTCCGGTCTTGCCGTCGCTCATGTCTATCCTCCCCTGTTCTGTCGAAGCGCCGGCTTATGCCAGCGCCTTCAATGCCGCCTTGCCGGCATACAGCGCCTGCTTGCCGAGTTGCTGCTCGATGCGCAGGAGCTGATTGTATTTGGCGGTCCGGTCGGAACGCGCAAGGGAGCCGGTCTTGATCTGCCCGCAATTGGTGGCAACGGCGAGATCGGCGATGGTCGAATCCTCGGTCTCGCCGGAGCGGTGCGACATCACCGAGGTGTAGCCTGCCTTGTGCGCCATCTCGACGGCGGCGAGCGTTTCGGTGAGCGTACCGATCTGATTGACCTTGATCAGGATCGAGTTGGCGCGGCCGGCCTTGATGCCTTCCGACAGGCGCTTGACGTTGGTGACGAAGAGATCGTCGCCGACGAGCTGGCACTTCTTGCCGATGAGGTCGGTGAGCTCCTTCCAGCCGTCCATGTCGTCTTCCGACATGCCGTCCTCGATGGTGACGATCGGATAGCGCGAGACGAGATCGGCGAGATATTTGGCCTGCTCGGACACCGAGCGGGTCTTGCCCTCGCCCTCATAGACGTACTTGCCGTCCTTGAAGAACTCGGTCGAGGCGCAGTCGAGGCCGAGCACGACGTCGGAGCCAGCCTTGAAGCCAGCCTTGCCGATCGCATTCATGACGAATTCGAGCGCGGCATCGGCCGACGGCAGATTCGGCGCGAAGCCGCCTTCATCGCCGACATTGGTGTTGTGACCGGCCTTCTTCAGCTCGGACTTCAGCGTGTGGAAGACTTCCGCGCCGTAGCGCAGGCCTTCCGCAAAGGACGAGGCGCCGACCGGCAGGATCATGAATTCCTGGAAGTCGATCGGGTTGTCGGCATGCACGCCGCCATTGATGATGTTCATCATCGGCACCGGCAAGAGCCGCGCCGAGGTGCCGCCGACATAGCGGTAGAGCGGCATGTCGAGCGATTGCGCGGCCGCCTTGGCGCAGGCGAGCGAGACGCCGAGGATGGCGTTGGCGCCAAGCCGGCTCTTGTTCGGCGTGCCATCGAGATCGATCATGATCTGGTCGACCTGGACCTGGTGCTCGACATCGATACCGCTCAAGGCCTCGAAGATCTCGCCGTTGACGGCGCCGACCGCCTTGGAGACTCCCTTGCCGAGATAGCGGGCCTTGTCGCCGTCGCGTAGTTCCACCGCCTCATGGGCGCCGGTGGAAGCGCCAGACGGCACGGCGGCGCGGCCGAGCGAGCCGTCTTCCAGCACGACGTCGACCTCCACGGTGGGATTGCCACGGCTGTCCAGGATTTCGCGGCCGATGATGTCGACAATGGCGGTCATGATGTGCACTTCCGTTCGTTGGAGCTGATCGGTTCGCCGCGCGTCTTACACGGAGCGCAAGCAAATGTGAACGCTTGGGCGAGCCGCTTCGACTGACGCGTGAAGCGCCGCAGATTAAGCTCGACGTCGCCTGATCTGCGCGTCCAACCTCAATCTGAAACAGTCGGGGTAACGCCATGAATCGCCGCCAGTTTCTCGCCTCGAGCACCGCCCTCCTCGCGGTCCGCCCAAGTTTTGCCCAAGAGGGCCCGTTCCGGACAAAATATTTCCCGACCAGTCCCGGCATCGGCCTGCACGACCTCACGCCCGCCGCCGACGGCACCGTGTGGTTCACCGCGCAGGGCAAGGGCATGCTGGGCAGGCTCGATCCCAAGAGCGGCACCTTCAAGACCGTCAGCCTCGGATCGGGCGCGGCGCCCCACGGCGTGACGATCGGTCCCGATGGCGCTCCCTGGATCACCGAGGGCGGCCAGAATGCGATCGCGCGCGTCGACCCAGGCGACCTGAAGGTCACGCTGTTCCGCCTGCCCGAGAAATTCGCCTACGCCAATCTCAACACCGGCGTGTTCGACAAGACCGGGATCTACTGGTTCACCGGACAGTCCGGCTATTACGGCCGCCTCGCGCCGAAGTCGGGCGAGATGAGCGTGTTCAAGGCGCCGAAAGGCGTCGGCCCCTACGGGATCGCGGTGACCCCCAAGGGCGACATCTGGTACGCCTCCCTCGCCGGCAGCTATATCGCCAGGATCGATCCTGCGAGCGGCAATGCGGCTGTCGTCGAGCCGCCGACGCCGAACCAGGGGTCGCGGCGAGTCTGGTCGGATTCGAAAAGCCGGCTCTGGGTCAGCGAGTGGAACAGCGGGCATGTGTCGGTGCACGATCCAGCCGATGGCTCCTGGAAGACTTGGAAGCTGCCGGGCGAGCGCCCCCGCGCCTACGCGGTCTATGTCGACGACAAGGACAAGGTCTGGCTGACCGACTTCTCGGCCAATGCGATCGTCCGGTTTGATCCTGTGACCGAGCAGTTCAACGTGTTCGCCAGCGACAAGGCGAATGCCAATGTCCGCCAGCTCGACGGACGGCCGGGCGAGCTCTGGGGCTGCGAATCCGGCAACGACCGGATCGTCATGATCCAGACGATCACCGCCGGTTGACGGCGGCGGCATTTGCGTCCATCCCGGCATCCTCTAGAGCGCGATCTTATCGCGCTCTAGCTCTTTTTGATTGAGCATGATCTTTCGGAAAACCGGTGCCCACTTTGCGCTAACGCGGCCCTCCGGGTCCGGATCATGCTCCAAAGGATGCAGACGATGGCGAAAAAATCCCTCCAGCTCGGCCGTGCGGTCGAATGGCCACACACACCGGAAGAAGCCCAGCTCGACCGCGTGCCCAATCCGCAAAAGGGCACGGATTATCTGGTGCGGTTCACCGTGCCGGAATTCACCTCGCTCTGCCCGGTCACGGGCCAGCCGGATTTCGCGCATCTGATGATCGACTACGCACCGGGCCAATGGCTGCTGGAGTCGAAATCGCTGAAACTCTACATCGCAAGCTTCCGCAATCACGGCGCCTTCCACGAGGATTGCACCGTGATGATCGGCAAGCGCATCGCCGCCGAGATCAAGCCGAAATGGTTGCGCATCGGCGGCTACTGGTATCCGCGCGGCGGCATCCCGATCGACGTGTTCTGGCAGACCGGCCGCGTCCCGAAGGGCCTCTGGGTGCCGGAGCAAGGCGTGGCACCCTATCGCGGGCGGGATTAGCTGGAGACGAATGACCATGGAATCGATATCCGCAACATTCCGCGGCCTTGCTTTGGGCCTTCTAGGCGTGGTGTCGCTGGCCGGGGCGTCCGACGCAGCCGAGGTCCGGGTGATGATTTCGGGCGGATTGACGGTGGCCTATCAGGCACTCGTGCCGGAGTTCGAGAAGGCCACCGGCAACAAGGTGCTGACGTCGTTCGGACCCTCGATGGGCACCACCACCAATGCGATCCCGGTTCGGCTCGAGCGCGGCGAGCCGGTCGATGTCCTGATCATGGTGGGCTATGCACTCGCCGACCTCGCCAACAAGGGCAAGGTCGTTGCCGGCAGCCAGGTCGACCTGACAAGATCGCCGATCGGGATTGCCGTGAAATCGGGCGCGCCGAAGCCGGATATCAGTTCGGCCGAGGCGGTCAAGCGCGCGCTGCTGGCGGCAAAAACGATCGCCTATTCCGATAGCGCCAGCGGCGTCTACGTCTCGACCGAGATGTTTGAAAAGCTCGGCATAGCCGAAATCATGAAGGACAAGGCGCGAAAGATTCCGGCAACTCCGGTCGGCGAGATCGTCGCTCGCGGCGAGGCCGAACTCGGCTTTCAGCAAATCAGCGAACTGAAGCCCGTCCAGGGCATCGATATCGTGGGACCGCTGCCGAATGAATTGCAGAAGATCACGGTCTTCTCAGCCGGGATCGCGACCGTTTCCAAAGAACCCGAAGCTGGTCGGGCCTTGATTAAGTTCCTCGCCTCCCCCGCCGCCCGCGACGCGATCATCTCGAGCGGTATGGAGCCGATCTCGGCTGGTGGAACGAATTAACGGCGACCATGCTCGTCACGTGATACTACGACAAGTTGGCGGCTAGGTAGCGCACGGTTTTCGAGCCATCTTCGATGATTGCTCTTCCAACTTCGGCAAATCCAAGGGCTGCATGAAATCTGTCCGATACCGGGTTCGGCGGATCGAGGTTCACCTCGCAAACGACGCGGCTATGCCCAAGCTCCACCGCCCGCTTCAACAGATGGGCGTAGAGCAAGCTGCCCATACCACGGCGTCGATGCTCCTCGGCAACGATAACCCGATCAACATACAGAAATTTGTCGAACCGATCGCGAAACCAAAGGAAGTGACCACCGTCGTAACAGTCGGATTGCTCAAATGCCAGTAGAAGTGCAGCGGCGGGTCGAACGACCAGCGCCAGTCTTGCGCAGCCGATCAATTGGTCGAACCGCTCCGGCGTGAGCAATGAAGTCTCTCGTGCGCTCGCATTGTTCAGGCGCAGTAGCGCATCTCTCCCCGACACGCCGTGAAGGTCTTCGATCTCAAATCCTTCCGACATTGGTACTTTCGAACCCTCGGCTGTTCAAACGCGCGCGTCGGACGGTGCACGCGGCTTGAGCAGACTGGCGCAGACGAGGCCAAGCACCACCATGATCACCGCGCTTGCGACCAGGGTCGGCGCCTTGCCGGCATGAGCAAGGCCGCCCCCATAGGCGAGCGGGCCGATGGTCTGCCCCATGAAGAAGAAAAACGAGTGCAGCGACATCGCTGTCGCCCGCGCCTCGACCGACAACTCGCTGGCAAACACCTGCAAGCAGCCATGGATCATGTAGAAACCCCAGCCCATCAGCAGCATGATGACGAATTGCAGCTTCCAGCCAGGACCAAGAGCGAGCAAGGCGAGTTGGAGCGCGACGAGGCTGGCTCCCGCGATCATCATGCCCTTGACGCCGAGCAGCGGCAGGAAGCGCGATACCGTGAAAGTATAGAACAGCCCGCCGACTGCAAACCCTGCGATCACGATACCGGCGATCGACAGCGAGGTCTCGCCGAGATCGAACAGCAAGGCGGCGATGAAGGGAAACAGGCCGAACACGCAGCAGCCCTCGACGAATACGGCCGAGTAGCAATAGCGCGCGTTGGGATTGGCGAGGATGGTGCGGTAGCCCTGCCGCAAGGTCTTCAGGTCGGTCTTGGGCGGCGCAGTCAGCGCGGTACCGCGAAAGCCCGCCGCGACTGCGACGGCCGCGATCAGGCCGAGCGCACCGATGATCACAAGGACGCCGCGCCAACCGATGAGATCGCCGATGATGCCGGCGGCAGTCGCGCCGAGAAGATTGCCGGTCATCGAACCCGCCAACGTGCGCCCGATCGCGACCTGCCGCTTAGCCGGCGCGACAAGGTCGGCGGTCAGGCCGAGCGCAACCGGAAACACGCCGCCCGCGGCAATGCCGGCTAGGATGCGGCTCGCGAACAGGCCCGAGAAGGAGGTGGAGAGCGCGCCCAGAATGCAGGCAACGCCGAGCAGCGCCAGGCACATCGTCATCAGCCGCGCCTTGCCGAACAGATCGGCTGCCGCGCCGATCACCGGCTGAATCAGCGCGTAGATCAGGGCATAGCCGGCGGCGATGCTCGCGGCCGTGGTGATGCTGATCGCAAATTCCTCCGCAATATGCGGCAGCACGGGATCGAGCGCACGCGTCGACAGCGCCGCCGAGAAGCTGGCGAGCGCGATGATATTGATCGCGGGCGGAAACTTCTGGTCGGACGGCGGCCTGGCCACAGGCTCATGCATTAGCGCGCTGGGCCCTTTGCAATCGCGTCAAACGCCATCAGCGTGCGGGTCAGACCTTCGAACTCGCGCAGCGGCACCATGTTGGGCCCGTCCGAAGGCGCGTGGTCGGGATCGGGATGGGTCTCGATGAAGACGCCGGCGACGCCGACGGCCACCGCTGCGCGCGCCAGCACCGGCACGAATTCGCGTTCGCCGCCCGACGAGGTTCCCTTCCCGCCCGGCTGCTGCACCGAATGGGTGGCGTCGAAGATCACCGGCGCACCGGTTGTGCGCGCCAGGATCGGCAGCGCGCGCATGTCGGAGACGAGCGTGTTGTAGCCGAAGGATGCGCCGCGCTCGGTGACGAGCACGTTGGGATTGTTTGCGCTCGTGATCTTGGTCACGACATTGGCCATGTCCCAAGGCGCCAGGAACTGGCCCTTCTTGACGTTGACGACCTTGCCGGTCGCGGCGGCGGCAAGGAGAAGATCGGTCTGCCGGCACAGGAAGGCCGGGATCTGCAGAATGTCGACCGCCTGCGCGACCTCGGCGCATTGCGTGGCCTCGTGCACATCGGTCAGCACCGGCAGGCCGAGCGAAGAACGGATCTCGGCGAAGATCGGCAGCGACTGTGCAAGCCCGAGGCCGCGGGCAGCGGATGCGCTGGTGCGGTTGGCCTTGTCGAAGGAGGTCTTGTAGACGAGGCCGACCTTCAGCCGCGCGGCGACCTCCTTCAGCGCAGAGGCCACTTCGAGCGCGTGCTGGCGACTTTCGAGCTGGCACGGCCCGGCAATGATCGAGATCGGCAGATCATTGCCGAATTTGACCGTGCCAATGCTGACGACCGGTGCTGCTGACGTTGAAGAGCTCAAGGCCAATTTCCCCTCGTTTCGGCGCGACCATAGCGGCGATGAGGGTCGGATCAACCCTATTCGGCCCCGAGCCGGTCGAATATCAGGGTTGCGCCCGCGCTGCGCGCGCCGGCAGGCCCGAGGTCACTTCACCGTCGAGAAGGCGGTCGGCGTCAGGAGCTGGCTGACAATGTTAGCGACGATCTGGCCGTCCGCTTCCGATTTTGCCCGCGCATCGAGCCAGTCCGGATCGGTCATGAACGCGCCCCACTTCTTCTCGCGCTCGGCCAGCGACTCCCAGGCCAGGAAATAGGTCAATTCCTGATTGGATTCGCCGATCAGCGTGGTGAAGAAGCCGGCCTGGCGGATGCCGTGCTTCTCCCACAGCTTCAGCGTAACCGTCTCGAACCGCTTGAGCAGCGCCGGCAGGCGGCCGGGCACGCAGCGATACTGACGCATTTCATAGATCATTCTGGTTCCTCCCTGATCAGGTCCGGCGGTTATAACGGCCGGCCATGTCGCTGTCTTGAGCCCCATCCGGCCGCCCCGGCGGCGTTCCGCGCATGGCTGGCGGCCCCGCTGCGGTGACTTCGTCGCAGCCAGTTCCCGCAATGCTGCCGCAATGATAGGGCCGCTAGAACGGCTCGGTTGAGGTTGAGGTGCCGGATCATGCGGATTTTGCTCGTCGAGGATGAGGCGGAGATGGCCGGCGCGCTGGCGTCGGCGCTAACGCGCTACGACATGGTGGTGGACCATGTGCCGACGCTGGCCGAAGCGGAAGAAGCGATTTCCGCCGACGTCCACGCCGCCGTCCTGCTCGACCGCCAGCTCCCCGACGGCGACGGCCTTGCGTTGATCCCGAAGTTGAGGGCGCGCGCAGACGGCGTGCCCATCATCGTCCTGACCGCCCGCGGCGAGCTCGCCGACCGCGTCGCCGGGCTCGACAGCGGTGCTGATGATTATCTGGCAAAGCCGTTCGCGGTCGAGGAATTACTGGCGCGCTTGCGCGCCGTGCTGCGAAGGCCCGCGGGTCTCACGCCGGACGTCATCCGGGCGGGCCGCCTCGCCTTCGATGTCGGCCATCGCGAGGCTAGCATCGATGGCTGCCCGTTCGAGCTGCCGCGCCGCGAGCTTCTGGTGCTCGAAGCCCTGATCCGCCGCATGGGCCGCACCGTGCTGCGTTCGGCGCTGGAAGAGGCCGTCTACAATTTTGACGACGAGATCCAGTCGAACGCGCTGGACACCCATGTGTCACGGCTGCGCCGCAAGCTCGCCGAGGCCGACGCGGGCGTCGAGATTCACGGCATCCGCGGCGTCGGCTATCTCCTGAAGAAGCTGCCGTGAGCAAGCACGCCGATCCCTATTGCCTGCGCTCGCGGTTGAGCTGGCGCCTGCTCTCGCTCCAGGCCGCGCTGCTGGTTGCGCTGGTTATGGTCGTCATCCTGGCGCTGTGCGCGTCAGGATTCGTGCTCGCCGAACGGGACGAAGATCGCGTCATCGACGTCGTCCAGCATGCGCTCGTGCGCGATACGCAGGGCGGCCTGATCCTGCGCTCGACGGCAGAGCTGAAACAGTTGCGCACGGAGACGCCCGACCTCTGGTTCCTGGTCCGGGACAGGCAGGGCCATTCGCTCAGTGAGGGCGCCGTGCCGGCCGAATTCGCCGCAATCGGCGGCGCGCTCGACCAGATCAGCCAGGCGCGGCTCGGCTGGCAGCTTTTCGAGGACGATCCGCGCAAAGCTCCGGCGCGGCTGAAGCGCGTCGACACCGATGCCGGCAACGTGCAGATCATCACGGCGACGCAAGGCAGGCTCACCGGCGCCAAAGCCGTGCTCACGACCTCGCTGATGTTCCTCGGCATCGCCCTACCCGGTCTGCTTTTGATGGGAACAGCGACGCTCATCGCAACCCCGATGATCGTGCGACGCGCCTTCAAGGGACTGGACACGACGGCAGACCAGGCGCGCCGCATCGACATCCATCAGCGCGGCGCGCGGCTCTCGGTGGACCACATCCCGCTGGAGGTCGTGCCGCTCGTGACCGCGGTCAATGACGCGCTGGCGCGGCTCGACGAGGGCTATGCCCGCCACAAGCGTTTCGTCGCCGATGCCGCACATGAGCTGCGCACGCCGATCGCGATCCTCACTACGCGGCTGGAATCGCTGCCGCCGGGACCAGCAAAGATCCGCCTGCTCGAAGATGCCGCGCGGCTCGCCACGCTTGCGGAGCAGCTGCTGGACATTCAGCGGCTCGACCGCTGCGGGCATCCATTCGCGCGCGTCGACCTCGTCGCGATCGCCCAGGGCGTCGCCGCCGAGCTCGCGCCGCTGGCGATCGCCGCAGGCTACGAACTGGCTCTCGACGCACCCGAGACACCGATCGAGACGCTCGGCGACACGGCAGCGTTGGAGCGCGCGCTGACCAACCTCGTGCAGAACGCCATCCAGCACGGGCCGCGCCGTGGCACGATCGGAATCCGCGTCAGCAAGCCCGCATGCATCGAGGTCACCGATGAGGGCGCGGGCATTCCGCCCGATCAACGCGAGATGATCTTCGAGCCGTTCTATCGACTGACGCCGCTCGACCGCGGCGCCGGCCTCGGCCTCAACATGGTTCGCGAGATCGTGCTGCTGCATCGCGGCCACGTCTCGGTGCTGGACGGAGCGAATGGCGGCGCCTGCTTCAAGATCACCCTGCCGCCGATCCGCGCGAGTTGATTTTAGTCCGCATCGCGCAATGCTGTCGCAATGCACCCCCGCGACATTGCAAGCGCCTCACCTCTGATTTGCGAGGCACAAAGCAAAAATGCCGGAGTGCGCATGCCCAATGATTTCCTCTCCTTCTTCCTCGCCTGGATGTCGTCTCCGCGTCGGGTCGGCGCGATCGCGCCGTCGGGCGCAGCGCTCGCCGATCTCATCACGCGGGAAATCACCGCATCGACAGGCCCGATCCTCGAGCTCGGCCCCGGCACCGGCGCGTTCACCTACAAGCTCTTGAAGCGCGGCGTCCGCCAGGAAGACCTCACGCTCGTCGAATTCGGCTCCGACTTCATGAAGCTGCTGCAAGTGCGCTTTCCCGGCGCGCGCGTGCTGTGGATGGATGCAGCGCGGCTCGCGGCGCATCGTCTCTATGATGGGGCGCCGGTCGGCGCCGTCGTCAGCGGATTGCCGCTGCTCAACATGTCGACGCGCAAGGTCGTTTCGAGCGTCGGCGGCGCGTTCAGCTACATCCGCCCCGGCGGTGCCTTCTACCAGTTCACCTATGGCATGAGCTGCCCGGTGCCGCGGCCCGTGCTGGACCGGCTGGGCCTGCGCGCCAAGCTGGTGGATCGTGCGGTCATGAACGTGCCGCCCGCCGCCGTCTACAGACTGACGCGGCGGCCGCAGATGAAGCTTATCACCGGATCGCTCGCGCCCGACGCGTCAACGCCGGTCGCGCCGGGACGTCAGACCAGCCGCGACTGCACCACCGCCGCCTGAATGAACGAGGCGAACAGCGGGTGCGGCTCGAAGGGGCGCGACTTCAGCTCGGGGTGGAACTGGACGCCGATGAACCAGGGGTGATCCTCGTACTCGACGATCTCCGGCAGCACGCCGTCGGGCGAGAGGCCGGAGAATTTCAGGCCGTGCTGCTCGAGGCGATCCTTGTAGGCGGTGTTGACCTCGTAGCGGTGACGGTGGCGCTCGGAAATCTCGGTCGCGCCGCCATAGACCTGCGAGACGCGACTGCCGCGGTTGAGCGCCGCGGGATAGGCACCAAGTCGCATCGTGCCGCCGAGATCGCCGGCTTGCGTGCGCTTCTCGAGTTCGTTGCCGCGCAGCCATTCCGTCATCAGGCCGACCAGCGGCTCCTTGGTCGGGCCGAACTCGGTGGAGTTGGCTTCCTCGATGCCGACGAGATTTCGCGCGGCTTCGATGACCGCCATCTGCATCCCGAAGCAGATGCCGAAATACGGCACGTCGCGCTCGCGCGCGAACTGCGCCGCACGGATCTTGCCTTCCGCGCCGCGCTGGCCGAAGCCGCCGGGCACCAGAATGCCGTTGACGTGCTCGAGGAACGGCGCGGGATCTTCCTTCTCGAAGATCTCGCTCTCGATCCAGTCGAGATTGACCTTCACCTTGTTGGCGATGCCGCCGTGCGAGAGCGCCTCGATCAGCGACTTATACGCATCCTTCATGCCGGTGTATTTGCCGACGATGGCGATGGTGACGTTGCCCTCGGGATTGCGGATGCGCTCGTTGATCTGCTGCCAGCTCTGCAGCGCCGGCGGAATCCGCGAGCCGATGCCGAAGGCGGCGAGCACTTCGTCGTCTAGGCCGGCGGCGTGATAGGCCTCAGGCACCGCGTAGATGTTGTCGACGTCGCGCGCCTCGATCACGGCGCTTTCGCGCACGTTACAGAACAGCCCGAGCTTGCGCCGCTCCTCCTTCGGAATCTCGCGATCGGTGCGGCAGAGCAGGATGTCGGGCTGGATGCCGATCGAGCGCAGCTCCTTGACCGAATGCTGCGTCGGCTTGGTCTTCAATTCGCCGGCGCTCGGGATGTAGGGAAGCAGCGTGAGATGAATGTAGACGGCGTGATCGCGCGGCAGCTCGTTCTTGAGCTGGCGGATCGCCTCGAAGAACGGCAGACCTTCGATGTCGCCGACGGTGCCGCCGATCTCGACCAGCACGAAGTCGTAATCGTCATTGCCGTCGAGGACGAACTCCTTGATGGCGTTGGTGACGTGCGGAACCACCTGGATGGTCGCGCCGAGATAATCGCCGCGCCGCTCCTTGGTGATGATGTTCTGGTAGATGCGGCCCGTCGTGATGTTGTCGGCTTTTGTCGCCGGCCGTCCCGTGAAGCGCTCGTAGTGACCGAGATCGAGATCGGTCTCCGCGCCGTCATCGGTCACGAACACTTCGCCGTGCTGATACGGCGACATCGTTCCGGGATCGAGGTTGAGATAGGGGTCGAGCTTGCGGAGGCGCACCTTGTAGCCCCGGGCCTGCAGCAGAGCACCGAGTGCCGCTGAAGCCAGACCCTTGCCGAGCGAAGAAACCACGCCGCCGGTGATGAATATGTACCGCGCCATGGGACTTAACCTTTAATCCCCCGAATTCGATTCGCCAAAGCGATTCGTCTTCCGCCCCAAAGATTCTGCGGGCCTGTGGGTGAGCCAAAACAAAGAGTGGTGACAGTGCCTTGATGGGGATTGTTGATGCAGGACGGTAGCCGTCGCCCCGCATGGCCCCCCTGCTTTATTGCGACCGCGGCACCTGCGGGCCGGCGGGCGCCTGGTTCTGCTGCTGCTCGTCAGCCTTCTTCAGCGTATCCAGGATACCGCCCGAGGTCGGCGGCGCGACCGGCGCGCCTCCGGCCGGCTGCGTCTGCGACGCCGGCTGGCCGATGATCGACGACGGCTTGCGGTCAAAGCCCGCATACCAGGACAGGAACAGGCTGGTGAGGAAGAAGCCGGCAGCAAGGATCGCCGTGGTCCGTGACAAAAGATTCGCGGTGCCGCGGCTGGACATGAAGCCCGCGCCGCCACCCATGCCGAGGCCGCCGCCTTCCGACTTCTGAAGCAGGACGGCGCCGATCATCACGGCGACGATCATGAGGTGGATGACGATGACAACAGTCTGCATTGTACCCTTCCGTCACAAGCCGACAGCGCCGAGATCGGCGGCCCATCGCGCTTCGCGGGTTTTCCTGAAGTTGCGCGGTGTTACACGATCGGAACGGGCATTGCCACCCCCGATCGGTCCGGATCGCGCTTCGCCTTTAGCTAGGGGCAGCCCTTGGCAATCGCAAGGAAATCGGCCGCCTTCAGGCTGGCGCCGCCGACCAGCGCGCCGTTCACGTTCGGGACCGCCATCAGCTCGGCGGCGTTCGAGGGTTTGACCGAGCCACCATAGAGAATGCGCATCCTGGCCCCCTCGGATTTGAACCGGGAGGTCAGGAGTTCCCGGATAAAGCCATGAATCTGCTCGACATCCTTGGCCGTGGGGGTCAGGCCGGTGCCGATCGCCCAGACCGGTTCATAGGCCACGACCAGATTGGCGGCGTTCGACCCGTCCGGCAGCGATCCGTTGAGCTGACCGCGCAGGATGTCGAGGGTCTGGCCGGCATCTCGCTGGGCCTGGGTTTCACCGATGCAGCCGATCGCGATGACGCCGGCGCGCCAGGCCGCCTCCGCCTTCTGTTTCACGAGGAAGTCGCTCTCGCCATGATCCGCACGGCGCTCGGAATGGCCGACGATGACGGCGGTTGCCCCCGCATCCGCCAGCATTTCGGCGGCGATATCGCCGGTGTGAGCGCCGGACGCCTTGGGATGGCAATCCTGCGCCCCCACGGCCACCGCTTTTCCGCGCGCTTTCTCCGCAAAAGCCGCAACCAGGGTCGCAGGCGGACAGACCAGCAGATCGGCCTTCGCGGTCACTTCTGCCGCACCGGTGAGCATGGCGTCGAATTCGGCACTTGAGGCCTTGAGGCCATTCATTTTCCAGTTGCCGGCGATCAGAGGTCGGATGGCGTCGGTCATGTCAGATTCCAGCGAAATTGGGTTTGCCATGCGCTAGCAGAGCGAGCGCCTCAGTTCCAGAGACCACAGCTCGTTAACACAGCTTAAGGACACGGCAGGTTGCGGGGGAAAAGCCGCCACTTTATGATGCCATATCAATTCGGTGACGCCCTTTCGCGGAATCTGCTTTAAGGCGCGCTCCGGTTCCCTTCCTGCCAAACAAGTTGGACCCAATGCTTCGAGGAATGCGCAAGGCCTCATCAAACTGGCTCGGCAAAACCATTATGGCCGTGGTGATGGGCGTGTTGATCATCAGTTTTGGCATTTGGGGCATCGCCGACATCTTCCGCGGCTTCGGGCAGTCCACGGTGGCCAAGGTGGGCAGCACTGAGATTTCGCTCAACGAATTCCGCCAGACCTACACCGATCGCCTGCAGCAGATCGGTCGCCAGATCGGTCGTCCGCTGACCCCTGACCAGGCGCGCGCTTTCGGGCTCGACCGTCAGGTGCTGCAGCAGACGATCGCGGAAGCAGCCCTCGACGAGGAGGCGCGCCGGCTCGGGCTCGGCCAGTCCGACGACCAGATCCGCCAGTTCATCATGAACGACCCGAACTTCAAGGGCGTCGACGGCAAGTTCGATCCCCAGCGCTTCCAGGCCGTGATCCGCAATTTCGGTTACACCGAGCAGCGCTACGTCGCCGAGCAGCGCAAGGTCTCGCTGCGCCGGCAGATCACCGGCACCATCGGCGCCGGCCTCGAGCCGTCGAAAGCGCTCATCGACGCACTCACGCGTTTCCAGAACGAGCAGCGCGCGATCGAATTCGTCAGGCTCGACGCAGCGCAGGCCGGCACCATCGATCCGCCCTCGCCCGAGGCGCTCGCCGCCTATTTCGAGGATCACAAGGTCCAGTTCCGTGCGCCCGAGTACCGCAAGATTGCTTTTGTCGTGATCTCGCCGGAGGAGATCGGCAAGTGGAGCGAGGTCTCCGACGAGGACGCGAAGAAGCTGTTCGACCAGCGCAAGGACCGGCTCGGCACGCCCGAGAAGCGCCAGATCCACCAGATCGTATTCCCGAACGCCACCGAGGCGCAGGCCGCGCGTGAGCGCCTGACCGGCGGGATGTCCTTCGAGGACCTCGCCAAGGAGCGCGGGCTGAGCGCCTCCGACGTCGATCTCGGGCTCGTGACCAAGTCGGCGCTCAATCCCGCGGTCGCGGACGCCGCCTTCGCACTCCCCGTGGGCGAGATCAGCCAGCCGATCCAGGGCCCCCTCGGCACCGCGATCGTCAAGGTCGACAAGATCGAGCCGGGCGTTGAGGCGAACTACGCCAGCGTCGCAGCCGATTTGAAGCGCGAGATCGCGAGCGAGCGCGCGCGCGCCAAGGTCGCGGACCTCCGCGACAAGATGGAGGACGAGCGCGGCGGTGGTGCGAGCGTCATCGACGCAGCTCAGAAGCTTGGACTCACCGCCGTGACCATCGACGCCGTCGACCGCTCGGGGCGCGCGCCAAACGGCCAGGCCGTTGCCAACATTCCACAGGGCCTCGACGTGGTGTCGCAGGCCTTCAACAGCGACGTCGGCGTCGACAATGATCCGATCGCGTTCCAGGGCGGCTACGTCTGGTACGATGTGCTCGCTGTCACGCCTTCGCGCGATCGCAATCTCGACGAGGTCCGTGACCAGGTCGAGGCGCGCTGGCGCCAGGACCAGATCGCGACCAAGCTGAAGGCCAAGGCGACCGAGATGGTGAAGAAGCTCGAACAGGGCAGCAAGCTCGCAGACGAGGCCGCCGCGATCGGCGCCAAGGTCGAGACTGCGACGGGCTTCAAGCGCGACGACTCGCCGGCCGGCGTGCCCTCGGCCGTCGTCGCCGCCGCCTTCCGCACCGCCAAGGATGGCGTCGCACAGACGCCTGTAAGCGGCGGCAGCGACGTGATCGTCTTCCGCGTGACCGAGATCGTCGATCCCGCGGTCGACTTCGCCTCCGACGCAGTTAAGAAGCTGAAGGACAGCCTCGACCGCGCGGTGACCGAGGAGCAGGTCGCCGCCTACGTCAACAAGCTTGAAACCAACATCGGAACCAGCATCAATCAGGCCGCCTTCGCGCAGGTGACGGGCGCGAACCAGTAATCAGTGAAAGCACGCGATGGACGACCTGAAATCGATCATTGGAAAAGTGGCGACCGGCGCCAGCCTGTCGCGTGACGAGGCGGCAGCCGCCTTCGACGCCGTGATGTCCGGCGAGGCGACGCCCTCGCAGATGGGCGGCCTCCTGATGGCGCTGCGCGTGCGCGGCGAGACCGTGGACGAGATCACCGGCGCGGTCGCGGCGATGCGTTCCAAGATGCTCAGGGTCACGGCGCCCGACGACGCCGTCGACATCGTCGGTACCGGCGGGGACGGCTCGGGCTCGGTCAACGTGTCGACCTGCGCCTCCTTCATCGTCTCGGGCGCCGGCGTGCCGGTGGCCAAGCACGGCAATCGCGCGCTGTCGTCGCGCTCGGGCGCGGCCGACGTGCTGGCCTCGCTCGGGGTGAAGATCGACCTCAAGCCCGACGAGGTCGGGCGCTGCGTGAAGGAATGCGGCATCGGCTTCATGTTCGCCCCTGCCCATCATCCCGCCATGAAGAACGTCGGCCCGACCCGCGTCGAGCTGGCGACGCGCACGATCTTCAACCTGCTCGGACCGCTGTCCAACCCGGCCGGCGTCAAGCGGCAGATGGTCGGCGTGTTCTCGCGGCAATGGGTGCAGCCGCTGGCGCAGGTGCTGAGGAACCTCGGCTCCGAGTCCGTCTGGGTCGTACACGGCTCCGACGGCCTCGACGAGATCACCCTCACCGGCCCGACCTTCGTCTCGGCGCTTGAGAACGGCGAGATCAGGAATTTCGAGGTGACGCCGGAGGACGCCGGCCTGTCGCGCTGTGCGGCCGGCGCACTCAAGGGCGGCGACGCCGACGCCAACGCGACGGCGCTGCAAAGCGTGCTCGACGGCAAGCCGAGCCCCTTCCGCGACGTCGCACTCATCAACGCTGCGGCCGCGCTGGTCGTGGCCGGGCGCGCCAAGGACCTCAAGGAAGGCGTCGCGATCGGCGCGAAGTCGCTCGACAGCGGCGCGGCGAACGCGCGGCTGAAACATCTGATCGCCGTCTCCAACGACTGAAGGCGCCATGTCGGACATCCTGACCAAGATCGAGGCCTACAAGCGCGAGGAGATCGCCGCAGCCAAGCGCACGCAGCCGCTGTCGGCGGTCGAGGCGAAGGCCAAGGCGCAAGCCGCGCCACGCGGCTTCGTGGGCGCGATCAGGGCCAAGCACGCCAGCGGCGATTACGCGCTGATCGCCGAGGTCAAGAAGGCATCGCCCTCCAAGGGACTGATCCGCGCCGATTTCGATCCGCCGCTGCTCGCCAAGGCCTATGAGGCCGGCGGCGCCGCGTGTCTGTCGGTGCTGACGGACACGCCCTCGTTCCAGGGTCATCTCGACTTCATGGTGGCCGCGCGCGCGGCAACGTCGCTGCCGGTGCTGCGCAAGGATTTCATGTTCGACATCTACCAGGTGGCTGAGGCCCGCGCGCATGGTGCCGACTGCATCCTGATCATCATGGCCGCTCTCGACGATGCCACCGCGAAGGATCTCGAAGACGCCGCTCTCTCCTACGATATGGATGTGCTGATCGAGATCCACGACCGCGCCGAGCTCGACCGGGCGCTGAAGCTCCGCTCGCCGATGATCGGCGTCAACAACCGCAATCTGCGCACCTTCGAGACGACGCTCGCGACCAGCGAGGCGCTGGCGCCGCTGATCCCGCGGGACAGGCTGATGGTCGGCGAGAGCGGCATCTTCACGCCCGCCGACCTTGCCCGGCTCGAGCGCGTCGGCATGTCGACCTTCCTGGTCGGCGAGAGCCTGATGCGGCAGGCGGACGTGACAACCGCCACGCGCGCGCTGCTCGCGCGCGAAGCTTCGGCGCGCGCAACTGGCACACGCTGACATGGCGCAAAAGCCTGCCAAGTCTGACAAGGCCAAGTCTGACAAGGCCAAGCCTGATGCCAAGGCGAAGCCAGCTCTCACCCATATCGGCGCCTCCGGCGAGGCGCGGATGGTGGATGTC
The DNA here is from genome assembly GCF_000426265.1 of Bradyrhizobium sp. Cp5.3. NCBI lineage: Bacteria > Pseudomonadati > Pseudomonadota > Alphaproteobacteria > Hyphomicrobiales > Nitrobacteraceae > Bradyrhizobium > Bradyrhizobium sp. Cp5.3. Next base: position 221,569 of record NZ_AUFA01000003.1, on the reverse strand, counting down.
TCGGACAAGCCCGCGACCGAGCGGGTTGCAGTCGCGGAGGGCTGTGTCGTCATGAGCAAGGCGACGCTGGATCTGATCCGCTCCGGCAATGCCAAGAAAGGCGACGTGCTCGGCACCGCGCGCATCGCCGGCATCATGGCGGCCAAGCGCACCTCGGAGCTGATCCCGCTCTGCCATCCGCTGGCGCTGTCGAAGGTCACGGTCGACATCGAGCCCGACGCGAAACTGCCGGGCTGCATCGTTCGCGCTACCGTGAAGGTGACGGGCCCGACCGGCGTCGAGATGGAGGCGCTCACCGCGGCGTCGGTCGCCTGCCTCACCATCTACGACATGATCAAGGCGGTGGAGCGCGGCGTCCGCATCGAGGGCATCCATCTCGTCGAGAAGATGGGCGGCAAGTCCGGCCACTACCGCGCCTGATCTATTTCGCCTCGCGCTGCCGCTCGCGATAGGCACGCGTCTTCATCCGATTGCCGCACAGCGTGGACATGCACCAGCGCCGCGTCGATGGCTTCGATCGGTCGAAGAACACCCGGCGGCATTCCCCCGACGCGCACATCTTCAACCGGTCCAGCGTCCCCAGAAGCGTTGCGTCATGAAGCTCGATCGCAATCGTCGAGAGGCCCGCGAGCGCATCCACGCGCGCGGCCGATAGTATTGCGCCCCGCCCGGCGCGCGCCTCCACCCGCAACGGAAACGGCGCGAGCGCGTCATCGAGCGCGCCGAGGACGTCCTTGTTCCGGCGTCGCTCGGCCGGTTCGCACTGCAGATAGGCGCGCAGCGCTTCGCGCAGACGCAATGCGGTCTCGAACATCGCCGGCGTGACACGTCCGGCGTCGCGGCCAAGTCCGCGCTCCTGCATCCAGTCCGCAAGTTGCTTCGGCCCGCCGAGCTCGTCGCTCTGCGGGTGCTCCACGCCGAAATGCGTGAAATGGCGGACATCCAGCGTGTTGGCGAAGTCGTAGACGTTCGCCAGCGCGTCGGGAACCTTGAACTTGCGGGACTCTTTCGACATCGGAACACCAGAAATGGAACACCAGTAAAACATATTTACTGGTTGACGGCAACCAAACACCTGTATCTTATTTATACTGGTGTCGATCTTAGGATCGATCGCTATCGCGATAACAAAAATGGAGACGCGAGCCGTGGCCGACGCCCTGCACTATCTCGAGCTCACCGAGCTCGCCGCACGCCTCGAGGCGCGCGACATCTCCGCGCTCGACGTAACGCGCGCGCAACTCGATCGCATCGACGCCCTGGACCGAGAACTCGGCAGCTATGTTCACGTGATGGAGGAGACCGCCATTGCCGAGGCGAAAAACGCGGACGCCGAAATCGCACATGGCCGGTATCGGGGCCCGCTGCATGGCGTTCCGATTGCGCTGAAGGATCTGTTCTGGACCAAGGGCATACCGACGGCGGCCGGCACCACGCTTCATCGCGATTTTCGCCCCGGCGAAGACGCAACCGTCGTGCGCCGGCTCAAGGACGCCGGCGCCGTGGTGCTCGGCAAGGTGCAGCTCACCGAGGGCGCCTATTCCGATCACCATCCGCTGGTGACACCACCGAAGAATCCGTGGAATGCCGCATACTGGCCGGGCATTTCATCCAGCGGCTCGGCAGTCGCGACGGCCGCCGGACTTTGCTTCGGCTCGCTCGGCTCCGACACCGGGGGCTCGATCCGCTGGCCGTGTGCCGCCAACGGCCTGACCGGGCTGAAGCCAAGCTGGGGCCGCGTCAGCCGTCACGGCACGTTCGAACTGGCCGCGACGCTCGACCATGTCGGACCGATCGGCCGCAGCGCGGCCGATGCCGGCGTGCTGCTCGGCGTCATCGCCGGACACGACCCGAACGATCCGACGTCGCTATTCGACCCCGTGCCCGACTATCTGGCCGCGGCCGCACGGGACGTGCGGGGCCTGCGGATCGGCGTCGACGCCGCCTGGAACGGCGACGACATCGACGTCGCGACGCAGCGCGTGTTGGCGGACGCGATCGACGTCTTTCGCGCGCTTGGCGCTGACATCGTCGACGTCGGGTTTCCCGACGTGACGCAGGCGATCGCCGACTGGGCGCCGAATTGTGCGGTGGAAGCCGCGGTCGCGCATGAGGCGACCTATCCTGCCCACAAGGACGAGTATGGTCCGATCCTCGCCCCGGTGATCGAGGCCGGTCGCGCGCTCCCGGCACTCGATTATCAGAAGATCCTGCTGCGGCGGCTGGCGCTGCGCGGCCGGGTGACTGCACTGTTCGAGACCATCGACCTGCTGCTGATCCCGGTGCACCCGTTCCCGCCTGTGACACTCGCCATGATCCGGACACTTGGCGAGCAGCCGGACCTTGTCGCGAAACTGCAGCGCTACACCTGCCCATTCGACATGACCGGTCATCCCACGATCACGCTACCGGGCGGTGCTGCGGCGGACGGACTGCCGGTCGCGTTCCAACTCGTTGCCGCTCATCTCGACGAGGCCGTGCTCGTGCGCGCCGGCGCTGCGTTCCAGCGCGCCACGTCCTGGCACCGTCGCCATCCTTCCCTCACCTCGCGGAGGCTACAATGACCGTTCAAACCGCGCTGGCTCCTCGGAGCATTTTCCATGGCTGGTTCGTTGTCGCGGCGGCATTCGCCGTCATGTTTGTCGGCTTCGGCTCCGCCTACACGTTCAGCGCCTTTCTCGAGCCGCTGCAGCGCGATTTCGGCGCCTCGCGCGGCTCGATCTCGCTGGTGTTCTCGATCGCGGGCTTCCTCTACTTCGCGCTCGGCCTCGTCAGCGGTCCCCTCGCTGATCGGCTCGGCTCGCGGCCGCTTGCCGTCGCCGGCATGATCCTGATCGCGGTCGGGCTCGCGGCCGCTAGCGCCGCGCACTCCCTTGTCGAGGTCTATCTCGCCTATGGGCTGGGTGTCGGCGTCGGAATCGGCTGCGCCTATGTTCCCGCGATCGGCGCGGTGCAGCGCTGGTTCGTGAGGCGCCGCGGCTTTGCCTCCGGGCTCGCGGTCAGCGGCATCGGGCTCGGCACGCTGGCGATGCCGCCGCTCGCCTCATTGCTGATCGCATCGGTGGGCTGGCGTGGCGCTTATCTGGCGCTGGGCGCCATCACGCTGATACTGGGCGGCGGGCTCTCGCTGCTGATCGAGAACGATCCGAAGGATCGCGGCCTCGGCCCCGACGGCGATTCGATCCGCGACGTCTCGGGCGCAACCAGCAGCGACGGCGCTTCGGTGCGTGAGGCCGTGCGGTCGACACGATTTGCCGGCCTCTACGTGTCGTGTCTCGTCTGTTCCTTCGGCGCCTTCGTCCCGTTCGTCCATCTCGTGCCCTACGCGCGCGATCACGGGGTCGCAGCATCCTCTGCCGTGCTGCTGCTCGGGATGATCGGGGCCGGCAGCACGGCAGGCCGCTTCTTTCTTGGTGCGCTTGCCGACCGCATGGGCCGCGACCGCTCGCTGATCATGGTGCTGATCGGAATGGCGTTCGCCATGGCGATCTGGGGCGTTGCGAAGGAGGTCTGGGCCCTCGCCGCCTTCGCCTTCGTCTACGGCGTGTTCTACGGCGGCTGGGTCGCGGTGCTGCCCTCCGTGGTGATGGACTATTTTGGCGGGCGCAACGTCAGCGGCATCATCGGCATTCTCTACACCAGCGTTGCGTTCGGCACGCTGATCGGCCCGAGCGCCGCCGGCTTCGTCTACGACGTCAACCACAGCTACACGCTGCCGATCCTGCTCAGCGCCGCCGCCAATATCGTCGCGGCGCTGATCGTGGTGGCGATAGTGGCGCGCGGCGGAACGCACGCGGTCAGCGCAGCGACGCGCTGATCGATCCGAATTTGGCATTGAGCTTGGAGCCGAGGCCATTGACCACGGTGATGATGGCGAGCGCTATGCCGGCGGCGATCAGGCCGTATTCGATCGCGGTCGCGCCGGATTCATCGGCCAGGAAGTTCTTGAGCGTGCTTTTCATGGTCTGTCCTCACTTGCATGACAAGAACGCAGGCTCGCAAATGACGTGCCAGTGCAGCCGGCCAGCATCGCCAGACGCTTAGATGGTTAAGCAACGGTTGATCGCCGCGCGGACCGGCAGGAATTGACCGGCAGGGCGGCCTCTTCGGCAATTCCTGCTCGCCTTGCGCGTCGCACTTCGCTTGCATTTGCGCGGGCTGATTCAGCCTGCATTAACCGCACTTCCTAACGTCGCCTCCATACCGTTCCCGTAAACCAACGGATGTTTCCAGGCTCAAGAACTGATCCTGGCGTGTGCACGACAGCGATCGAGATCATGACGAGATACGGCAGCCGCCTCCTCGACCAGGTATTCGTCCGCAGCGGACCGATCCGCTGGCTGGTCGTGGGCGGCGCACTGCTGATTGCGGCCATCGCCGTCGGCGCAACACTGATGGCACAGAACTTTCGCGAACGCGCGTTGCGCAACAGCGGCCGCGAGCTGGAGAACACCGTTCTGCTGCTCGCCCATCATTTCGATCAGCAGCTGCAGGATTTCGCGGTCATCCAGAAAGACTTCATCGACCACGTGCGCCTGACAGGGATCACGACCGCGGAGGATTATCGCAAGCGCCTCTCCGGCCAGGACACCCACCGGCTGCTGCGCTCGAAGATCGAGGCGTTGCCCTATATGGGCGGCGTCAACGTCATCGACGCCGACGGCAATGTGATCAATTCGTCGACGGTGTGGCCGGCCCCGAAAGTCAACGTCGCCGACCGCGCCTATTTCCGGACCTTCAGGTATGATCCCAACTCGCCGGACGTGCTGATCGCGCCGTTGCACAGCCGGATCTCCGGCGCATGGACCATCCTGATCGTCCGCAGGATCGTGGGCCCGAACGGCGAGTTCATGGGCATGATCGGACGCGGCATCGAGCCTGCCAATTTCGAGAAGTTCTTCGAGTCCGTGCTGCTCGGCGAAGGCGCCACGATCTCGATGCTGCACCGCGACGGCACGCTGCTGGCCCGCTATCCCCATTCGAGCGAAATGATGGGGAAGAATTTCAAGACCGGCCCGTTCGAGCAGCAGAGGATCTTCGGGCTCGATCATTTCGCCGGGCGCATCACCAGTCCGGTCGACGGCGAGGACCGGCTGATCTCAGCACGCGCCCTGCCCCACTTCCCGATCCTGATGATGGCCACCACCACGCGCGCAGCGGCATTGACCGACTGGCGCGAGCAGATCTTCATCCTGATCTCGGTCGCGGGCGCCTCTGCGCTCGCCATCGCAGGCGTCCTGATCGCGATCGTGCGCAAGCTCCTGGAGCAGCACCGCCTCTCGCGCGAACGGCTGACGCTGGAAAAGCTGCGTCTGGACCGTGCCGTCAACAACATGACCCAGGGCCTGCTCTTGTTCGACGCGTCGCAGCGGCTCGTCGTCTGCAACCAACGCTACATCGAAATGTACGGCTTGTCGCCGGAGGTCGTGAAGCCCGGATGCAGCTTCCACGATATCATCGCGCACCGCAAGGCGACGGGGTCTTTCAGCGGCAATGCGGATCAATACGTCGCCCGCGTGCTGCGCGACGTCCACGTGCGCAATTCCATGGTCGTCGACACCTCCGACGGCCGCTCGATCCACATCCTCAACGAACCGCTCGCCGATGGCGGCTGGGTGGCGACGCATGAGGACGTCACCGAGCGGCGGCGCATCGAGGAGCGCATCACCCACCTCGCCCATTACGACGCGCTGACCGACCTGCCCAACCGCGCCATGTTCCACGAGCATCTGCGCGAGGCGCTGTCCGGCATCATCGGCGGCGAAGAGCTTGCGGTGCATTACATCGACATCGACGAGTTCAAGGGCGTCAACGACGCGCTCGGCCATCTCGTCGGCGACGAGCTTCTGAAAGCAGTCGCGGCAAGCCTCGACCGCTGTGCGGGGCCGACCGATTTCGTGGCGCGCCTCGGTGGCGACGAGTTCGCGATCGTGCAGACCGGGGTAACCTCGGTGGACCAGGTCAATGAGCTCGTCGCGCGCGTCTTCGCCGCGATCCGCACGCCTTTCGACTGCATGGGCCACCATCTCACCACCGACGCCAGCATCGGCATCGCGCTGGCGCCGCGGCACGCGACAGCTCTCGATCAGATCCTGAAGAACGCTGATATGGCGATGTACGCCGCCAAAGCCGCGGGCCGACGCACCCATCGCTTCTTCGAGCAGGCGATGGACGCGCGCGTGCGCGAGCGGCGGCAGCTCGAGATCGATCTGCGCCACGCCATCGCCCACGGCGGCCTCGAAGTCTATTACCAGCCCTGCCTCAGCCTGAAGGACGACCGCATCACCGGCTGCGAGGCCCTGGTGCGCTGGCGCCATCCCGAGCGCGGGATGGTCTCACCGGCCGAGTTCATCCCGATCGCCGAGGACACTGGCCTGATCAACGAGATCGGCGAATGGGTGCTGACGACCGCTTGCCGCGAGGCCGCGAGCTGGCCCGACGACATCCGCCTCGCCGTCAACGTCTCGCCGGTGCAGTTCAAGAGCGGCACGCTGGTGCTGAAGATCATGGCGGCGCTCGCCGCGTCCAACCTGCCGGCGAGCCGGCTCGAGCTCGAGATCACCGAGGCCGTGCTGATCCGCGACGACGAAACCGCGCTTGCGATCCTGCACCAGCTCCGCGCCATCGGCGTGCGCATCGCGCTCGACGATTTCGGCACCGGCTACTCGTCGCTGAGCTATCTGCACCGATTCCCGTTCGACAAGATCAAGATCGACCGCGGCTTCGTCAGCGACATCGCGGGTCCCGACGGCTCGTCCAGCATCGTGCAGGCCGTCGTCAACCTCGCCAGCGCCCGCCGCATGACCACCACGGCCGAGGGCGTAGAGACCGAGGAGCAGCAGCGCCTGTTACGTACGCTGGGCTGCTCCGAGATGCAGGGCTATCTATTCAGCGCGGCAAAGCCGGCCGACAAGGTCGTGGAGCTGTTCGCGCTCCATCGCAGCCGCCTCGCCCAGCGCCGCGGCCACGAGGGCCGCCGCCGCGAGGCGGGTTAGAGACCCTCGCGCCACCGGGACTTGACGATACTGACCTGCCGACGTATTTCCACGCTTGCAGCTGTCGTTATGTCGCTGCCGTAGGCGTTACCGTCATCCAACGCGTCCTTTGTCGAGAGGATCCCAGCAGGGAGATCTCGATTCACGAGACGCCACGGTCATGCCATCACTCTCCCGTCCTCGCGGTCATTCACTGGTCCATCACGTCCATTCCCCCGGCGCCTGCCCGCGCCGGAATGCATGCCGTCGTGCCAGGATTGTCCGCGCTCGCGCTTGCTGGATTGCCGTGGCTCCCAACTCCATTGAGAGGCAACCATGAAGATGACTGGCAACACGATCCTCATCACCGGCGGCACCAGCGGTATCGGCCGCGCGCTTGCTGAGGCCCTCCACGACCGCGGTAATCGCGTCATCATCGCGGGACGACGGCAGGCCCTGCTCGATCAGATCACGGCCGAGCGCCCCGGAATGGTCGGCCAGCCGCTCGACCTCGACGATCCCGCGGCGCCATCGCGCCTCGCGACTGAAGTTCGTGCGCGCTTCCCCGAGCTCAATTTTCTCATCGCCAATGCCGGCATCTCCAAGGCGGAGGACCTGACCGCGGATGGCTGGAACGTCTCCGATGCGGAAGCCATGGTGGAGACCAACATTTTGGGCGTGCTCCGCGTAGCCGGGGCATTCCTGCCCATCCTGAAGACGCAGCAGAATGCGACGATCATGGTGACGAGCTCGAACCTCGCCTTCGTGCCGCGCGCCGACTTTCCGACCTACTGCGCCAGCAAGGCGTTCCTGCACTCATGGCTCCAGTCGCTGCGGCATCAGCTGCGCAACATCCCCATCGAGGTGCTCGAGCTCGCGCCGCCTTACGTGCAAACCGAGCTCACCGGCGCACAGCAGGCGAGCGACGCGCGCGCCATGCCGCTTACTGCCTATGTCGCGGAGGTGATGCAACTCCTGGAGTTCGCGGTTCATCCCCGCGGCGAGGTGCTGGTCGAACGCGACCGTACCCGGCGCTGGGCCGAGCGCGAGGGCCGCTACGAGGCAACCTTTGCCGCGATGAATCCGAGCTGAGATCCTCCCAAAACGAATTCGCCCGGGAGTGGCTATCCACTCCCGAGCGATGTCGGAGGTCACAAGGACGGATAGAGCTTAGTTCGGCACCGCGGTCTTCGGTGCCGGCTTCGCAGCCGCGGCGTTCACGGTGACGCCGTGCAGGAAGTCGAAGGCCGCGTGCAGGGCCTTGTCGTCCTTCTCTTCCGGCGGGACGTAGGACTGCGAGCCGGTCTGCTCGGTGCCGTCGGCAGCGGAGAGATGGCCGCGCATCGAGGCCTCGCCCATGGTGTCGACGCGGCCCTTCAGCTCGGCCGGCACGTCCTGGAGAATCTCGATGTCGGGCGCGATGCCCTGGGCCTGGATCGACCGCCCCGACGGCGTGTAGTAGCGCGCCGTGGTCAGCGCCAGCGCGCCATTGCCAGAGCCGAGCGGGATGATCGTCTGCACCGAACCCTTGCCGAACGAGCGCGTGCCGATCAGCGTTGCGCGCTTGTGGTCGTGCAGCGCGCCGGCCACGATCTCGGAGGCCGAGGCGGAGCCGCCGTTGATCAGGACGATCAGCGGCTTGCCCTTGGTGAGGTCGCCGCCATGCGCCGTGAAGCGCTGGGTCTCTTCCGGATTGCGGCCGCGGGTCGAGACGACCTCGCCGCGCTGCAGGAAGGCGCTCGATACCGAGACGGCCTGGTCGAGCAATCCGCCCGGATTGTTGCGGAGGTCCATCACATAGCCCGCGAGCTTCTCCGGCGGGATTTCCTTGGAGATCGACGCGATCGCTTTCTTCAGGCCGTCGGTGGTCTGCTCGTTGAAGGAGGTGACGCGGATATAGCCGATGTCGCCGTTCTCGACGTGGAACCGCACCGGGCGCACATGGATGATCTCGCGCGTGATCGCAATGTCGAGCGGGACATCCGCACCCTTGCGCACGATGGTGAGCTTGGTCTTGGTGTCGACCGGCCCCTTCATCTTGTTGACGGCCTGCTCGAGCGTCATGCCCTGCACGGCCTCGCCGTCGATCTTGCTGATGAGGTCGCCGGACAGAATGCCGGCCTTGGACGCCGGCGTGTCGTCGATCGGCGAGACGACCTTGACGAGGCCGTCCTCCATCGTGACCTCGATGCCGAGCCCTCCGAACTCGCCGGAGGTGGTCTCCTGCATCTCGGTCCAGGACTTGTCGTTCATGTAGCGCGAATGCGGATCGAGCGAGGTCACCATTCCCGTGATCGCGCCTTCGATCAACTTGGCGTTGTCGGGCTTCTCGACATAGCTCGCCTTCACGCGCTCGAACACCTCGCCGAAGAGGTTGAGCTGGGAATAGGCATCATCTGCAGTTACCGCCGCCCGCGCCGCCCAGTGTCCGCCTTGCGGACCGGTCATCAGAAGGGTCAGACACGCGCCGGTGAGCGCGCCGAGGGGAAACAGCAGGGATTTCCGCATGGATGGGGTGGCCTTTTCGCTTGGGGCTTGGGAGGCGCCATGCAAATGGCGATCCAGCCCGTTTCTCACAATACCATTCTGGTTTCTTCAAGGCCGGCCTGCGAAGCCGGCCGGTACACCGTAAAATCCGCTTCGTGGTGGCCTAAATTTTTGGCAACGTTCCGACACCGTTTCGCGCCCGGCGGGACTCGGTCGGCCCGCCCACGCCTTGCAGCTATGCGATTTTAGGATGGTTTTGGAGTGCCGGACGGGATAGGCGATGACTTAAGGCTTCAAATTCTCGGGAGGATAACAATGAACGAAGCGCCCCGCATCCGGCCGGAACGGAACGTCGAACTCGGCGCCAGCAACGAGCCGTTCCAGAACCTGCACGAATTCATCCGGAAGGCGCGCTCCAACCTCAACCAGAACGCCTGGGACTACATCGTCGGCGCAGCCGAGACCGAGACCACCATGCGCCGCAACCGCATGGCGCTCGACGAGATCGCATTCCGCCCGCGCGTACTGCGCGACGTCAGCAAGGTCGATGGTTCCGTCGAGCTGTTCGGCCGCAAGATGCGCCTGCCGGTGGTCCTGGCCCCGGTCGGGGCGCTCGAGATATTCGATCCGGATGGTGCGGCCAGCGTGGCGCGCGGCGCCGGCGCATTCGGAGCGGCGCACATGCTGAGCTCGGTGTCCGACCCGGGCCTGGAAAAGACCGCCGAGGCCGCGCCCGATGCGCTGCGCTTCTATCAGCTCTATGTTCGCGGCGACGACGCCTTCGTCGAGGATGTCGTCAGCCGGGCCGTGAAGCACACCTATGCCGCCTTCTGCCTGACCGTCGATACCGCTCATTACAGCCGTCGTGAGCGTGACATCGCCAAACGCTATGTTCGCGAAAGCCGGCTGCGCGCCACCGGCGGCGACTTCCAGAAGGGGCTGGAGTGGCGGACCGTGAAGATGATCAGGGACAAGTTCAAGATCCCGCTGATCCTGAAGGGAATCGCGACCGCAGAGGACGCGCTGATCGCTATCGATCACGGCGTCGAATGGATCTACGTCTCCAATCATGGCGGCCGCCAGCTCGACCACGGCCGCGGCGCCATGCATGTGCTGCCCGAGATCGTCGAGGCCGTGAATGGACGCGCCAAGATCATGGTCGATGGCGGCTTCTGCCGCGGCACCGACATCGTCAAGGCGATCGCGGCGGGCGCCGACATGGTCGGGATCGGCCGGCTGCAGTGCTGGGCGCTGGCGGCTGCGGGCGAAGCCGGCGTGACGCGGATGCTGGAGCTCTTGGAGGATGAGGTGCTGCGCTGCCTTGGCCTGCTGGGCGCCACCTCGTTCGCCGAAATCGACAAGTCCTGCCTGCATCCGGCAACCGCTACCAACGCGCCGAGCGTATTCAGCGCGTTTCCTCTGCTCGACATCGAGCCGTATCGATATTGATCTGAAAGGACGCAATGACATCGCTCTCTCCCGGCAGCGCGGATGCCCTTCTGTTCGATCTCGGGCGCGTCGTGCTCGACATCGATTTCTCCAGGACGATCGCCTGCTGGGCGGGACATGCCGGCTGCAAGCCCGAGGCCATCGTGGCGCGCTACGTGCGTGACGAGGCCTATCGGCTGCATGAGACCGGCAAGCTCAGCGACGAGGCGTACTTCGACTCGCTGCGCTCATCGCTCGGGATCGGCCTTTCGGATGCGCAGTTCCTGGAGGGCTGGAACGCGGTCTTTACCGGCGAGATGCCCGACATTGCTGAGCTGCTGCCACGCGCTGCACGGCACATGCCGCTCTACGCCTTCTCCAATACCAACCAGCCGCATGTCGACTATTTTTCGAAGGAATATGCCGACCTGCTCGGCCATTTCCGCGAGCTGTACCTGTCCTCCAGCATCGGCCTGCGCAAGCCCGATGCGGAAGCCTTCGACCACGTGGTGGCCGCGATCGGCGTGCCGGCCGGGCGCATCGTGTTCTTCGACGATCTCGCCGAGAACGTCGAGGGGGCGAGGGCCCGCGGACTGACGGCGGTGCACGTCACCTCACCCGTCGACGTCCGCAATGCGCTCAAGGCGCTCGGGATCTGAGCGCGGGCGTCCTGGGGCTTGGTCGATCCTGCCGATGGTTCCCCGGAACCGGCTCCCCGCGATGAGGAACCAACTCACTTTGTGCAATTTCGTACAAAGTTCCTGGAACGGAATCCCTGATTCCGGACTCTAAGAGTCCGTTGGGATTTCTACACCGGACTTATCGTCGTGTTGGGCAAAACCTACCTCACCAAGCAGGCCTCTCTTCTGCTCCAATTCGCCAGAAGCACCTCGGACTCGGATCTCTCGGCCAAGCTCGTCAGCAAGGCCGCCGATCTGAAGTCTCAGGCCGACCCCCTGCCCGACAAGGATCAGAGTCCCAAGGCGCCCGATGTGACGTCCGACGCCAGCCCGAACGAGCCAACAGGAGCGGATTGATGTTGGCCATGGCCCTCGTCGCGCTCGTCCTTGCGATCGCCACGCTGGTGCCAATCTGCCTCGTCATCCAGTCGCGCCGGGCCTGAGGCACGCATTCGACTGACCGCTGGATGGTCCCCTATTCCTTGACGGCTTCCGGCTTCGGCGCGGGCAAGGATTTGTGAGCCTGGGCGACCGGTTGCTTCTGGGCCGGCAACGACTGCGGCGCGGAGGATGCCGGCGCCGGTGCCGGCGCAGCCGGCGGCACCGGCGCGGCCTGCCCGAGATTGACGGACAGGCCGAACAGCCGCCACTGCCCGCCCACGGGCGCAAACAGCAATTCGAAATTGACCTGCGGCGGCACCGAGGGAAAGAAGCCGGCCATGTGCAGCATGCCGTTACCCTCGATCTGCGGCAGCACGGTCAATTGCGGATCGAGCGCGGCAACGCCGGAGAGGTCGATATTGTCGTTGCGCTGCTTGGCAAAGATCTCGGCGAGCTTCGCTGCCGTGTTGACCTGAAATCCGGGCGCGCCGAGATCGCGCAGGACGGTGTAGTTGCCGGTCTTGTTGGCCTGGTCGAGCGCGAGCAGCGACGAGCGGATCATGATCAATACGCCGTTGCGGTCGATGTTGGCCGGGGTCGGCGTCGCATGCGGCGACGGCTTCGGGCCCTCGCTCCGCACCTCGCGCAGCGGAAGCGCGGCCGTCGCAAGGCACAGAATCAGTGCCGCTTTCGATCGCATGCTCACCAGGCGAGCGTTCCGCCGACACGGCCGCCGATACCGCCGCGGGCGAAGCCGGCACCGACGGCGGCGTTGGCGACGAAATTGTTGCTGAGGCGAAGCTGCGCCATGCCGCCGAACGCGTTCTCGCCGCTGAAATTGCCCCAGTTGGCCGAAATCGCGAATCTCTTGTTGTCCGGTAGCGCCGCGCCGCCCATGGCGATGGCAACGGCCGAGCCCTCGAAGGCCTTGCGCATGTCGGCATTGAGCGAGCGCACATTGGTCTCGAGGTTGGTGACGCGCCCGTCGAGCGCGGACAGCGCGGTGACGCTCGCGATGTTCGACGTGTTGACGACAGCTAAATTGCCGGCCGCATCCGATGTGACCAGGCTGACCGGGCCTGACTGGGCCGCGAGGCTGGCCGCAGAGGTGACGCCCGCGAGCGTGTAGGTGTTAGCCGCGGTGCCGACCGCGACCTGGTTCGCACGGGTGGTCGCCACACCGGCACCGACAGCCGTCGAGTTCACGAAGGTCGCCGACGTGCCCTGGCCCAGGGCCGTCGCGCCAATCGCCGTCGCAGTAGCCGACTGCCCCAATGCGGTTGAGCCGTCCCCGATAGCCCTCGATCCTTGCCCCAATCCAGTTGAATTCAGTCCATCAACCACAGAGCCTTGACCGATGGCCGTATTGTTGGCGGCTGAAGAAGACAGGCCAATTATCGCACCCTCACCAATAGCCGTGCCGTTCGCACCAGCAAAAATCTTCGCCTGCGCGCCCATGATAGTGTCATTGGTGTTGGCGTTACTGAATGCCTGGTATCCTACGGCCGTGGAATTGGTCCCCTGAGCCGTCGCAGATGCACCAACGGCCGTGGTCCCAGCGGAACCCGCTAAGCTGGATGCACCGATTGCCGTGCCATTCGCAATTGGATTGACGAACGCTCCGTCGCCAACGGCCACGCTATTGGAGCCTGCTGCTGTGGCACCAAAACCGACAGCGGTATTAGCGGTACCGGTCGCGATGGCCTGGCAGTTCGCGCTGTTCAATAAATCAGTGTTGCCCGCGGCTCCCGAATTGCACCCCGCCATGGCCGTTGCCGAGAAGAAAATTGGACAAATTGCCAGAACAAAGGCAGCAGCAAACCGCTGGTTCAATCGACGCAACAGCGCGGCGACAACAATCGCAAATACGAGATTTCGGCCCGATTGGGTTGCTGACGTCGGCATTTTCGTCCCCGCTCTGAATCGATGACATCGTTTCTGCCTCGAAACCTTGCAAACGCCGGACACAGAGGCATCTGACGTTCGTCGGATGCATCGACGGCCGCGGCGGAAATGCCCACGCGGTGCGGCTTTGCGGCAACATCGGCGCGTCTGCCGCTTTTCTGCCCTTGCCCGTGGCGCCGGCGCGCGCTCAAATGCCGCATTGCAATTTGAGGTTTTTTGAATGCGGGCCGGCGATATTTCGGACGACGCCGTATTGGATCTCGTCGGCGCCATTTATGACACCGCGCTCGATGGAAACCGCTGGGCAAGCGTGCTGACGCGCATCGACGATGCCGTCGGCGGCCGCAGCCTGTTCGGCGTCTATGATCCCGGAAGCGGCCTCTCCAGCCTGCTGTCGCCCCGGATCGATCCCGAGCGTGTGCAGAACCTGCTCGGCTGGGCGCCGCGCAACCCCCTGTTGCCGCTCGGCATCGGCAGGGCGCCCGGCGAGGTCTTCACCATCGGCGATTTCATTACGCGCGACGAATTCACCCGCAGCGACTTCTACAATGAATGGTGGCAGCCGGCCGGATTCGACGCCGAGCCGCTGACGACCAATCTGCTGGTCGATCATAACGCCACAGGCATTCTGACCAGTCACCGGCCGTCCAACCTGCCATCCTATGACGGCAAGGCACGACGGCTGTTTGCGACCCTGGCGCAGCACCTCGTGCGCGCGGTTGCCTTCCAGCGGCACACGCACCAGCTCGACATCACCGGCCGCGCGGCGCTGGCGGGCCTCGACGAACTCGATCAGGGGTTCGTGCTCGCGGACGCTCAGGCACGTCCGGTATTCGTCAATCGCCGCGCGCGTGAACTGCTCGACGTCGCCGATAGCGTCGTGCTCGAGGCGGGCGCGCTGAGCGCCGTCAACAGCGAAGACGGCCGCCGTCTGCGGACGCTGATCGGTTCGTGCAGCCTCGACAATCCTGTTCGCATCGGCGGCGAGATGAGCCTGCGCCGGCCGCCCGGCCGCATGCCGCTGCACGTGCAGGTGACGCCGGTCGGCAGCGATTGGACGGAGAGCGCCGTGCCGCTCGCCTCCGGCTGGCGCTCGAGCGCGATGCTGCTCATCACCGACCCCGAGCCCAATGCGCGGGCAAGACTCGAGGCGTTGCGCGAGCGCTACGGCCTCACCCGCGCCGAAGCCGCGTTCGCGCTCGAGATTGTGAAGGGCGACGGCCGCAAGACCACGGCCGAGCGGCTCGGCATCACCGATGGAACCGCACGCAGCCACCTGTCGAGGATTTTTGATAAGACCGGCGTGAGTCGGCAGGCCGAGTTGGTGCGGCTCTTGCTGCAGAAATAGATTTCCCGCCTGGTCAACATCGCAGGGACGTGCGCGTGACCTGCGCTTCCGGAGCCCTTTTGCTTCGGCCCCTCCACTCGGCTAGAACCTTGCCGACCAGTCCTTCGATTTGTAGCGGGAGTTCGCCGTGGCCCTCATGCCGGTTTCCGATGCGCTTGCCGCCGTACTCGCGGGTGCAGAGCCTCTGGCCGAGGAAACGATCGCGCTCGACGATGCCTTCCATCGCGTGCTCGCGCGCGATGTTGCGGCCCGGCGTACGCAGCCGCCGCAGGCGATGTCGGCGATGGACGGCTACGCCGTGCGCGCGAGCGATGTGGCCAATGTCGACACGCAGCTCTCCGTGATCGGCGAGGTCGCCGCGGGCCGGCCGTTCGCGGGGACGGTGGGCGCCGGCGAAGCGGTGCGGATCTTCACCGGTGGCGTCGTTCCCGATGGCGCGGACGCCGTCGTGATCCAGGAGGATACGGTCGCTGAGGGCAAGCGCGTCACGATCAAGGAGGCCGCCATTGCCGGCCGGCACATCCGCCCCGCCGGCGTCGATTTTCGCGAGGGCGACGTGCTGCTGCGGAAGGGAACCCGCCTCACCGAGCGCGACCTCGCGCTCGCCGCCGGCATGAACCATCCCCGCCTTCCCATCCGCCGCCGTCCGAAGGTCGCGATCCTCGCGACCGGCGATGAGCTGGTGATGCCGGGCTCGACGCCCGGGCCCGGCCAGATCGTCTACTCCAACGGCTACGCCCTCCACGCGCTCGCCCGCAGCGAAGGCGCCGAAACGATCGACCTTGGGGTCGTCGCCGATACCCTGGAGGCCACCACTGCCGGTATCCGCCGCGGGCGCGAGAGTGGCGCCGACATCCTGCTGACGACCGGCGGCGCCTCGGTCGGCGACCACGACCTGGTCCAGCAGGCGCTCAAGGCCGAGGGCATCTCGATGTCGTTCTGGAAGATCGCGATGCGGCCGGGCAAGCCGATGATGCACGGTCATCTCGGCGCGATGCGCGTGATCGGCCTGCCCGGCAATCCCGTGTCATCCTACGTTTGCGGCTTCCTGTTCGCGGTGCCGCTGATTCGCGCGCTTGCCGGCCGCGCAGTGATTCACCACCGCCGCGAGCGCGCCGTGCTCGGCCGCGACCTCAGTGCCAACGACATGCGCGAGGACTATCTTCGCGCGCGCCTCGAAGTGCGCGACGACGGCACGCTGGTTGCGCTGCCCGTCAACCATCAGGACTCCTCGCTGCTTGCGAATCTCGCTGCGGCACAGGTACTTCTCGTGCGGCCGCCATTCGCGCCGAAGGCCGACGCCGGCGCGCCTTGCGAGGTGTTGCGGCTGCCCGGTTGAACGCAACGGCGACACGTGTTCCGCGAACTTTGTCGCGTTCACGGTAAATTAAGCAGTTGCGGAACACATATCGAACATATAGTGTCCGTTCATGATTTGTTTCGAGCATCTAGCGGCTTGCCGCTGAATTCAGCGTCTCGGAATCGAACGACATCAACCGGGGGATTTGGTCGAGATGTTAACGCGCAAACAATACGAGCTTCTGCGGTTCATCAGCGAGCGTCTGAAGGAAAGCGGCGTGCCGCCCTCCTTCGACGAGATGAAGGACGCGCTCGACCTGCGCTCGAAGTCCGGTATCCATCGCCTGATCACCGCGCTCGAGGAGCGCGGCTTCATCCGGCGCCTGCCCAATCGCGCCCGCGCCATCGAAGTGATCAAGCTACCGGAGCTCCAGGCTGCCGCCGGAAGCCGGCGCGGCTTCACGCCCAGCGTCATCGAAGGCAATCTCGGCAAGGTGCGTGGCTCCAGTGCACCGGTGGACGAAGGCGAGCGTCCGGTCGCAGTGCCGGTGATGGGCCGCATCGCGGCCGGTACGCCGATCGAGGCCTTGCAGACCCGCAGCCACACCATCAGCGTACCGCCGGACATGCTCGGCTCGGGCGAGCACTACGCGCTCGAAGTGCGCGGCGATTCGATGGTTGAGGCCGGCATCCTCGACGGCGACATGGCGCTGATCCAGCGCAACGAGACCGCCGATACCGGCGACATCGTGGTTGCCCTGATCGACGACGAGGAAGCGACGCTGAAGCGCTTTCGCCGCCGCGGCGCCTCGATCGCGCTCGAGCCCGCCAATGCCGCCTATGAGGTGCGCATCCTGCCGCCGAACCGCGTGAAAATTCAGGGCAAGCTGATCGGTCTGTACCGGAAGTACTGAGCGCATGCGGCGGAGCCGTGAGCCGATGCTCGTCGTGCGGAGCAACTGATCTCCGCCGCGTGTAGTGCGGCGCCGATGAATCCAGGAATGATGTCGACAAGCGCAGCATAAAAGAATTCACAGGAGCGCGCTTTGTTCCAAACGCTCTTGATGAACGTGGAAAAGATAAAGTGATCGGCAGGTCTGCACACAAGTCGCAGATTTGCCCTCAACATCGCATATCATCGTAGCCTTCCTGATAGAGGCCTGGGCCTCCGGGGGCACGGGTCGCTATCTCTGATGAGGAGCACTTGCGATGTGTGACTACAGTCTGCATGCCGTCGCGACCCGTCCCGCCCAGGTCGGTGAGACGATCGTCACGACAACCTTCCGCGGCACCTCGACACGCGGCTTCGCTTCGGAAGCCGATCTCTCGGTCGCGGTCTGCCTGCTGCCGGGGACGGAGCTCGCCTTCGCCGACAATGTCCGCTACGACAATCGCTGGATCTGGACGCGCACCATCAACTCCCGCGTCGGCAAGTTCGGCAAGGTCGATCCGCACATTCCGGACCGCCATCATGATGCGATCGAATTCCCGGACGGCAAGTATGTGCTGGTGACGCAGCTCGTCGAATGCCAGCGCGCAACCGTGCTGCAATTGCCGGTGACCCAGCCGGTCGGTGAGCACAAGCCGCAAGTGGCCGCCGATAGGCCGCAGCCGACCGTGACACGCCTGCCGATCGGCTGACACGATCGATTTCAGTCCTCGGCCTGAAGGTCGGCCTCCGACGGCGTTGCGTCCCTGGAGCGCGGTGTGGCCGGCCGTGGCGCGAGATTTGATTCATAATAACCATCGCCGGCGGCGGCCGGCGACCAGGGGCGGTTTGCGCCCCTCGCCCTCACCGCCTGCACCGCAAAGCCGTCGCCGCGACGCATGAGCGCCAGCCCGCCCTGTCCTGCCAGACGATCCCGGTCGACCACCATCGCCGCGCAATCGGGCGGCGCGGGCCGTGCCGTCACCACCAGCGCGGCCCGGCTGCAATCATCGGACAGCGCGTCGGCGCGCAGCGCCAGGGCGATCAGGCGCCCGTCGGCGAGCGGGGTCACGCATCCGGCCTCGTCGCATGACACGCCGCTGCCGAGCGAGGCGTCACCGGCGCTGCGTGGATCGGCATCGGCCGCAAGCCACTCCTTCGCGAGAAACGCATCCTTGTTCGCCGCGATCAGATGCAGGCGACCGTCGCCGGCGCGCACTGCAATGGTACGCCCGTCGCCGGCGATCAGGATATCCGGCTGGCGCACGGACACCGCCCAGACGATCGCAATGAACAGCACGAGGGCACCGGACCAGCGTAAGGGCGTACGCAGCAGCCCCATCAGGATGATACCGATGCTCGCCGCGACCAATGGCGCGTTGCCGAAGGCGGCAATGCCGCCGACCGCGCCCGGGAGGTTCGCAACCCACTGCGTGACGGCGATCATCCAGTCGATGCCGACACCCATCAGCCACCAGAACACGCCGTCGAGCCCGAACGGCGCAGCGACCAATCCCAACAGCCCGGCCGGCATCACCAGCGCCGAAACCACCGGCATCGCCGCAAGGTTTGCGAGCACGCCGAACGGCGTGACACGGTGGAAGTGGAAGGCGGCATAGGGCGTGGTCGCAAGCCCCGCGATGAGCGAGGCCAGGAACAGCATCGCGAGCTCGCGGCCGCCCCACAGCGCGATGCGCGCCGTCGTCGAATGATCGGGCGAGGCGAACAGGTTCGGCATGCCGATCTGTACCAGCGCTACCAGCCCGAGCGTTGCCGCGAACGACATTTGAAAACTGGGGTGAACCAGCGCTTCCGGCGCGACCGCGAGCACGATCAGGGCAGCCACTGCAAGCGTCCGGAAGGTAATGGCACGGCGATCGACCATCACCGCGATCAGCACCACTGCGGTCATGAAAAACGATCTTTGCGTGGCGACCTCCGCGCCGGACAGCAAGAGATAGAACGCCGCGGCGACGAGCGCGGCAGCGGCCGACCATTTCTTGATCGGAAAGCTGACGGCGAGGCCCGGGATCAAAGCGAGCAGCGCGCGAACCGCAAAGAAGACGACGCCGGCGACCACCGCCATGTGGTAGCCCGAGATCGAGAGCACATGGCCGAGCCCCGAGATGAACATGGCGTCATTCACGGGCGAGGTGATCGCATCGCGCCGGCCGGTGAGCAGCGCCGTGGCGATCGCGCGCTTGTCGCCATCGAGCGTGGCGCGGATGCGCGCATCGATGGCGTCACGCAGGCCTTGCATGAACGCAGCGTAGCGCAGCCGCAAACCTCCACTGTCGGGCGGCGTCGAGGTCGCGATCGCGCCCATCACGAAACCGGAAGCGCCGATGCCCTGAAAGAACATGTCGCGGGAGAAATCGTAGCTGCCGGGGCGCAGCGGCGAGAGCGGCGGCATCAGCCGCGCCTTCAACTGCACGAAGCTGCCGACCTCAGGCGCCGTGCCCTTGCGCACCGAGAGGCGGACGCGCTCGAGCGCGACGTCGCTGCGCTGCGCCTCCATGCTGGTGACGCGCAGCACGAAACGGTCGGTGCGCTCGCGGATGTCACGGGTCTCGACGAAGCCGGTCAGCGACACCGAATAGAGGGGCTTTGCCAGCACGGTGTGCGCAATGCGCGCGGTCTTCCAGGTCGCCATGGCAAAGCCGGCCGCTATGGCGGCGACCATGATCGCCACGACAAACAGCCGGCTCCGCCGCAACAGAACGGCGCCGACTGTCAGCAGCAGCGCCACGGTGGCGGCAACCGAGAGCACCGGCTCGTGGTCGGCGGCGAAATAGAGCGCGATGCCGGTGCCGAAGGCCACCGGCACCCACGGCAACAGCCGCCCCGCGCCCGCTTCGGCACGCACCCAGGCCTGCAATGTGTCCGCAAGTGACGACCAGAGGCCGAGGCCCGCCGGCACCAGGCCGCCGGCGGGTGCGGCGCGGCCAATTGGCCAAGTCCCGGCTACTCCTTGGGAGCGCACTGGCCGGCCCGGCTCCGCCATTCCCTGCACCTTACGATACGCGACGGGTGCGGAGGCTACCGGAACGTGCAGGCGAGCGAATAGGGTACAGATCAGGAACGAGCGAGACGGGCGCTACTTTTCCTCTTCCATCGTCACGGCGACCGCCGCCTTGGCGGAGAGCCGGACCTTGTTGCCCTCGACGTCAGCGACCAGGCCCTTGTCGATGAAGTGGTGGTGACCCTTGTGGCTGCCCTCACCGCTGTCCTTCCTGGTCAGCTTGATGCGGTTGCCCTCGACACGGTCGACCGTGCCGATGTGGACGCCGTCGGCGCCGATCACTTCCATATGCTCTGCGATGTTCTGCATGGCGGGATCCTTTTCCGGATCCCTCACAACGCCTGAGATGCCTTTCCGTTCTCGGCTCACCAGAAGTCGCTGAGGATTGGACCCAGCGACCTTCCTCGCAGAACGCTCGTGTCCCATCGATTGAGCCGAAAGTCTCATGAGTTACCGGCCCGTTGTGGGACTACAATACGGTTCCCTCCTCCCCGACAGATGGGCAAGGCAGGGAAAGCTCGCGGTTCTGAGACCGCCGGAGCTTCTCAGGTGGCGCAAGGCGCGCCTGAGGTCAGACGTTGCCGACGCAACTGTTTGAAATGGCGCCTGCGACGCCGCGCATCACGCTCTTCCCGCGAGAAGATCGACCGCTGAAACAAGCGAGGAGACGTTTTGAAACCATAGGAGTCGCACATGCAGGTACCGAGCGATTTTCGCCGCGTGATCATCGCGGCTTCGGTGGGAAACATCATCGAATGGTATGATTTCTATATCTTTGGCAGCCTGGCCGCGGTTCTATCGGTCAAGTTCTTTGAGCAATCCCACCCGGTTGCAGCCCTCCTCAGCACGATTGCGCTCTTCACGGCAGGATTTCTCATCCGTCCGCTGGGGGCCTTCCTGTTCGGATGGATGGGTGACCGGGTCGGCCGCAAATACACCTTTCTCATCACGCTCAGCGGAATGGGATTGGGCACCGGGGCGATCGGGTTGATCCCGACCTACCAGTCGATTGGTCTCACGGCCGCGTTCGTTCTCTTCGGCCTGCGCATGATCCAGGGCTTGTGCCTGGGCGGCGAATATGGTGGCGCCATCACTTACGTTGCCGAGCATGTGCCGGACGATCGACGCGGCTACTACACCGGCTGGCTGCAGACCTCGCCTACTCTCGGAATCGTGGTGTCGCTGGCCGTCATCGTCCTCACGCGGACATATGCCGGCAACCAGGCCTTCGACGAATGGGCGTGGCGCGTACCGTTCCTGCTGTCCTTCCTGCTGGTGGCGATTGCGATCTACATCCGCCTCCAGCTCCAGGAGACCCCGATCTTTCAGGAGATCAGGTCCCGCGGCCAGATGACGAGGAACCCCTGGAAGGAGGCCTTCCTCAGCTCGAACATCAAATACATCGGGATCGCGATTGTGGTCCTGATTGGACAGGGCGTGGTCTGGTACAGCGGTCAGTTCTGGGCGCTGTACTTCCTGCAGCAGGTCTCCAAGGTGGACCCGCTGACCTCCGCCTACATCGTGGGAGCCGCCCTGCTCATTGCAACGCCGAGCCTGATCTTCTTTGGCTGGCTGTCGGATCTGATCGGCCGCAAGC
Source organism: Bradyrhizobium sp. Cp5.3 (assembly GCF_000426265.1). Lineage (NCBI taxonomy): Bacteria > Pseudomonadati > Pseudomonadota > Alphaproteobacteria > Hyphomicrobiales > Nitrobacteraceae > Bradyrhizobium > Bradyrhizobium sp. Cp5.3. The sequence goes on along the minus strand of NZ_AUFA01000003.1, from coordinate 199,520 downwards.
CGGTGATCCTCGGCGGCATGCTGCTCGCCGCGATTACGTATTATCCGCTGTATCTGTGGCTGGGGACGGTCACGCAGCCCGGAAACATCAACTATCCGGCAGCGACCTTCATCATCTTCATCCTCGTTTGCTATGTCGGGATGGTGTACGGGCCGGTCGGCGCGTTTCTGGCGGAATTCTTCCCCGCGAGGATCAGGTACACGTCGGTCTCCGTACCGTATCACATCGGGAATGGCTGGGGTGGCGGATTGGTGCCGTTCATCACGTCGGCGGCATTCGCTGCGACCGGCAGTATCGGCTACGCACTGATCTACCCGATCGTGGTCCCCGCGGTGTGCTTCGTGCTTGCGGTCTTCCTGATGCCGGAGACCCGCAAGATCAGCATCTGGCAACCGATCGAGCCGAGAGCCGCATTGTGACGGATTGATCCTGGTGCAGAACCGCAAGGCCCTGCACCGGAGTTCGTCTCGAGGCGCAGCGACGATCGTTCCCATCGGCACCGCACCGAGCGAGCCGAGCTCGAACTCTCGACCGCCCGCGATGGCGGTCGGCAAAGCGCCCGGCTAACGCGTCTTCTCAGCCGGCCAGCCGATGCCAGCGATCGTGCCACCAGGTGCTGAAGTCGCGATCGGTCAGCAACTCCCAGACAGCGAGCAGGATCACCAGGATGCCCGACAGTACGCTGCTCACCGTGGCCGATACCTGCTCATAACCGATGGTCCAAGGTGCCAGCAGCAGAGCCAGGCCCAGCAGCATTTCTCCCCACTCTTCCAGATAGGACGGGATGACAAATGCCTCGATGGCAAACAGCATGACGCCGAGCCCGAGCGCGATGGAGATCCAGACCGCCGCCCCGGACAAGCCCAGGATAAAGGACGAAAGGACCAGCCACAGGCCCACCAGGAGGCTGGCAGCGTCTTGCCAATGTTGGATGCGCATGATGCTCACCTCCCCTCTTCCAGTTAAATGGGGGCGCAGCCGAGAAAATGCATCCCACCTTCCTGCGCCGTGTTGCCGCGACCGAAGCCGCATCCAATTGGCGCGGCCCATGCCCAGGAAAGGACCCTTGCGAGTGCGCTGCACCAGGATGCAGACTGGCTGCGCCTGACAGGTGTCGACGTCTATCGTTCCCGGCCCCGCCTGGTTGGCGTGGCGCCCGGGACAAGAGGAGGTGACGCCATGCGAGAAATCGAAATCCACGACTATGCGCGGCAGCTGCTGGAAGCACATGGCCCCAAAGCCATTGCGGAAGCAGCCCAGAACGCTGTCGATCTCGAGTCAAAGGGCGAGCTCGAGCTCGCCAAGACCTGGCGGCATATCGAAGACGCCATGAAGCTGATGCGCGGGCCTCACCAAAGCTGAAGTAGCCGGCGTGCCTAGCCGCCTGACCGCAAATGCCGCCAAACCGGATTGAAGCTGGAGGGCGGCAACACAGAGCAAGGACCACAATCCGTCGCAAGCCGTTCGGCTGCGGCTGAACGGCAACGCGACCAGACGTGCATCTCAATGATGCTGGGAGCGAGCCATGTTTCCGAAATGTGCGACAGCCAAAGATCTCGTGGAGGCGATCGAGGACGAGAAGGTCCAGATGATCGATCTGCGGTTCACTGACCTGCCGGGGCTATGGCAACATTTTTCCGTCCCGCCGAGCGCGGTGAGCGTCGATGCGCTCGAAGAGGGCATCGGGTTCGACGGTTCATCGATTCGCGGATTCCAGGAGATTCAGGAGAGCGACATGCTGGTCGTCGCCGATCCGACGACGGCCTTCGTCGACCCCTATAGTCCGGCAAAGACGCTGGTCCTCATCTGCAACATCCGCGACCCCGTGACCGGCCAATCCTATAGCCGGGATGCCCGCTACATCGCCCAGAAGGCTGAAGCCTATCTCAAGAGCAGTGGGCGCGCCGACACGAGTTACTTCGGCCCAGAGGCGGAGTTCTTCGTCTTCGACGACGTGCGCTACGGTCAGGGTATCAACTATGCCATGCACGAGATCGATTCCAGCGAAGGCAGCTGGAACACCGCCGCGGAGGAAACGCCGAATCTGGGGCACAAGCCGCGCCCGAAGGAGGGATACTTTCCCGTTCCTCCGACCGACAGCATGCAGGCGTTACGCACCGACATGGTGCTGACCATGGAACAGCTGGGCATCCAGATCGAAGCCCATCACCATGAGGTGGCAACCGGCGGCCAAAACGAAATCGACATGCGCTTCACCACGCTGACCCGCATGGCCGACAATTTGATGATCTATAAATACGTGGTGAAGAACACCGCGCATGAGCACGGCAAGACCGCGACCTTCATGCCGAAACCGCTGTTCGAGGACAACGCCTCGGGCATGCACGTTCACCAGTCGCTGTGGAAGGGCGAGACCAACCTGTTCTACGACAAGGGCGACTACGCCGAATTGAGCCAGCTCGGCCGCTACTACATCGGCGGGCTCCTGACCCACGCCTGGGCGTTGTGCGGGCTTTGCGCCCCGACGACCAACTCCTATCGACGTCTGGTGCCCGGCTATGAGGCTCCGATCAACCTCGTCTACTCCCAGCGCAATCGCTCGGCGTGCTGCCGGATTCCGATGTATTCGCCGAACCCACGTGCCAAGCGCGTCGAGTTTCGTACGCCCGATCCATCCTGCAATCCCTACCTGGCCTTTGCCGCGATGCTGATGGCCGGTCTCGACGGTATCGACAATCGGATCGACCCCGGCAGCCCCATCGACAAGAATCTCTATGATCTCCCGCCTGCCGAAGCAAAGGAGGTGAAGTCGACACCGGGATCGCTGGACCAAGCGCTGGACGCACTCGAGCGCGATCACGCATTCCTGCTGCGCGGCGGCGTCTTCACTGCCGACGTGATCGAAACCTGGCTCGACTACAAGCGAAAGAAGGAAGTCGATGCGATCCGGCTGCGACCGCATCCCTACGAGTTCCACCTCTACTACGACATCTAGCAACGGTCCTCACTGTGGGATCGTCTGCCTAACCTTTCGCCGGCCTACCTCTCATACCAACCGACGAGGATCGCTTCCGCGATGACGTGCTTGCGTGCCTCTCGTTCAATGTCACGACAGGACGCATTGGCCTTTACGGGAAGGTCCTCCATCGAGATGGCAAGCAGCCGGAAGTGATAGTGATGCGGCCCGTGGCCATGCGGTGGACACGGGCCGCCATAGCCCACTTTGCGAAAATCGTTGACCCCCTGATTCAGTCTGGCGTTCTGCGCGGTGTTGACCGCAAATTCCGTTACGGTTGGCGGAATATCGTAAACCGCCCAATGATGCCATGTGCCGGCGGGAGCATCGGGATCGTCGCACAGCAGGACAAAACTCCGCGCTCCCTCTGGCGCGTCGGACCATTGCAGAGGGGGCGAAAGATTTTCGCCATCACAGGTGAACCGTCGCGGAATTGCGGCCCCTTCGGCGAAGGCGCTTGAAACGAGCTTCATGGCTCTCTCCTCGGCTGCGGGACACATCGGGCTCGCGCTTGACGAGATCCTTCAAGATCCGGCCTGCGGCTGACGCGGCCGAGCCGCGGATCGAAGGTCGGCGCCTGCGAGCGCGACCGGACCGCCGATCTCAACGCCAATTGCGCTCTGGCGGGGAACCAATGGTGCTGCGCAATACGTCCGCATGCCCTTGATGATGCCCGGCTCGAGCGCGATCCGATTGGTGTATTCTAACTCGATCTTGCCCGGTGCGGAATCCATCGACGTTGGCCAAATACGGGAAATCCATCCACGCTATACGGGAGAGCAGGAGCGGATGCTGGCAGAGGTGATGGCGGCCTTCAGGGCATCTCGCGCCCGACGCAAAGACCTGAGCGGCAGGACCTGAGTGGAAAGTCATGTCCGAGGAACGACATCTGCCAGCTGCGTATCGGAAACCGGTGCGGCTCTTCCTATGCGGAGATGTCATGTGCGGCCGCGGCATCGACCAGGTGCTGGCGCACCCCTGTAGCCCCGAGATTTACGAAGATTACGTGCGATCGGCGGCAGATTACGTGCAGCTCGCCGAGCAGGTGAACGGGCCTATTCCGCGGCGCAACGGATCGCCCTACGTCTGGGGCGCTGCACTGGACCAATTGGAGTCCATGCAGCCGGACGCGCGGATCGTCAATCTCGAAACGGCTGTGACGGGCAGCAACGACCGCGCGAACAAGGGCATCAACTACCGGATGAGCCCCGAGAACGCAGACTGTCTCGCCGCCGCGGGGATCGACTGCTGTCTTTTGGCCAACAACCATGTGCTCGATTGGGGCCGCGCCGGCCTGGTAGAGACGCTGACGACTTTGCGGAAGCTCAACATCGAGTCGGCGGGCGCAGGCCGCAATGATCGGGAAGCGCGAAACCCCGCAGTGCTCAACCTTGCCGACGCCCGGCTGCTGATCTTTGCGTTCGGATCGACATCGAGCGGAATCCCGTTCAACTGGGTTGCGACCTCAGACACTCCGGGCGTCAACCTGCTGCCTGACCTCAGCGAGGCGAGCGCGTTCGAGGTCGCTGACCAGGTCATGGCGGCCAGAAGGCCGGGCGATCTCACGGTGGCGTCGATCCATTGGGGATCCAATTGGGGATATCACATTCCCGACGAGCAGAGGATTTTTGCCCGGACTCTGGTCGACAAGGCAGGAGTGTCGATCGTTCACGGGCATTCTTCGCATCATCCGAGAGCGATCGAAATCTATCGAGACCGCCTCATACTCTATGGCTGCGGTGATTTTCTGAACGACTATGAGGGGATCCGTGGTTACGAGTGCTACCGTGACGACCTGGTGTTGATGTATTTCGCCGATCTGGATCCAGGCAGTGGAATCCTCCATGCGCTCAAACTGGTTCCCATGCAGATCAAGAACTTTCGTCTCTCCATTCCATCACAGCGGGACGTCGAATGGATCCGGCAAACACTGGACACGGAATGTCAGCCGTTCGAAACAAGGGTGATTTTTGAATCCGAACAGCAGCTTGCATGTGTCGCGCAGAGGGCAACGACCTGACTCTCTCGTAACAATCCCTCCCCGATAAAATTGGCGGGCCAGCGCCCCGGGACTGCTTCCCGCCCGGCAGCTGCCCCAATCTTCGAAGGTCACGATAGGGGCCAGAAGCGCGCGCTAAGCGTTGTCACGCCAAAGCGATCGGTCACCCGGGCGATCAGTGTGCTGAAGCCGTTCCCGAGCCTAGCGGCAGGCCCGCATCCGACCCAGATATGCTGGAACGGCGACGAGGAGGAACGGTTGATAATTGCGCTGTACACAATTGCGGCTGTCATCATGGCTGCCGGGAGCCTCTACCTTGCCTGGCGGAACAGGGACTTTCGCAAATTTCTGGCGGGCGCGTTCTTCGTGTCATCGGGCATTTTGTTCTATCTCTATCTCGCCGATGTTTCGGTGCCTCTATTGGGGACAAGTTTCGTCGAAACACCTCGGATCAGCGGTGGCCGATCCATCGTCCATTTCACCCTCTTCTTGCTCTGTTTGTATTTTGGCTTCGTCAAGAAGCTGGAGGCTTGAAACCGACGCAATGTCCGCTCTGGGGCCGGACTCGGAAGCGCCCGCCAACGGCACCTAGTCCGTAGTTCTCCCGCTAACCGACGAAGGCCGAGGCTTTGCCAAACGCCGCCTTCGGATGTCTTATGCTCAATCTCCGCCGCGGAGATCACGCCCGATGTTGACCCAGGTTTATGAAATCTCCACCATCGAAGAGGCGTCCGCTGTCTCAGCCATTGGTGTCAATCATATCGGCGCACTTGTCGGAGACGGCCGATTTCCGCGCGAGCTGCCGATCTCAGCAGCTTCCGATATCGGCGCGGCGATTGTACCGCCATCGAGGTTCTCGGCGCTGTTTCTGACCTGCGATCTCTCCTTGATTGCGTCATGGGCGCGCGAACTCAACCCCGCGATCGTCCATTTGGGAGCCAGCGCCGAATTGCTTTCACCGCAAGACGTTGCTTCGCTCAAACGCATGTTGCCCGGGATCGTCGTGATGAGAAGCATACCAGTGTTCTCCGAGGAAAGCGTCGCGATAGCCCAGAGCTACGTTGGCATTGCAGACTTTCTGCTTCTCGACAGCTATCGGCCCACGGACAAGCAGATCGGCGCGCTCGGCGTGACGCACGACTGGGATATCAGTCGCCGCATCGTGGACCTCGTCCGTGTTCCTGTTGTCCTTGCCGGAGGCCTCGGACCGGACAACGTCGCGGAAGCGATCCGCACCGTCCGTCCAGCCGGTGTTGATTCCAAGACGAGAACGGATCAGGACGGATCGCATGCCAAGGACCTCGAACGAGTCCGCCGGTTCCACGAAGCGGCTCAGGCGGCGGCGCCGTCATAGCGGACTCCGCAAACGTGGCAGGTCGGACCTGCCGGAGCAGCTGACAATGATTGTTCTGTTCACGGATTTCGGATTGCACGGCCCCTATACGGGTCAGATGAAGACCGTGCTGCACCAGATGGCGCCTGGCATACCCGCTATCGACCTCTTCGCCGATGCACCCATGGGCAATCCCAAGGCAGCGGCGTACCTCCTGGCGGCTTATGCCGCCTGGTTTCCGCCGGGAACCGTTTTTCTCTGCGTCGTTGATCCCGGCGTCGGCGGAACGCGCCCGGCCATCGTGCTCGAGGCCGATGGCCGGTGGTATGTAGGCCCCGGCAACGGCTTGTTTGAGCTGGTCCAGCGCCGCGCCACTAAGACGCGCAGTTGGGATATCGACTGGAGGCCGGAGCGCCTCTCGGCCAGCTTTCACGGGCGCGACCTCTTCGCACCGGTAGCAGCCATGCTGGCTCGCGGCGAGCCGCCGCCCGGCCAGCGACGGGATGACAGGGATCGCCGCGCAGACTGGCCCGACGACCTCTGCGAGATCGTTTACGTCGACCACTTCGGCAATGCTATGACTGGGTTGCGAGTCGCCGTGCTGCCGCCCAACGCCAGGCTTGCCTTGGCGGGTCAAATATTGGAGCGCGAGAGAACCTTCAGTGATCGGCCGCCAGGCTCAGCCTTCTGGTACGAGAACTCGAACGGGCTCGCCGAAATCGCCGTCAACCAGGGCCGTGCGGACCGTGATCTTGGCCTCACAACCGGCATCCCGGTTGAGATCGTCCTTTGAATGGTTTTGTCACAACGTGGTCTGCGGCTAAGCGCATGCCAAGAAAGCAGAACTCGATAACGGATTGGCCAAAGCCGAAAACGCGCCACGCCAGGCTGCCTGCGACCGGAAACAAGCGGCTGGCCGATCAGACCCGCAAGATTCTCGGCAAGCACTACGCGAGCAAATATCGGGTGGGGCAATCGCGGTAAGGCGAAATCGGCCACCCGATCGTCGCGCAAACGGAGCTTGGCCGTGGTGTGCTCGGCGTAGTGGATGGCGCCTCACCACTGGGCATCGAGACCGACGCCGACGTTGCGTGGCGGAAGGACCTCCTGAGAAAGTTCGGCTACAAGCTGTAGCGACCGGATGAAGCTGAACTCGACAAGCTGACGCCGCCAAGCCTCGAACGCGAGGAACCTGTGGCCACATGCTCTCTCTTGCATGGCGGAATTCTTGGCGGCTTCCTGTTCGTCTCTATCGTCATTCCGGGGCGCGACGAAGTCGCGAGCCCGGCATCCATAACCACCACTCGGGATTATGGATTCCGGGTCTGGCCCTTCGGGCCATCCCGGAATGACAAATCCGAATAGGACGCCATTCAGTCGCCTATTGCTAGATCAGCGCAGCCCTGGACGACACGTGGTGGCTCGCGATCTTCCACTCGCCGTCTTCGCGCAGGATGACCCAGGTGAGCTTGACCGACAGCGGCGCGGCCTCCTCGCCGAGGTCGAACGAGGCGATCGCGGCCATGTTGATCACATCGGGCGCGACCTGCGCCGCAGCCACCTCGGAGAAGCGGACGCTCGGAGAGCGCCAGCGCGGCAGGCCGTTGAAATAGGCCGCTACTCCGTCCCTTCCTCGATATAGCGTCGGGTTGGAGCCGAAGAAGAAGGCGCTCCTCGAATAGAGCGAAGCGAGAGCGCCGGCATCGAGCCTAGCGAAGCCGGCGGACCACTTCGTCATGATGGCAGAAACGACGACGTCGGCTTCAACCTGCATCGCGTCCCCTCAGCCTTTGGCGACTTCCTTCGCGAACGTGTCGCGCAGACCGATCGTGCGCGAAAACACCGGCTTGCCGGGCGTCGAGTCCTTGTCGCGCACGAAATAGCCCTGGCGCTCGAACTGCATCGGCTCGGTCGAATTGCTCTCCGCGACCGACGGCTCGATCCGCGCGTCGGCCAGGATCTCCAGCGAGTCCGGATTGAGGTCGGCGGCGAAGTTCGACGCATCCGGGCTCGGGTTGGAGAAGAGCTGGTTGTAGATGCGGATCTCCGCCGGCTTCGATGTCGCCGCCGGCAGCCAGTGCATGGTCGCCTTGACCTTGCGGCCGTCGGGCGCGTTGCCGCCCTTGGTCGCGGGGTCATAGATGCAGCGGAGCTCGACCACCTCGCCGGCATCGTTCTTGATCACGCCGGTGCACTTGATGAAATAGGCGTAGCGCAGCCGCACCTCGTTGCCCGGCGACAGGCGGAAGAATTTTTTCGGCGGGTTCTCCATGAAGTCGTCGCGCTCGATGTAGAGCTCGCGGCCGAAGGCGATCTTGCGCGTGCCCGCGGAGGGATCGTCGGGATGGTTGATCGCCTCGAGCTCCTCGACCTGCCCTTCCGGATAGTTCTCGATCACGACCTTCAGCGGCCGCAGCACGGCCATGCGCCGCTGCGACGTGCGGTTCAGCTCCTCGCGGATGCAGAATTCGAGCATGCCAACGTCGACCACGCTGTTGGCTTTCGCCACACCGATGCGCTTGACGAACTCGCGCAGCGCTGCCGGCGGCACGCCGCGGCGGCGCATGCCCGCCATGGTCGGCATGCGCGGATCGTCCCAGCCCGCGACATGGCCGTCGCGGACGAGCTGGGTCAGCACACGCTTGGACAGCAGCGTGTAGGTCAGGTTCAGCCGTGCGAATTCGTACTGGTGCGGCTCGGACGGCACCGGCAGCTTCTCGATGAACCAGTCATAGAGCGGCCGGTGATCCTCGAACTCCAGCGTGCAGATCGAATGGGTGATGCTCTCGATCGCGTCCGACTGGCCGTGGGCGTAGTCGTAGCTCGGATAGATGCACCATTTGTCGCCGGTGCGCGGATGGTGCGCATGCAGGATGCGGTACATCACGGGATCGCGCAGGTTGATGTTGGGCGAGGCCATGTCGATCTTCGCCCGCAGCACGCGCGTGCCGTTCGGGAATTCGCCCGCCTTCATGCGGCGGAACAGGTCGAGATTTTCCTCGACCGTGCGGTCGCGGTATGGCGAGTTCCTGCCGGGCTCGGTCAGCGTGCCGCGGGAGGTACGAATCTCCTCCTGGGTCTGGTCGTCGACATAAGCGAGCCCGTCGCCGATCAGCTTCTCGGCCCATTCGTACAGGCGTTCGAAATAGTCCGAGGCGAAGAACAGGTTCTTGCCCCAGTCGAAGCCGAGCCAGTGCACGTCGGCCTGGATGGAATCGATATATTCCTGCTCTTCCTTGACCGGATTGGTGTCGTCGAAACGCAGATGGCAGCGGCCCGGAAACTCCTGGGCGATGCCGAAGTTGAGCGCGATCGACTTGGCGTGGCCGATATGCAGGTAGCCGTTCGGCTCCGGCGGGAACCGGGTCACGATCTCCTTGTATTTGGCCTGATCGAGGTCGGCCTGAATGATGTCACGAATGAAATCGCGCCCAACCTCAGTCGCCACCGGTTCTGTGCTCATCCGAAAATCCTGTAGGGAAATCAGCGGCCCTTCTGCCAAATTCGAGCCTCTAGGCCAAGCCCCATGCCTCCCTCCCGATCAAACTTCGGCGATCCTGGCGCGGACGCGCTCGACAAAGGCAGCCCGGGATGCCGGCGTGGACCGATCCATATCGTAGTGCGCCAGATGGAACGAGCGAACACCCGGTCCGCACATCGGCTTCAGCGCTCGAAACAGCACCTTGCGGCCGGGGTCTTGCATGACGATCCGGGTCAGCCACCACGGCGAGCCGTAGCTCGTCACGACGCCGAACAGGCGGATATTGGTCAGCAGCGGCCTGATGCGACCGCCGCTCAGATCGTGGGCAAAAGCCGTTCCGGGCGCCCAGACCCGGTCGAAATAGCCCTTGAGCATGGCAGGCATCGAGAACCACCAATGCGGAAAGCAGAAGATGATGCCATCGGCCCGCCGCAAGTCCCCGATGAGGCGCGCGACCGCGTCGCCGGCATAGGAGCCCTCATAGTAGCTGCGCCGCTCCGCCGCGGTCATCGCCGGGGAAAACCCCTCGCGGTAAAGATCGGTCGCGATCACCTCGTGCCGGCGCTTCAGCGTCTCGACGATGGTCCGGAACAACGCATGATTGTAGCTATCTGCGAGCGGATGGCTATGAACGACCTGGATTAGCATTGGCAAAATCTCCCAACCCTATGATACACGGTCGCCCCACAACTTTACCGTCCCAGCTCGTTATCGAATGACCACACCTCAAATCGTCACGCGCTTCGCCCCCTCGCCGACCGGCTTCCTCCATATCGGAGGCGCCCGCACGGCGCTATTCAACTGGCTCTATGCGAAGAAGCACGGCGGCAAGATGCTGCTCCGGATCGAGGACACCGACAGGGAGCGTTCCACCAAGGAGGCGATCGAGGCCATCCTCGACGGCCTTAAATGGCTGGAGCTTGGCTGGGACGGCGACGTCATCTACCAGTTCAGCCGCGCCGCCCGTCATCGCGAGGTCGCCGAGCAGCTGCTCGCCGACGGCAAGGCTTATCGCTGCTACGCCACGGCCGAGGAGCTCGCCGCGATGCGCGAGAAGGCGCGCGCGGAAGGCCGCACCCGCCTCTATGACGGCATGTGGCGCGACCGTGATCCGGCGACGGCGCCAAGCGACGTGAAGCCGACGATCCGGCTGCGCGCGCCGCAGACCGGTGAGACCGTGATCGAGGACCAGGTCCAGGGCCGCGTGCTCTGGCAGAACGAGAACCTCGACGACCTCGTCCTGCTGCGCGGCGATGGCACACCGACCTACATGCTCGCGGTGGTGGTCGACGACCACGACATGGGCGTCACCCACGTCATCCGCGGCGACGATCACCTGATCAACGCCGCGCGCCAGAAGCAGATCTACGATGCGATGCGCTGGGCGCTGCCGAGCATGTCGCACATCCCCCTCATCCACGGCCCGGACGGCTCAAAGCTGTCCAAGCGCCACGGCGCGCTCGGCGTCGACGCCTACCGTGCGATGGGCTATCTGCCCGCCGCGCTGCGCAATTACCTCGTCCGCCTTGGCTGGAGCCATGGCGACCAGGAGATCTTCTCGACCGAGGAGATGATCGCGGCGTTCGACCTCTCTGGCGTCGGCCGCGCCGCCGCCCGCTTCGATTTCGCCAAGCTGGAGAACCTCAACGGCCACTACATCCGCAACGCCGACGATCAATCACTCGTGAAGATGTTCGAGGACGTGCTGGATTACGTGCCCGGTCGGGGCGAGCTTAAGGCCAAGTTAAACGACACCACGCGCGCGCAGCTGCTCAAGGCCATGCCGGCGCTGAAGGAGCGCGCCAAGACACTGATCGAGCTGATCGATGGCGCCTATTTCATCTTCGCCGACCGGCCGCTCGAGCTTGATGCCAAGGCGGCGGCGCTATTGACGGGCGAAAACCGCAAGTTGATCGGCCTGCTTCATTCCGCGCTGGAAAAAGTCGAGACGTGGAGCGCGGCCTCTACTGAAGCTGCGCTGCGCATTTTCGCGGAGGAAAATAGTCTCAAGCTCGGCGCAGTCGCCCAGCCGCTCCGGGCGGCGCTGACGGGACGGACGACTTCGCCCGGAATTTTCGAGGTTTTGGACGTCCTGGGATGCCAGGAGAGCCTCGGCCGGCTCAAGGATCAGGCTACGACGTAAGTCGACCATGTGCGCGGCGATCTTGCAGCGCACACAGCAATAATATACCCATCTCACCCGTACCTTCTGGAATATCCGGCCAGCCCCATCATCTCAGGGGTCTCCGGGTCCGGCCCGTTTCACCATACATCGGGGACCTACGATGGACGCAAAACCAAGCAATAAGACCGCTACGCTGACGGTCGGAAACAAGAATTACGATCTCCCGATCCTTAGCGGCAGCGTCGGGCCTGATGTCGTCGATATCGGCAAGCTCTACGGCCAGTCTGGCCTGTTCACCTACGACCCCGGCTTCACCTCGACCGCGAGCTGCCAGTCCAAGATCACCTATATCGACGGTGACGCGGGCGTCTTGGAATACCGCGGCTATCCGATCGAGCAGCTCGCCGAGCACGGCGACTTCCTGGAGACCTGCTATCTCCTGCTCTACGGAAACCTGCCGACTGCGGCCCAGAAGAAGGACTTCGACTACCGCGTGACCCATCACACGATGGTGCACGAGCAGATGGCCCGCTTCTTCCAGGGCTTCCGCCGCGACGCCCATCCGATGGCGATCATGGTGGCGGCCGTCGGCGCGCTCGCCGCGTTCTACCACGACTCCACCGACATCAACGATACGAAGCAGCGCATGATCGCCTCGATGCGCATGATCGCGAAAATTCCGACGCTGGCCGCAATGGCCTACAAGTACACCGTCGGCCAGCCCTTCGTCTATCCGAAGAACTCGCTCGGCTTCGCCGAGAACTTCCTCAACATGTGCTTCGCGGTGCCCTGCGAGGACTACAAGGTCAGCCCGGTTCTCGCCGACGCGCTGGAGAAGATCTTCATCCTGCACGCCGACCACGAGCAGAACGCCTCGACCTCGACGGTGCGCATCGCCGGCTCCTCGGGCGCCAACCCGTTCGCCTGCATCGCGGCCGGCATCGCCTGCCTCTGGGGCCCGGCGCATGGCGGCGCCAACGAGGCCGCGCTGAACATGCTCTACGGCATCGGCACGGTGGACAAGATCCCGGAATTCATCGCCAAGGTGAAGGACAAGAACAGCGAAGTCCGCCTGATGGGCTTCGGCCACCGCGTCTACAAGAACTACGATCCGCGCGCCAAGATCATGCAGAAGATGTGTCACGCCGTGCTCAAGGAGACCGGCCATGGCGACGATCCGATGCTGAAGGTGGCGCTGGAGCTCGAAAAGATCGCGCTCAGCGACCAGTACTTCATCGACCGCAAGCTCTACCCGAACGTCGACTTCTATTCGGGCATCACGCTGAAGGCGATGGGCTTCCCGGTCTCGATGTTCACCGTGCTGTTCGCGGTCGCCCGCACCGTCGGCTGGATCAGCCAGTGGAGCGAGATGATCGAGGATCCGCAGCAGAAGATCGGCCGTCCGCGCCAGCTCTACACTGGCGTCCCCAAGCGCGACTACGTGCCGATCGGCGATCGCAAGTAAGATCAGCCTCAAGGCCAAACGAAGCGGCGTCACCATGCGGTGGCGCCGTTTTCGTTTTGCACACATGCGTATGTTCGGATGAGCCTGTCCGCCCGCCTATGAGCGTAAGGTTGCGGTCGCGGACCGGACCACCGGCAATGAATTTCCCACCGGCATCATCTCATAGGGCGGCCTCCAGCCCGGCAGGGCCGCGATGCGCGCGCGCCACGCATCGATCGCCGGGAAAGCCGTGCAAAGATCGAAGCCCGTTTCCTCGACCGGGTAGTACAGATATCCAACGAGCGAGAAATCGACGATCGTCGGCCGGTCGCCCAGGATGAAACGCCGGTTGGCGAGATGCTCGTCGACGATCGAAAAGGCGCTCTGAACCCTTGCTCTCATGTAGGCCAGCACGTCCGGATGCAGCGGCGCCGGCGTCATGGATTGCAGCACCCGGTGAGCAGCAAAATTGCCGGTGAACTTATGGTTGTCGAACAGCAGCCAGCGCGCTGTCTCGAACCTCTCCTCCGCGCTCGACGGACCGAACACGCCATGGGTCTCGGCGAGCCACAGCAGGATCGCACCCGACTGGCTCAAATACCGCCCCTCGACCTCGAGCACCGGGATCTCGCCCATCTGGTTGGTCTCATGACGCCAAATCGCGTCGCGGGTCTCGCCGCCGGCAAAGTCGACGCCGACCGGCTCCCAGTCGATCCCGGCGCAGTTGAGAAACAGGGCGACCTTGAACGAATTGCCGGACGCCCCCACGCAATGCAGCCGGTATCGTGCCATCAGCAAGCCCCTCGCAGCGTTTCGATTACGGTTGTGATCATCCTCGCCGGCTGCTGACACCGTCATGTCAGTAGGGTGGGCAAAGGCGCGAAGCGCCGTGCCCACCATCGATCCACACAGCTATCCGAAATTGGTGGGCACGCTTCGCTTTGCCCACCCTACGATTTGAGAGCCGGCGCTTAGCGCGACGTCCGCCCCTTCCGCATCGTCGCGAGCACGATATCCGCGGCGAGTACACTCGGCGATTTGTTGCCGGTCGACATGATGGTGTCGAGTTGCGCGAAGGCTTCGACCTGCTGCCTCCGCAGCGGCGACTCCGTCAGAACCTCTTCGAGCGCCTGCGCGAGTTTTTCCGGCGTGCAGTTCTCCTGCAGGAATTCGGGGATCACGTCGCGGCCGATCACGAGATTGGCGAGGATGACCGAGGAGACTTGGATCGCCCGGCGCAGGATGAAGGCCTCGACCGCGCCGACGCGATAGGCCGTCACCATCGGAATTCCCGACAGCGCGAGCTCGAGCGTCACCGTGCCGGATTTCGCCAACGCCGCGCGGGCGATGCGGAAGGCGGCGCGCCTCTCGGCTTCACCAACCACGATCTGCGGCTTGATTTGCCAGTTCGCTACGCCCTCGCGCACCGTCGCTTCCAGATGCGGCATGGTCGGCAGCATCAATTCGAACGCGCGCCCTTCGGCCTGCAACCGGCCGAGCGCGGCGCCGAACACCTCGAGATGATGCCTGATCTCGCTGCGCCGGCTGCCGGGCAGCACCAGGAGCACCGGCGGCTCGCCATCGCGGCGCTTCTGCTCCTCCGTATTCGGCCGCAGCGACGGCAGCTGCTCGATCAGGGGATGGCCGACATAGCTGCATGGCGGCCCGCGCAGCTTGCGGTACTCCTCCGGCTCGAACGGCAGAAGGCCGAGCACGTGATCGACATAGCGGAGCATGGCGCGTGCCCTGCCCGGCCGCCAGGCCCACACCGATGGCGACACATAATTGACGATCGGGATCGCGGGATTGCGCGCGCGGACACGGCGCGCGACGCGATGCGTGAAATCGGGGCTGTCGATGATGACGAGCGCGTCGGGCGCGGCCTCCGTCACGGCATCTGCGGTCTCGCGGATCAGCCGCAAAATCTTCGGCAATTGCTGCACGACGGCGGCGAAGCCGACGATCGACAGCTCCTCGATCGGAAAAAGCGAGTTGAGGCCTTCGCGCGCCATGGTGCGGCCGCCGACGCCCTCGAACTGCACGCCATCGCCGAGCCGCTGGCGCAGCACCTTCATCAGCGCGCTGCCGAGCCGGTCGCCGGATTCCTCCGTCGCGATCAGGAATATCTTTCGTTCTGGATTCCGCCCCTGCATCACGCGGACAGGCCGATGACGAAAACAAATTTTGCGTCGGCGAGCTCGATCATGGCCTGCGGCTCGGCGGCGATGGTGTTGCCGGCGATGACGGCGACGCCGGCGAGCCCTGCGGCGGCGATGCCCGCGATGGTGCGCGGGCCGATCGTCGGCAGGTCGAAGCGCAGGTCCTGCCCGCTCTTCGGCGCCTTCACGAGCACGCCGCGGCCGATGGCAGCACGGATGCGCCCCTCCTCGCGCAACCGCGCGACACGCGCGAGCAGCGCGTCGGTCCCCTCGATGTCCTCGACAGCAACAACATGGCCGTCGATCACCACCGCGGCCTGACCGATGTCGAACGGCCCGAGCGCGGCCAGCACGGCGCGCCCGCGCTCGATGTCGGCCTTGGCATTATCGGCCGGCCACGCCCGCGTAATGCAGCCCTCGGGCATCAGGAGGTCGGGCGCGACGTCCTTGATGCCGACCATGCGGAATCCGTCCTGCTCGAGGAGGCGCCCGACGCCGGACAACAGATGATCGTCACCACCGCGAAAGGCCCGGATGACGCTGCCGAGCAGCCGCAGCGTCTTGATGTCGAACCGGATCTCGGAGAGCGAGGGCCGCACCAATGTGCCGATGAAGATGAGGTCGCGGCAGCCCTCCTCGCGAAACAACCGCATCGCGCGGCCGAGCTGGCCGACCGAGATCCAGCGATGGCGGAATTGCTCCACCCGCGCCGGATCGCAAGCGCCGCGCAGCGGAAACAATACCGGCGTGATGCCGCGCGCGGCGAGCGACTCGGCGACCGCGAACGGCATGGCGCCGCCGCCTGCGACGACGCCGATGGGAGAGGCAATCTCGGGAGCCGCTGACGTCATGGTGGCGGCCATCCTCGCGTCATTTCGCGATGGCGGGAAGGCAGAGCGGGCGTTTGCCCTTGCCGATGAAGCCGAGGATCTCGGCGATCGCGGGATCCGCGCCGGCGAGCGACTGCACCGCTTCGAGCCGCTCGGCGAACATGCCGGGGCCATGGAACAGCCGCTGATAGAACGCGCGAACGGTCGCGAGGCGCTGCTTGGTGAACTTGCGCCGTTTCATGCCGATGATGTTGAGGCCTTCCAGCACCGCGTACTGGCCGTTGATCAGCCCGAACGGAATGACGTCGTCGCGCACGCCCGAGAGGCCGCCGACCATCACCTGCGGACCGATCCGCGTGAACTGATGCACCGCGGACAGGCCGCCGATATAGACGGCGTCGCCGATCTCGCAGTGGCCGCCGAGCGTCGCCGAGGTCGCGAAGATCACGTTGTTGCCGACCATGCAGTCATGGCCGACATGGCTGTTGTTCATGAAGTAGCCGTCGTTGCCGACCCGCGTCAGGCCGCCGCCCTTGATGGTGCCGACATTCATCGTGGCGCCTTCGCGGATGGTGCAGCCCGAACCGATCTCGAGCTTCGTCGGCTCGCCCTTGTAGCTGAGATCCTGTGGTGCACCGCCGAGCACGGCGAACGGCGAGATCACGCAGCCGTCCCCGATCGAGGTGTGGCCGATGACAGTGACCTGCCCGATCAGCTTGCAGTTCGTCCCGATCACGGCGTTCGGGCCGATCATGCAATAGGGCCCGATCTCGGTGCCTTCGCCGATCACGGCGCCGTCTTCCACCCGTGCGGTGGGATCAATCTTACTCATCAAGAAGGTCTGATTATGTGTTGAAGTCGCTGGGTTTTCCGGTGGTTAGCGCGACTTTGCCCGATCTGTCCAGTGACGTATCATCTCGGCGTGTTTCAAGTGTCGCCCGAAGCGGCCGCCCCGACGCGTGAACGACTTCATCTCGTGCATTAAGAAGCGTGACGCGCGTGATAGCGCCCCAGCGCTCAGTCCGTCAGCATGGCGCCGACATCGGCCTCGGCGACGACCTGGCCGTTGACCTTGGCATCGCCGTGAAACCACCACATCGTCTTGCGGCGCCCCAGCGAACGCATGTGATACTCGATGGTGTCGCCCGGCAGCACGGGCTTACGGAATTTGCACTTGTCGATGGTGAGGAAATACACCGCCCGCGGCTTCTCGGTGCCCTCGACCGACGTGATGCCGATCACGCCCGCGGTCTGCGCCATCGCTTCGATCATCATGACGCCCGGGTAAACCGGCCGCTCCGGGAAGTGTCCCTGGAAGGCGGGCTCGTTGAAGGTGACGTTCTTGATGCCGATGCCGCTGTAGTCGGTCCGGATGTTGATCACCCGGTCGATCAGCAGCATCGGGAAGCGATGTGGGAGCGTGCGCAGAATCGCATTGATGTCCACCAGCTCGAACCTGATCGGTGCTTCCTCAGTCATTCCCGCCCCTCGTCCTTCGGATCGGCCTTGCTGTCGCGCACCAGACGCTCCACCGCGATGATCTCCTTGAACCACTGCTTGGTCGGCTTGGCAAAGAAACCGCCCCAACGTCCGCCTGCCGGGATATCGTCCTTGACGCCGCTCATCGCGGTGACCTGAGCCCCATCACCGATTTTGAGGTGATTGTTGATGCCAACCTTTGCTCCCAGCGCCACGTTGTCTCCGATCGTCAGGCTACCGGCGAGCCCGATCTGGGCCGCCAGCAGGGAGTGTCGGCCGATGGTGACATTGTGGCCGATCTGGACCTGATTGTCGATTTTGGTGCCCTCGCCGATCACGGTGTCGCGCAAGCTACCGCGGTCGATGGTGGTACCAGCGCCGATCTCGACATCGTTCTGGATCAGCACCCGTCCGGTCTGGGGCACCTTCAGGTGGCCCTCGGGACCGAAGAAGATGAAGCCGTAGCCGTCCTGGCCAATCGAGCAGCCCGGATGGATCAGCACGTTGTTGCCGATCAGGGCGCACTGGATGGCGGTGCGGGCGCCGACATTGCAATCACGGCCAATCTTGACGCCGGGGCCGATCACTGCCCCTACGCCGACCACGGTGCCGCTGCCGATCTCGACGTCCGGACCGATGACGGCCAGGGGATCGACGATAACGCCGTCCTCGAGCCGCGCCGTGGGATCGATGATGGCCGACGGCGCGATGCCGTCATTGCCGACCCAGGATTGCGGCCTGAGCGCATCGCCGTGCCATTCCCGCGCGATCCCGACGAAGGCGCGGAACGGCTGCGCCACCCGCAGCACGGCCACATGCGCGGGCACCTGCGCCTCGAAGCGCGGGCTCACCAGGCACGCGCCGGCCTTGGTCGCCTTGAGCTGATCGGCATATTTCAGATTGTCGAAGAACGTCAGATGCATCGGGCCGGCTTCGTCGAGCGAAGCGAGACCCGTGATGACGTGGCCGCCCCGGGAGGGGTCGACCAGCTGCGCCTTCGTCAGCGTGGCAATTTCAGCCAGCGCTGAGGCAGGCGGCTTCCTGAAGAAGGTCGGCTGCGCCATTCCACTCCGTCGCGGTCCGGCTTGGGCATGATGCGGTCAACACCGCATCATGCTTCATTTTATGGATCAGGCACGATCCTCACGCAAACCGGATCAATTCATCCGGATCATGCCCTGCTGCTCGAATTAGAACGAGGTGCCGCCGCCGAACCTGAACTCCTGCACACGGTCATACTTGCCCTTGGTGATCGGCACCGCGTAGTCGAAGCGCAGCGGTCCGAACGGCGAGGCCCAGATCAGACCGACACCGACCGACGAGCGCACCACGTTGCCGTTGTCAAATACCAGACCGGTACAGGTCCCGGCCGAGGACGGATTGATGGTCGACGGGATGCAGTTCGAGTTCTTCGTCGTGGTCAGTTCGTTCGTCAGCGCCCACGTCGTCGGGCCCTGGTAGTCGTAGAGGCCGCCGGCATCGGCGTAAACCGCGCCCTTCAGACCCACTTCCTTGGGCAGGAACCAGAACGGCATCTGCAATTCGAGCGAAGCGCCCCAATATTTGGTGCCGCCAAGCGCGTCCTGCGTACCAAAGGGGTTCAGATCGCGCGGACCGATGCCGTTCGGGGCAAAGCCGCGGACCAGATTCGGGCCCATCTGGAATTGATCGAGCATGCGAAGCTCGTTGTTGCCGATCTTGGTCAGTACGCCGCCCTGGAGATGGACGAGACCGACGAGATCCGACACCAGCGACTGGTAGTACTTCGCATCGACGGCGGTCTTGAGGTAGGTGACGTCGCCGCCGACGCCGGCGAAGTCCTGCCGGAAGTCGACGAGCAGACCGTCGGTCGGGTTCTTGTTGTTGTCCAGCGTGTTGTAGTTCAGCGAGTAGCCGATCGCCGAGGTCAGCGTCTTGCCACCCGCGAGTTCCTTGCGAACCGGCAGCGAGGCTTCGCCGTTGGCGTAGCAGCCGAGGCCGTTGGTCGAGCTCAGGTCGATTGGCGGCGTCTGGGAGGCGGCAAACGCTGGGCTTGGGTTGAACGCCGATGATCCCAAGTTGTTGTTACAGTCCGCCAGATAGGACGGCAGCGTGATCTCCTGCTGGTAGACCGAGTAGCGCACCTGCAGCGCCAGATCTTCCCGCAGGCTGAAGCCGAGGCGCGGGCTGAAGCCGAGCGTCTTGGTGCCGTAGGAGATGAAGCTGTTGGACAGCTGGGTGCGCTGATAGAGGTCGAGACCCAGCGCAACGCGGTAGTCGAGCAGATAGGGCTCGACGAAGGACAGCGAGTAGCCGCGCGCATACTGGCCGTAGGTCACCGCCGCCTTGGCGTACAGGCCGCGGCCCAGCAGGTTGCGCTCGGAGATCGAGACTTCGGCCAGCGCGCCGTCGGTGGTCGAGTAACCACCCGACACCGAGAAGTCGCCGGTCGACTTCTCCTCGAGATCGACGATCAGGACCACGCGATCGCTGGAGGAGCCGGGCTCCGTGGTGATCTTGACGGTCTTGAAGTAGTCGAGGTTCTTTAGGCGGCGCTCGGCGCGGTCGACCAACGCGCGGTTGTAGGCGTCACCCTCGGAGATGTCGAACTCGCGCCGGATCACGTAGTCACGCGTACGCGTATTGCCGCGGATGTTGATGCGCTCGATATAGGTGCGCGGGCCCTCGTCGATGTTGAAGACGACGGACACGGAGTGCGCTTCAAAATTGCGATCGCCGCCGGGACGCACCACGGCGAAGGCGTAGCCGCGACGGGACGCCTCGATCTGCATCTCCTCGACCGATTTCTCGACCGATTCGACGTTGTAGAGCGAACCGACGCTCACGCGCGAGTAGCTACGCATCACATTCGCGTCGAAATTGGCAATGCTGGTGCGGAACTCGACCGAGCCGACGCGGTACTGCTGGCCTTCGTCGATCTTGAAGGTGACGAGGAAACCCTTCTTCTCCGGATCGTATTCGGTGAGCGCGGCGACGACCTGCACGTCGGCGAAGCCGTGCTTGAGATAAAAGCGGCGAATCAGGTCGCGGTCGGCCTCGACGCGGTCGGGATCGTAGATGTCACCGCTGCTCAGCCAGCTCAGCAAATTCGATTCGTGAGTCTTGATGACGTCCCGCAAGCGATAGGACGAAAAGGCGTTGTTGCCGATGAATTCAATCGACTTGACCGAGGTCTTGGCGCCCTCATCGATCGTGAAGATGAGGTCGACGCGATTGTTGGGCTGCTCGATGATCTCGGGCGTGACGCGCACGTCATAACGGCCCGAGCGGCGATAGATCTCGGCGATTCGCAGCGTATCGGACTGCACCATGGCGCGGGAGAACGTGCCGCGCGCCTTGGACTGGACCTCGGCGGTGAGCTGCTCGTCCTTGATCTTCTTGTTGCCCTCGAAGGCAATGCGGCCGATCACGGGATTTTCGACCACGGAAACGATGATGTTGCCACCGGGGCCGCGGTTGATCTTCACGTCCTGGAACAGGCCGGTCTCGATCAGCGCCTTGAGGCCGTCATCGATTGAGGCCTGATCCAGGCGGCCGCCAGGGCCCGGCTTGAAATAGGAACGGATCGTCTCCACCTCGACACGGCGATTTCCTTCGACGGAAATCGACTGGACGGTCTGGGCAAGCGCAGACGAAGACACGAAAACAGCCCCAACCGGGGCAACCACCGGCGCGCCGAACATGATCAGGGTTGCGAGCAAGCCCCCCCGGAGTCGCAGTCCAAACTTCATGCGCAACGCCGCCTTATCATTCCGTACCAGACCCAACCCCAAAGCCGGTCTGGGAGATTCCCCAAGTTCACGCCGCTTGTAGCTAATTTCCCCGACGTCGCAAACGGCCGCGCGCGCCGCAATTTCAATTTCGTTCCAAGACGTTGCTTAAAAACAACGTCACAAAAAAGCCCGTATCACGATGCCGCCATCCGAAGGATGTCGTTGTAGGTCGCAAACACCATCAACATCAGCACAAGTCCCAGCCCGATTCGGAACCCCATCTCCTGAGTCCGCTCCGAAAGCGGCCGCCCACGCACCACCTCCGCCACATAGAACAAAAGGTGACCGCCATCGAGCAGCGGAATCGGGAACAGGTTCAAAAGGCCGATCGAGACCGACAGCACGGCACAGAGGTTGATGACGAACTGGAACCCGGCGCTGGCCGCCTGCCCCGACATCTTCGCGATGCCGATGACACCGCTCACCTCGCCCGGATTGCCGGTCCCCACGAACAGCGAGCCCAGGAACTTGAACGTGCTGGAGATGATGAACCAGACCTGCTCGACGCCGATCTTGAGGGCCTCGACATAGCCGACGGGCGTGGTCGAGACTTCACCGGCCTGCGACTTGTGCTCGACGCCGAGCACGCCGATGCGATGCTTGTTGCCGAAGGGATCCTTGCGCTCCTGCAGCGCCGGCGTCGCGTTGAGCGTCACGACGGCGCCGTCCCGCTTGACCTGGAAAGCCAGCGCGGAACCCGCGTTCATCGCAACGATCCGCTGCATGTCGGAAAAGCTCTCGATCGGCTTGCCATCGATCTGGACGACGACGTCGCCGACTTTGAAACCGGCTACCGCGGCGACGCCATCGGCCACGACACCGTCCACACGCGCGATCGTGCTCGGTTTGCCGTAGTACAGGGCCATGCCCGCGAAAATCAGGGCGCCGAGGATGAAATTGGCGATCGGTCCAGCCGCAACGATGGCCGCGCGGGGACCAACCTTCTTGTGATGGAAGCTACCGGCGCGCTCTTCGGGGGTCATGGCCTCGAGCGTCGCGGCTGACGGCGTCGAGGCCTCGCTCTCATCGCCGAAGAATTTGACATAGCCGCCGAGCGGGATCGCCGAAATCTTCCAACGGGTGCCGTGGCGGTCGTTGAAGCCGACCAGCTCGGGACCGAAGCCAAGCGAGAAGGTCAGCACGCGAACGCCGGCCCAGCGCGCGACCAGGAAATGGCCGAGCTCATGGAAGAACACGACGATCGTCAGGACGAACAGGAAGGGGACCGCGTAGCCAAGGAGCCCATGGCTCAACGTATTGAAACTATGCAGAAAAAAATCAGACATCGATTCTCTCACCCAGCGCCGTAAGGCCCTGGCCCCAAGCCATCTAGGATGCCTTTAAGGCAATTTGAGGCAATAGGGCGGCGGCTCTATTTCGCGCAACATGGTCAACGGAGATGGCATCGTCGGCGGACGTCAGAGGGGCTTGGTTGCCGCCCCGAATCCAGTCGTCCAGCGTGGCTTCGACCAGCCGCGCAATGGCGCCGAACCTGATCTTTCCGGCGATGAACGCCGCCACCGCGACCTCATTGGCGGCGTTGTAGACCGTGGTCGCCCCCTTCCCTGTCCGAAGCGAATCGTAGGCCAGGCGAAGCCCGGGGAAGCGATCGAAATCCGGAGCCTCGAAGGTGAGCTGGCCGATCTTGGCCAGATCGAGCTTGGCCGCCGGTCCCTTGATCCGGTCGGGCCAGCCGAGGCAGTGGGCGATCGGGGTGCGCATGTCGGGCGCGCCGAGCTGGGCCACGACCGAGCGATCGGAAAACTCAACCATGCCGTGGATGATCGACTGCGGATGAACGAGGACATCGATCTCGTCCGGCGTCAGCGCGAACAGATAGGACGCCTCGATCACCTCGAGCCCCTTGTTCATCATCGAGGCGGAATCGATCGTGATCTTCTGGCCCATGCTCCAGTTCGGGTGCTTCAAGGCCTGCTCGAGCGTCGCCTGCTCGATATCGGCAGGCTTCCAGGTCCGGAACGGGCCGCCCGAGGCCGTGATGATGACGCGCACGAGCTCGTCGCGATTGCCCGAGCCCAGCGCCTGGAACAGCGCGTTGTGCTCGGAATCGGCCGGCAGGATGCAGGCCCCTGCCTTGGCGGCGCGCTGCATGAAGAAATCGCCGGCGCAGACCAGACATTCCTTGTTGGCGAGAGCGACATGCGCGCCGCGATCGACCGCAGCCAGTGCCGGCTTCAGTCCGGCCGCACCGCTCACCGCGGCCATCACCCAATCGGCCGGACGGGCGGCAGCCTCGATCACCGCGCTTTCGCCTGCGCCGCATTCGGTGCCGGTCCCGGCCAGCGCGGCCTTGAGCTCGGCAAGCTTGGAGGTGTCGGCAATGGCGACGAAGCGCGCGGAAAACTCCTTGGCGAGCTTTGCCAGCGCCGCGACGTTGCCGTTCGCCGTCAGCGCCTCGACGCGATAGCGCTCGGGCGCTGCGCGAATGAGGTCCATCGTGCTGTCACCGATCGAGCCGGTGGCGCCAAGGACGGTCACGCTGCGCGCGGCAGCCGCCGCAGCCTTGTTGTTACGCAAAGGAACTGCGCTCATCTGATCACCAAACCATAAGACCGCTTCCAGCGCTATGCACACCATGGCGTAGGAAGCCGATAATCCATGCCATCAGGATGGCAGCGACAAAGCCGTCCAGACGGTCCATAAGTCCGCCATGGCCGGGAATTAAGTGACTGGAATCCTTGACACCGAAGCGCCGTTTCACCGCGGATTCGAACAGATCGCCGAGCTGCGAGACCACCGACAGGATGGCGCTGACAAGCAGTAGCGGAACCGCCTTTCCGAGCCCGCCAGCCGCAAAGCCCGCCGCAACCACGAGGCTGGCCGCGAAGCCGCCGAGCGCCCCGGCCCATGTCTTCTTGGGGCTCACGCGCGGCCACAGCTTCGGCCCGCCGATGCCGCGGCCGGCGAAATAGCCTCCGATGTCGGTCGCCCAGACCACGAGCAGCACGAACATCAACGCGGCGAAGCCATTGACCGGATCCTGCCGCACCAGGATCGAGGCGAGCAGCGCCGCCGCTGCGTAGGCAAAACCGGAAGCGGCCCAGACCCGCTTGCCCCCGGCGAGCAACACGATCACAGCGCCCCCGATGCAGCCGATGATGACGGCAAGCTTGAGCGCGCCGAAGGCGACACAGAAGCCCATGATGGCGAGGACGATCGTCCCAGTCCCGGTCAAAGCGACCGCCGTCGCTCCCACCACCATCAGCCATTCCGCGAACAGTCCGATCGACACCAGGGTGACAAGAAACGCCCACAGCCAGCCGCCGGCATAGGCCAGCGCAATGGCGAGCGGCGCCAGCACGATGGCTGCGGCCACCCGCATCACGAGATTGCTGGAGGCCGGCGCCGAGCCGGCCGGTGCGGCGTCGGGTTCGCTCACGAGGCGGTTTTCGCGACCAGGCCGCCGAAACGGCGCTCGCGCCTGGCAAACTCGGCGATCGCGCTTTCGAGCGCGGCCTTGTCGAAATCGGGCCAGTGGATCGGCACGAATACGAGCTCGCTATAGGCGGCCTGCCACATCAGGAAATTGGACAGGCGCTGCTCGCCGCTGGTGCGGATGATGAGGTCGGGATCGGGAATGTCAGGCGCATCCAGATGGGCGCCCAGCGCCTCGGCATCGATCGAGGCCGGATCGCGCCGGCCGTCCGCAACCTCGCGCGCGAGCTTCTGCGCAGCTTTCGCGATCTCCTGCCGCGAGCCGTAGTTGAAGGCGACGACGAGCGTAAGCCGCGTGTTGTCGCGCGTTAGCTCCTCTGCCTCGTTCAGCAGCGCGCAAATATCGCCTTCCAGCCCTTCCCGCTCGCCGATGATGCGCACCTTGACGCCATCGCGATGCAGGGTCGCAAGATCATTGCGGATGAAGCGCCGCAACAGGCCGAAGAGATCACCGATCTCGCTCGCCGGGCGCGACCAGTTCTCCGAACTGAAGGAGAAGATAGTGAGATAGCGGATGCCAAGCTCGTGCGACGCACGCACGACGCGGCGCAACGCCTCCACGCCACGGCGATGGCCTTCGGCCCGCGGCAGTCCGCGCGCAGCCGCCCAGCGCCCGTTGCCATCCATGATGATGGCGACATGCGCGGGCGCCTCGGACCGGTCGGGTCCTTCCGTGACGGGCGCGGCGGCGTTGGGCATAGAGGCTGCTCTAGACGGTGAGAATTTCTTTTTCCTTGGACGCCAGCAACTGGTCGATCTCGGTGATCGTGCCGTCGGTCGCCTTCTGCACCTCGTCGGCGTGACGCTTCTGGTCGTCCTCCGACATTTCGTGATTCTTCTCGAGCTTCTTCAGGACGTCGAGGCCGTCGCGACGGACGTGGCGTGCGGCGACCTTGGCAGCTTCCGCATATTTATGCGCGACCTTCACCAATTCCTTGCGCCGCTCTTCGTTCAACTCGGGGATGCGCAGGCGCAGCACCTGGCCTTCGGTCGCGGGCGACAGGCCGAGATTGGAATCGACGATCGCCTTCTCGACCGGCTTGACCATGGACTTGTCCCAGACCTGCACCGAGATCAGCCGCGGCTCCGGCACGCTGACGGTGGCAAGCTGGTTGAGCGGCATGTGGCTGCCATAGGCTTCGACCTGGACCGGATCGAGCATCGAGGCGGAGGCGCGCCCCGTGCGCAAGCCACCGAGCTCGTGCTTGAGAGACTGGACGGCGCCCTGCATGCGGCGCTTCACTTCGTTGAGGTCGAAATTACCCGTGGCCATCACGCTTCTCCTTCAAAAACCTGGCGCCGCGCCCCGCGCCCTCACCGAGGACGCCCGATGGGCCGTCAGCCAGCGACGATCGTCCCGTGGCCGACGCCGCGCAGAATCGCGCCGATCGAACCGGGCTCCGCGATCGAGAACACGATGATAGGCAGCGACGTCTCGCGGGCAAGGGCGAAGGCGGTCGCATCCATCACCTTGTAGCCGCCCTCGATCGCCTGCGAATGCGTCAGGCGGTCGAATCGCTTGGCAGTCGGATCCTTCTTCGGGTCGGCCGAGTAGACGCCGTCGACATTGGTCGCCTTCAGGACCGCTTCCGCGCCGATCTCGGCGGCACGCAGCACTGCCGTGGTGTCGGTCGTGAAGAACGGATTGCCGGTTCCGCCGCCGAGCAGCACGATTCGACCCTCGGCGAGATATTTGTGCGCCGCAGTGCGGGTGAACAGCTCGGAAATCTCGGGCATGACGAACGCCGACAGTGTGCGCGCCGGCGTGCCCTTGCGCTCGATTGCCGCCTCCAGCGCGAGGCAGTTCATCATGGTGGCAAGCATGCCCATGGTGTCGCCGGTCGGCCGCGACACGCCACGGGAGGACACCTCGACGCCGCGCACGATGTTGCCGCCGCCGATCACGACCGCAACCTCGGTGCCAAGATGGCGTGCAGCGATCAGGTCATCGGCAACCCGGTCGACGGTCGGCTGATCGATGCCAAACCCCTGCTGCCCAGCGAGGTATTCGCCGGACAGCTTGATCACCACGCGACGGTAGACCGGATCAGTCATGAGCACTTTCCTCGTCCGGCCGCCGCTTCCGGCGGCACGCCGGAAGGAACGTTCCGGCGCTTACTTCTTGCCGCTGGCCGCCGCGACTTCAGCCGCGAAGTCGCTTTCCTGCTTCTCGATTCCCTCGCCGAGAGCATAGCGCACAAAGCCCGCGATTTTCACGGGGCCGCCGACCTTGCCCTCGGCTTCCTTCACCGCCTGCGCCACCGACTTGCCGGTGTCGTGGATGAAGGCCTGCTCGAGCAGGCAGACTTCCTTGTAGTAGGTCTTCAGGCCGGACTCGACGATCTTCTCGATCACGTTCTCGGGCTTGCCCTGCTGACGATATTTGTCGGCAAGGACGTCCTTCTCGCGCTTCACAACCGCCGGATCGAGGCCGGACGGCTCGAGCGCGAGCGGATTGGCGGCCGCGACATGCATCGCGATCTGGCGGCCGAGCGCGGCGAGCTCGTCGGCCTTGCCAGGCGATTCCAGCGCCACGATCACGCCCATCTTGCCGGCGCCGTCGATCACCGCGCCATGGACGTAGCTCGACACCACGCCCTGGCTCACTTCGAGCGAGGCGGCGCGGCGCAGCGTCATGTTCTCGCCGATGGTGGCGATCGCATCATTGATTGCAGCCTCGATCGTGACGTCACCGACCTTGGCGGCCTTGATCTTCTCGACGTCCGCACCCGCGTCGAATGCGACCTGGGCGATCATCTTGACGAGGCCCTGGAACTGGCCGTTGCGCGCGACGAAGTCGGTCTCGGAGTTGACCTCGACCACGACGCCCTTGGGGCCCTTGGTGAGCGCACCGATCAGGCCCTCGGCCGCGACGCGGCCGGACTTCTTGGCGGCCTTGGACAGGCCCTTCTTGCGCAGCCAGTCCTGCGCCGCTTCCATGTCGCCGCTGGTCTCGGTGAGCGCAGCCTTGCAGTCCATCATGCCTGCGCCGGTGGACTCGCGCAGGTCCTTGACCATCGCAGCAGTGATCGTTGCCATCGTTGAAAATCCTTCTTGCCTGCCGGTTTGCCGCGGCGTGGCACTCAAATTGCCCCGCCGCGGTCCATCTCAGGAATTCGCGTCAACTGAAATGGTGGCCGGAACATAACCGGCCAACCCATCGCTCTTTTTGATTATTCCGCTTCCGCGGTCAGCGCCTTGGCCTTGGCCACCCAGGCGTCCGCACGGCTGGGCAGACCGACTTCTTCGCCGATCTTGTGCGCGGTGTCGTGGTCGAGCTCGGCGAGCTGCCAGTAGTGGAAGATGCCGAGGTCGTTGAACTTCTTCTCGATCGCGCCCGACACGCCCGGGAGCTTCTTGAGGTCGTCGGCCGTGCCGCGCGGACCGGCAAGGCCCTGGAAGCCGCCGGTGGACGGCAGGTCCTCGGCGAGCGGCTGGGCCGATGCACCGATGTCGATGCCGGAATCGCCCTGGGCCCGCGAGATGCCGTCGATCGCCGCACGCGCGATGAGATCGCAATAGAGCGAGATCGCACGGCCCGCGTCGTCATTGCCCGGCACCACATAGGTGATGCCCTTCGGATCCGAATTGGTGTCGACGATCGCCGCGACCGGGATGTTGAGCCGCTGGGCTTCCTGGATCGCGATGTCTTCCTTGTTGGTGTCGATCACGAAGATCATGTCGGGCAGGCCGCCCATGTCCTTGATGCCGCCGAGCGAACGGTCGAGCTTGTCGCGCTCGCGCTGCAGCGTCAGGCGCTCCTTCTTGGTGTAGGAGTTGGCTTCGCCGCCGGCCAGCACCTCGTCGAGGTGACGCAGACGCTTGATCGAGGCCGAGATCGTCTTCCAGTTGGTCAGCGTGCCGCCGAGCCAGCGCGAATTGACGAAGTACTGCGCGCAGCGCTTGGCAGCATCGGCAACGCCGTCCTGCGCCTGGCGCTTAGTGCCGACGAACAGGATGCGGCCGCCCTTGGCAACCGTGTCGCTGACGGCCTGGAGGGCCTGGTGCAGCATCGGCACGGTCTGGGCGAGATCGACGATGTGGATGTTGTTGCGGGTGCCGAAAATGAACGGTGCCATTTTCGGATTCCAGCGGTGAGACTGGTGACCAAAGTGCACGCCAGCTTCGAGCAGCTGACGCATGGTGAAATCGGGTAGCGCCATAGTTCTAATTCTCCGGTTGGTTCCTCCGGAAACGTGTGAGCAAAACGGAGCGTTCTCGCCCCGGCTGCCACCGGACGGCCTTGTGAGCCATGTTTCCGTGTGAGATGGCGCGCTATATAGCGCCATTTCGGCCAGAAGCAAGGAAATAAGGGCCTTTCGGGACGTTTACGGTCCGCGAAAGGCCCCTTCCCCAAATACCACCCTGATCCCTAGCATTTCGGCTTGTCGGGCGGGCATTTCTTGGCCGCCGGAGGCGGCGCTGCCGGGCGCGGCGGAGGTGCCGCCGGACGCGGCGGCGCCACGGCGACCCTTGGCGGCGGCGGAGGCGGTGCCGGCCGGGCGACGGGCGGCGGCGCGGGCCGAGCGGCTGCGACCGGTGGCGGCGCCGGCCGTGGCGGCGGAGGCGATGCCACGCGCGGCGGCGGGGGCGCTGGCCTCGCCACGGCCTGCGGCGGCGGGGTTCGCACGACGGGGGGCGGCGGGGCCGGCCGCGACGGCGGCGCAACATGGGTCACCGGGGGCGGCGGCGAGGTCGGCTTGGCCTGCGTCGGCGGCGGCACCAGCTTCTCGCGCAGAGCCGGCTTCTCGAACGGCTGCACATTGGCGTGCGCAGGCGGCGATGGCGGGGTCAGCTTGGTCTCTCCGGGCTTTGCCGGCGTATTGGCCGTATTCGCCGGACTGACCGTATTGGCGCGCTCTTGGACGTTCGGATGCGCTCCTCCCGTAGAGGCCGCGTTTGACGGCGTCGTCTGCGGCGTGAGCTTGGCGTTGGCAGGCTCCGAGCTACTCCCGGGTTTGGCGGTGGCGCCAGAGCTACCAGCGGGATTCGTCGAGGATGTCGACGAAGACGTCCCCGTGGCCGCCGTTCCTGTCTGCGGCGCGCCCTTGATCGCGGGCGCGGTCTGGCCGGGCACGGGCAAGGTGTGGCTGGACGACGGACTGGCCTTCGCATCCGCCGTGCTGGGCGCGGTGGCAGTATTCGCCGGATTGGCCTTGGCTCCGGCCGTGGGCGCGGTGGCGTTGCCAGTGACCGGCGCACCGGGGGCTCCCGTCTTCGTCGTTGCGTTGCCGGTCGCCGCTGTCGCCGCGCCACCGGTCGCCGGCGCGCCCTGCGTTCCCGTGACCGTTGTGCCCTGAGCTCCCGTCTTCGCCGCGGCGCTGCCGGTTCCGGGCGTGCCCGTTAGAGTTCCCGCAGCGGCGTTGCCGGTCGGCGACGTGACTTGGCTCCTTGTCTTCAAGGCTACCGATCCGGCCTTCGTTGTCGGATCAACCGAAACCGTGTTGGGGACCGGCGCCTTGTTGTCCCGGATGAGAGCAGCCTTTTGAACCACGGTCGGCGGCACAGCCGTCGTTGCCCCGATAGGCTTTCCGGATGCTGCCGCAGTGGCGGTAATAGCCGGATCACCCGCCGCCGTTACCGTCGGCGGCTGGTTGATCACGGTGTTGATGACCGTGGTGTTGTGGATGTTGTTGAAGATGATGTTGTTCGGCGGCGGCGCGACATAGACCGGCGGCGCCACAAACACCGGGATCGGCACGAACACCGGCTGCGGCAGCACGAACAGCCCGACCACGGGAAGCGGCGGCGGCAGCACGACGAAATCCGGCGGCGGCGGCGGGCAGAAATAGACCGGCGGCGGCGGCGGCGGCACGAAGCCAAAATCAGGGTCGCTGAAATACAGCACGGGACGGTCGACATAGACCACCTCCGCCGGCGGCGGCGGCGGCACGTCGTAGTCGATCATCGCAAAGCTCGGCGGCGGCTCGACCGGCGCGGTCAGCATCACCAGACGACGGCGTGCATCGGACCAGTGCGGTCCGCGCGGATAGCGGCGCAGATACGACCAGTACGCCTCGGGCGAGTCGGTCCGGTAGGTCCGCCGCCAGGTGATCGCTTCGCGGCGCGCCGCCACGATCACCGTCACCCGCTTCGCCATCGGGTCATCGGGATAGGCCGAGAGAAATTCCTCATAGGCCGGCAGCGTGTCGCGCTCAAGCGCTGCCGCATAGGCGTCCTGCACGCCGAGATCGCGGATCGGCTTGTTGCGGATCGCGGCGACCTGGTCCGGCGCGGCCTGCGGCGGCGGCGCGTCGGGTGCGCTCACGAAGAAGCTGAACTGCGCGCTCACCTTCTGCTCGTCCCACGGCACCTGCGCGCCCTTGCTGGATTCGTTGACGCGCAAACGGAGGCGATCGAACACCTCCGGCAGCGGCAGGCCGCCGGTGCGGATCATTTCGGCGAGCGACTGCGCGTAGATGCCGTAGGGCCCGGGTTCCTCGGGCGCCACGGTGCCGGGCGCCGCGTTGAACGCGATCAGCATGTTCGCCTCGGGCTCGACCAGCGCCAGGCCGCTCGCGATCGGCTGGCCACCCTCGATAAAGGGCTGCGCCCGCGCCGCGTCGAGCACGACGATGTTCGCCTTGAGCGGAATGGCGGCGAGCTGGCGGACATAGTCGCTGATGCGCAGCGCCTCGGTCGGAATGTCGGTGTCACGCGCGATGTTGGAATCGACCGGGACGAAATAGTTCTCGCCGGCAAGCTGCACGCCATAGCCGGCAAGATAGATCATCGCGACCGTGCCCGGCCCTGAAGCCTGCGCCTTCTGGATGAAATCGCGAAAGCTCTTGCGCAGCGTGTCGCCGTCGAGATCGCGGGCGCCGACGACGTCGAACCCCGCCGCCTGCAGCGTTTGCGCGATCAGGCCGGCATCGTTCGCGGTCGTCGCCAGCGGCGACTTGGCGTAGGCGCCGTTGCCGACCACGAGCGCGATGCGCTTTTCCGGTTGCTGCGCCTGGGCCGGATCAACGAGCCCGCTCGCCGCCGCAACGAAAAGAATTGGCAGGAGGAAACAGATGAAGGCCTTGTGTGTCCCACGCATGGCTTGCTTGCCCGCTATTGTTGTTGAGGTTTGCTGCCGCGCATCAGGCGCGCCGCAGCCTGAACGGCACTTGAACGAAAGGCCCGGATTGAGGCGGCGACATGGCCGCGCCACATCGTCAGGTCGGCGTAAGCTTCGGCGAACGCGCGGCCGGATCGTTCGACCGGGTCGCTCAGCCCCGCGCGATCAGATCGACTGTTCCCGTCGTGAGGCGGTAGATGCCGCCCACAACCTTCAGCTTGCCTTGTTCCACGGCGGCATTGAGGATCGGCGCGGCCGATTTCAGCTTCGCGACGTTGTCGATCACGTTCTGCCGAATCGCCTTGTCGAGCACCTCCCCGCCCTGCTGCATCGCCGCCTTGGCGGCGGGCGCGATCGCATCGACCAGCGAGGGAATGTGTCCCGGCGGCTGCTTACCGTCCTTGAGCGCCTTCAGCGTGGCATCGACGGCACCGCAACTGTCGTGGCCCAGCACGAGGATCAGCGGCGCGCCGAGCACGGCCACCGCATATTCCAGGCTGGCGACGGTCTCGTCGCCGGCGAAATTTCCGGCGACGCGGCAGACGAACAGATCGCCGCGGCCGGTGTCGAAGGCATATTCCGGTGCGATGCGCGAGTCGGCGCAGCTCAACACGGCAGCGAACGGATTCTGGCCGCCGACCAGCGCCTCGCGCTCGTGCCTGAAATCGTGGCGCCGCGACACGCCGTCGACGTAGCGCGCGTTGCCCTCCATCAGCCGCTTCAGCGCGCCATCCGGCGACAGCACGTTCTGCGGCTTGGGCGGCGTCTTGGTTTCCTTGGCGAAGCCCGCGCCACCGATGACGAGACCAAGTGCCGAGGCGGCAAACAGCATCGCGGACCGCCGCGACGGCACGATCTTGTCCTTAAGGGATTCAGTGCATTTGTCGCACATGTATCGTTTCCCCCAGCGCGATTCGAAAATGTCCGCGCGAACGAGTCGCATCGCCACGATCATAGCCGCGATGACGTGACGAAACCACAACATCTACCGCGACCGCGCCGGAGGCGCCGGCCGAACGGCCGCGCATGCGCGCGACGCTCGGCTGGGGCGTGGACTCGCCCCCCGAAAGCAAACCCATAATGCTCACTTTCAGTTTCATCCTTCATGTCCCGAAGCGGACATTTGGCACCATGCCGGGACTTGCGGTTCGAAAGGCCAGAGGCTGGACGAACCTGCAATCGGATTGGCATCGCCACCGGCGCACATTAACCCCGTCAAATAAACAGGCCGCTTGAACGTCCGTTAGCCGGGAGGAGCAGGAAGGTGGTGACATGAAGCTATACTACGCGCCGGGCACGATATCGCTCATGCCCCATGTCGCCCTGCTCGAGAGTGGTCTTGCCTTTGTCGCCGTAAGGGTCGACGAAGCCAGCAAGAAGACACCGGATGGTGAGGACTACAGAGCCATAAACCCACTGGGGCGGGCGAGACTTCAAGCCTGGCTGAATTTTCTCTCGAGCGAGATGCACAAGGGAGGTCTTGCCCCACTGTTTCACACGGCATTGGACGAGCGAGCGAAGGATGTTTTCCGCGAGCGGTTGAGGGCGCGCTTCGCATTTGTCGACCAGCACCTGTCTACCCGTGAGTATCTGTTGGGTAAGGACTACTCAATTGCCGACGTCGGCTTGTATGTGACGGGCTGGACGCCTCGTGTTGGCTTTGACATTCACACCTACCCGAATTTGGTCGCGCATCACGCTCGGATCGCCAATTGCGACGCCGTACGTGAAGTTCATCGGATCGAGGGACCCATTTCCGGCATACTTGCTTGAAATCGATTGCCCGATAAACTTCGTAGTGATTGGACAGAGCGGTGAACGACTTGACCGATGCGGCAATAGATCTGCCACCCGGCGCTCGGCTGCTTGGACGCGAGTGGTTGGGCTTTGACGAAACGGGCGAAATCGCCTTGATCCGATTTCAGGCTCTTCCGTCATTTGCCAACAGGCACGGGACCATCCAAGGCGGCTTCCTGGCAGCGATGTTGGACTCCGCCACCGGTATCCGCGCGTTGGCAGCGCTTTCCGCGGATTTTACGGCAGTAACCCGCAATCTTGAGACGCGATTTCTAAAACCCGTCACCCCTGGGCCGATCACGGCGAGGGCGCGAATTGTCGAGCGTACGGACCGCGAAATCGTTGTCGAGGCTGCACTTGTCGATGCTCAAGGGGTTACGGTTGCTGAGGCGACTGCCCAGCTACGAGTTCTTCAGAAAAAATAGGTGCTATTCGAGTACGCCCCTCGACCGGCCATAGCGCCTGCTACAGGGGCTGACGGCCTGTAGCGAGACACAGTGGCGCGATTTAATTGGTCCGGAATTGGCCCCTCGCGCCTCCGCGCGACCTTAATCGCTAACGGCAAGGCGGACGCGCCTTTTGCGTCACGCCACCAGGTTTATGGGCTCACGGACTAGAGCTGCTGCACGTCGACGACGCCGGCGACCGCCTTGATCGCGCCGGCGATCTGCGGCGAGACCTTGAAGCGGCCGGGCAGCTTCATCTCCACCTCAGTCTCGAGGTCGAGCATCATCACCAGCGATACCTCGCCGTCACCGTTGGAGCGCGGCGCGATGCCGGGACTGCCGACCTTTGGCGCTCCGCCGTTCGCGGCAGCCATCTCGGGTCCGGCGAGACGTTTGGCGATCGATTCAAGCGGCTTGGTATCGCGCAGGAAGATGCGCAGGCCCTTCTGCGTCTTGGCGGCCGCATCATCCAGCGGCTCGGCATGCAGTACGCGCGCGCGGACGTCCTCGCCCTGAAGCTCGGCGCCGAGCTGGAGCAGCACGGCGGCGCCCGGCTCCAGCACGTCGCGATATTGCGCGAGGCCTTCGGAGAACAGCACCGCCTCGAAATGGCCGGTCGGATCCGACAGGCCCATGATGCCCATCTTGTTGCCGGTCTTGGTGCGCCGCTCCATCCGCGAGACCACGGTGGCCGCGACCTTGCCGGCGGTCGCGCCGGTCTTCACCGCACGCGAGAACTCCGCCCAGCTCTGCACGCGCAGGCGCTTCAGCACGGTCGCGTAGTCGTCGAGCGGATGGCCCGACAGGAAGAAGCCGATCGCGTCGTATTCGCGGCGCAGCCGCTCGGCCGGCAGCCAGGCCTCGATCTGCGGCAGCATGATGGTGGGCGCATCCGCTGACATGCCGAACATGTCGTTCTGGCCGATGGTCTCGGCCTCATGCGCGCGCTGGCACGCGGCCAGGATCGAGTCCGCGCCGGCAAAGACGCGGGCGCGGTTGGGCTCCAGCGTGTCGAACGCGCCGGCAGCGGCGAGACTTTCGATGATGCGCTTGTTGATCGCGCGCGGATTGACGCGCGCGGCGAAGTCGGCGAGCGAGGTGAACAGTCCCCGCTTGGTCCGCTCCTCGATGATCTGATCGATGGCCTGGATGCCGACGCCCTTCAGCGCGGCAAGCGCGTAGTAGATCGTCTTCTCGCCGACGTCGAAGGTCGCGCCGGAGCGGTTGATGTTCGGCGGCTCGACCTTGATGCCGAGGCGCTGCGCCTCGGAGCGGAATTCCGAGAGCTTGTCCGTGTTGTTGAGATCGAGCGTCATCGACGCCGCGATGAACTCCACCGGGTAATGCGCCTTCATGTAGGCGGTGTGGTAGGACACCAGCGCGTAGGCGGCCGCGTGGCTCTTGTTGAAGCCGTAGTCGGCGAATTTCGCGAGCAGCTCGAAGATGGTCTCGGCCTGCCCCTTCGGCACGCCGTTCTTCACTGCGCCGGCGACGAAGATGTCGCGCTGCTTGTCCATCTCGGCGCGGATCTTCTTGCCCATGGCGCGGCGCAACAGGTCGGCGTCGCCGAGCGAGTAGCCCGACATCACCTGCGCGATCTGCATCACCTGTTCCTGGTAGATGATGACGCCGAAGGTTTCCTTGAGGATCGGCTCCAGCACGGGGTGCAGGTATTCCGGTTCCTCGTCGCCGTGCTTGCGCGCGCAATAGGTCGGGATGTTCGCCATCGGGCCCGGGCGATAGAGCGCGACCAGCGCGATGATGTCCTCGAATCGGTCGGGGCGCATGTCGATCAGCGCGCGCCGCATGCCCTGACTTTCAACCTGGAACACGCCGACCACGTCGCCGCGCGCCAGCATCTGGTAACTTTCGGCGTCGTCGATCGGCAGCGTCGCAAGATCGACATGGATGTCGCGCGGCTTGAGCAGCTTCACCGCGACGTCGAGCACGGTCAGCGTCTTCAGGCCGAGGAAGTCGAATTTCACAAGGCCCGCCGGCTCGACCCATTTCATGTTGAACTGGGTCACCGGCATGTCCGACTTGGGATCGCGGTACATCGGCACGAGTTCGCTCAAGGGGCGATCGCCGATCACGATGCCGGCCGCGTGCGTCGAGGCATGACGCGTCAGGCCTTCGAGGCGCTGCGCGATATCGAACGCGCGCGCCACCACCGGGTCTTCATCGCGGAACGCCTGCAGCTTCGGCTCGCTCTCGATCGCGGCGGCCAGCGTCACGGGTGCAGCAGGATTCTGCGGCACCAGCTTCGTCAGCTTGTCGACCTGGCCATAGGGCATCTGCAGCACGCGGCCGACGTCGCGCAGCACGCCGCGCGCCTGCAGCGTTCCGAAGGTGATGATCTGGGCAACCTGGTCGCGGCCATAGCGCTGCTGCACGTACTGGATCACCTCGCCGCGGCGATCCTGGCAGAAGTCGATGTCGAAGTCCGGCATCGAGACGCGTTCCGGATTGAGGAAGCGCTCGAACAGCAGGCCGAACTTGATCGGATCGAGGTCGGTGATGGTCAGCGCCCACGCAACCAGCGAGCCTGCGCCGGAGCCACGGCCCGGCCCGACCGGGATTCCCTGCGACTTCGCCCATTTGATGAAGTCGGACACGATCAGGAAGTAGCCCGCGTACTTCATGCGCATGATGACGTCGAGCTCGAACGCCAGGCGCTTGTTGTAGTCCTCCTCCGTCGTGCCCTGCGACAGGCCGTGCACGCGCAGGCGATTGGCGAGTCCCTCCTCCGCCTGCCGCTTCAGCTCGGCCGCCTCGACCGCTGCGGCATCGGAGCTTGCGGCGGCGCCGACGGTGAAGAACGGGAGGATCGGCTTGCGCGTCATCGGGCGGAACGAGCAGCGTTCGGCGATCTCCACCGTCGAGGCGAGCGCCTCCGGAATGTCGGCGAACAGCACCGCCATCTCGGCGCGGGTCTTGAATCGGTGATCGGGCGTGAGCTGCACGCGATCGGTCTCGGCGATCAGCCGGCCGCCGGCGATGCACAGCAGCGCATCATGCGCTTCGTAATCGTCGGTCGATGCGAAATAAGGCTCGTTGGTCGCGACCAGCGGCAGGCCTTTCGCATAGGCGATGTCGATCAAGCCGCTTTCGACGCGCCGCTCCTTGTCGATGTTGTGGCGCTGCAATTCGATGTAGAGGCGATCGCCGAACAAGCTGGCGAGACGTTCGCAGCGCAAGGCAGCAACCTCGGCCTGCCCCGCGGCAAGCGCCAGCGAGATCGGCCCGTCCGGGCCGCCGGTGAGCGCGATCAGCCCTTCGGTCTCGCCCTCGAGCCAGTCGAACTTGATGTGCGAGGCATGGGTGTCGGGCGTCTCCAGGAAGGCGCGCGAATTCAGCCGCATCAGGCTGCGATAGCCGCGCTCCTGCGCCGCCAGCAACACCACGCGCGACGGCGGAAGCGCGTTGCGCGCATTCGGATCCTGGTCGCCGAAATCGATGGCGAGCTCGCAGCCGACGATCGGCTGGATGCCGGAGCCCGCCATCTTGTCGGAGAACTCCAGCGCACCGAACATGTTGTCGGTGTCGGTGAGCGCTAGGGCCGGCTGGTGGTCCTTCTTGGCGAGCTCGGCCAGCTTGGCGATCTTGATCGAGCCCTTGAGCAGCGAATAGGCCGAGTGAACGTGAAGGTGGACAAATCCGGCGCTCGGCATGGTCGCGTGACGGCCTCTTGCAGATGAAAGTGGAGCGGTCGCCGGCTCCTCAAGGCATCATGCACTCGCCCGGCCGACTCGCGTCACAATGGTGGTGCCTCGCGGGGCCAGAGTCCACGCCGGAGCGGCCGATCGGCCGCGTCGTCCCGCTTTTCCCCAAGGGCCCCCGTGGGGACCCCTCACTCGGGCTCTGAGCAACGAGTTTACAAAGCCGCCGCTCAGAGCTGGGGAATCACCTGCGCCCAGATCGCGATCATCCCGACGAACAGCGTGATCGACGCCAGTGCGGCGGCTTCTTCCACGAAGATCTTCAACATGGCCTTGCTCCATCGCTAGAACGTATGAAGAACATTGTTCTCATTTTGTTCTCAGGAGTCAAGCCGTCTC
The DNA here is from genome assembly GCF_000426265.1 of Bradyrhizobium sp. Cp5.3. Taxonomy (NCBI): domain Bacteria; kingdom Pseudomonadati; phylum Pseudomonadota; class Alphaproteobacteria; order Hyphomicrobiales; family Nitrobacteraceae; genus Bradyrhizobium; species Bradyrhizobium sp. Cp5.3. Next base: position 161,100 of record NZ_AUFA01000003.1, on the reverse strand, counting down.
GGCCATCGCAAAACAGGATGGTTAACTCGCTGACTTCAAACAACAAAAAAGCCCCGGCGCAAGGCCGGGGCTTTCGCGATCCGCTCCGGTGGGAGCGATCGATCAGTACGAGACTCAGTACTTGGCGAGGATCGGACCGCCGAACTTGTAGTTCAGGCGGACGAGGCCCATGTCGACGCCCTGCTTGATGTGGTCGGTCTGAACCAGCACGTTGCCGTTGGTCAGGTTCTGGTCGTGACCACCCAGGAAGATGTGGTTGTACTCAGCGCCAATCGACCAGTTCGGAGCGAAGCCGTATTCGAGGCCGACGCCGACCGTACCGCCCCAGCGGGTGTCCTCATTCGAAGCAATGAACGCGCCGCCCACGGTGCGGACGTCGTACTTGGCGCCGACCACAGCCGCACCGCCCTTGACGTAGACGAGTACGTTGTTCCAGGCGTAGCCGACCTGACCGGTGATCAGACCGAACGAATCGATCTTGGTGCGATTGTTGAAGCCGGTGAGCGCGCTGGTGTTGCTGCCGGAGAAGTCGGCCCAGTTGCCCTGGCCTTCCACACCGAACACCCACTGCGCCGACTGCCAGCGGTAGCCGATCTGGCCACCGACCGTGCCGCCGGTCGCATCGTGCGAACCTTCACGGCCGAAATTGACCAGATCCCAGGTCGCGTGCGACGAGCCGCCGCCGCCGTTGATACCGATGTAGAAGCCGCTCCAGTCGTAGATCGCAGCGACCATCGCGGGCGGCGCCTTGGTGTACGGACGCGCCGCGAGATCGGCAGCCACCGCCGGCGCAGCCGCGCTGAGCGCGACGAGGCTCACGGCAGCAAGCAACAAATTCTTCTTCATTTGATTCCCGTTCCAGTTTCTTCAGTGTAGGCCCCTGGCCATGCGCACCTCTTAGCAGCGATCGACCGAATTGCTGTAACCGTGACGCAACAGTCAGGTCCAAAGGGCCCTGGTTCATTGATGAACATTGAGCAGAGCGCGCTGGAAACCCTTTGAAACAAGGGTTTTCGTGAATTCCAATGTCGACGACACGACATGAGCAGAACACGCGCACGGAACAGTGATGATTGCACAGGGACGTGATCGGAGAATCGTGATGCGCGGACTCGCCACTCTCCCTATTGTCGCCACATTTGCGCTTGCATTCGCCACATTTGCGCCTGCGCGCGCTTATGGCGTGAATCATCCCTTCTGTCTGAGAGGTGATGAATGGCCGGGACTCAGCAATTGCCGCTTCGACAGTTACGCGCAGTGCCAGGCGAGCGCCTCCGGCCGCGCCCTTATCTGCATTGCGAATCCCTATTTCGCGGGACAGTCGGATGATCCCTACGCCTATCCAAATCGTCCGCGCGTTCTCGCACCCGGCTACTCCTGGCCGCGCTGAGAGGCGCCGCGCTCGCCTTGCGCTCGCCGCGATCGGCACGCTCCTCGCGAGCGGGCATGCGCTCGCCCAGACCTATGATCCGCGCTATCCCGTCTGCATGCAGATCTACGGCCCCGTAGGCTATCTCGACTGCCGTTACACCTCGCTGCAACAATGCAGATATCTCGCCGTCGGCCGCTCCGCGACGTGCGTCGAGAATCCGTATTTTCCGCCGAGGACTCCGACGGCCCCTCGCCGATCAAGGCAAGCCTATTAGTTGCATCATCATCAACGTTTTGGGCGCTCGCGCGGGAATGGCCACACACAAATCGGGACGCTGATATGCGGCCTGCCTTGTGCTGGAGCTCCGGTGTTGACGTAGACTGATCCCGGTTTAAGTACGACGGATAAATCTTGCAGGGGTGGCGACGTTCGTTGGGCTGGTTCCCGTTGACGCCACCAATGCAGGACTCATGACGACCTCGCCTCAAGCGACCTCGCCCCACGCCTCCGCGCCCCCTCACCTCGCCATCGTCCTCTTCTCGCTCGCGATGGGCGGCTTTGCGATCGGAACCACCGAATTCGCATCGATGAGCTTGCTGCCGTTTTTCGCCGCCGACCTCGGGATCGACGAGCCGACCGCGGGACACGCGATCAGTGCCTATGCTCTCGGCGTCGTACTGGGCGCGCCCCTGATCGCGGTTCTCGGCGCACGCTTCGCCCGCCGCACGCAGTTGCTGGTCCTGATGGCCGTGTTTGCGCTCGGCAATGGGTTCACCGCGCTTGCACCAGGCTATGGCTGGATGATCGCGGCCCGCTTTCTCTCGGGATTGCCGCACGGCGCTTATTTCGGCATCGCCGCACTGGTCGCGGCCTCGCTCGTTCCCTACGATCGCCGCTCACAGGCGGTCGGCCGCCTGATGCTCGGCCTGACCTCTGCCACGATCGTCGGTGTGCCGCTGGCCAATCTGATTGGCCAAGCGGCCGGGTGGCGCGCGAGCTTCGGACTTGTGTCGTTGCTGGCGTTGCTCACGGTCTTGCTTTGCGCCCTGTTCGCGCCGCGCGACCAGGGCGGCCGGTCGGATCCGCTGCGAGAGCTCGGCGCCTTGAAGAGCGGCCAAGTCTGGATCACGCTGGCAATCGGCGCCATCGGCTTCGGCGGCATGTTCGCCGTCTACACCTATCTTGCGACGACATTGATCGAGGTCACCAAGGTCAGCCCCGCGGTCATTCCGTTCTTTCTGGCCGTGTTCGGGATCGGAGCCACGCTCGGCAATCTGTTCGTGCCGCGCTTCGCGGACCGCGCACTGATGCCGACGGCGGGCGGCATCCTCCTGTTTTCAGCGGGCGCGCTACTGGTGTTTCCGCTCGCCGCCGGCAATCCCTGGCTGCTCGCGGCAGACGTCTTCGCGATCGGTGCCGGCGTCTCGCTCGGAGCGGTCCTGCAGACGCGGCTGATGGATGTGGCGGGCGACGCGCAGGCACTCGCTGCCGCACTGAATCATTCGGCCTTTAACACGGCCAATGCGCTCGGCCCTTTCCTGGGCGGCGTCGCCATTCGGGAAGGGCTGGGCTGGACCTCCACCGGTCCCGTCGGCGCCGCGCTGGCGCTTGCGGGTTTCCTGATCTGGATCGTCGCCTGTCGCGACGCCGGACACGCTCCGGTCGAGATCAGCTCAGGAAAAGACGCAGCTCCACTGGAGAATGCTCCCGCGAGACCGGCGCCACCGCTGGCCCCTGATGACCGAAACCGTTCGGATTCCGCCAGGGAGCCGGTGGCATAACGTCTGCAGACGTGCGGCCAGACCGTGTCCGCAATTCCATCGCTCGCAGGCGGATGCCCACGACCGCTCGGTTATGCCACCCTGGACCGGCGTGTCGATCACGAGCTTCAGCGCAGGATCGTCGTTGGCCTGAAAGCTCGTGTGCGCTACGAACAGCAAGCCCCCTTCGTTTGAATCGGAGGGCACGGAACGGTCCCGTAGGAACAGAAGACGCAGCAGTCGCCCGGCTTGGGCTTGAGCCGGAGACCACAGTCCCTGCAGTCGTAAAAGAACAAGCAGGCATCCGTTGGCATGGTCTCGATTTCCTGATGACCACAAGCCGGACACGTGAGGGTCGATTCCAGTTTCATCAGCTCAACAGGGCTTCGGGCCGGAACACCGAGGGCGCCTTGTGGGCCCTCGGCTCCAACAATCGGCCAAGCGACTTCTGCGCGATGAGGCTTGTCATCCCTGCTTCACCTGATCCGCTCGTCTCAAGCGACGGACTCGACCGGCAGGCCGGCGGCTTTCCATTCGGGGTAGCCGTCCTCGAGCCGGCGGACGCGATAGCCTCGCGCCCGGAGCGCTGCGACCGCTTCGAATGAAAGGACGCAATAGGGGCCGCGGCAATAGGCAACCACTTCCCGGCTCCTCGGAAGTTCGCTCAGGCGTCGTTCCAGCTCGGCAAGCGGGATGTTGAGCGCGCCCGGCAGATGGCCAAGAGCGAATTCGTCTTCCGGGCGCACATCGAGCACCGTGACCAGATCGTCGTGCAATCTTGCGACCAGATCGTCCCGCAAGACAGGTTCGAGCGCATCGCGGGCGTGGAAGTAGTCGGTCACGATGCGGTCGATCTCGGCGATATTCCGCTCGCCGACGCGCCCCAGCGCCTTGATCAGCATGACCACCTCGGCATCGCCGGCCAGACGATAGAGAACATGTTTGCCGCGCCGCGCGGTCTCGACCAGGCGCGCACGCCTGAGGATCTGCAGATGGCGGGAGGTGTTGGCGAAACTCAGATGAGCACGCGCCGATAGCTCCTCGACGCTGCGCACCCCCTGGGCAAGGTGCTCCAGCAGCTCAAGCCGGTGCGGATGGCCCAATGCCTGCGCCACTTCGGCGAGGCCCTCATAGATCGCGTGCTTCGGTCCGGTGCTTGACACGGCAGGTCCTGAATATATCATTCAGCAGATCGATTGAGTGTTGTCTAGCCGCTCTTGGAGAGGAGTGCAAGTCCATGATCCTTCGTCAGTTCTTGCACAGCGATCCCGTCGGCATCTCCTACCTCTTCGGCTGCGGCGGCAAGGCAGCCGGCGCGGTCGTAGATCCCGTCGGCGATATCCAGCCCTACCTCCAGGCCGCCGACAATGCCGGCATGCGCATTCACTTTGTCATCGATACGCATGTCCATGCCGACCACCTTTCGGCAGGCCGGGCTCTCGCCGACGCGGCAGGAGCGGCCTACGTGCTCTCGTCGACCGCGGGCGTGTCGTTTCCGTTCAAAGCTGTGGCCGACGGCGAAGTCCTTCCGCTCGGCAACGTCACGGCAACGGTTCTGCACACGCCGGGTCACACGCCCGAGCACATCTGCATTCTCGTGACAGACCGGACGCGCACCGACGACCCCTGGTTCGTCCTGACCGGTCACACACTGATGGTTGGCGATCTCGGTCGTACCGAACTCGCGGTCAGCGCCGAAGACGGTGCAAAGCAACTGTTTCGCAGCGTGAGCAGGCTGAAAGGCCTGCCGGACTATGTCGAGGTCATGCCCGGCGCCTATGCGGGCTCGGTCTGCGGTCGTCGGCTGAGCGGCAAACCATGGTCGACCATCGGCTTCGAGAAGCGGCACAATCAGGCCTTCGCGATCGAGGACGAAGCCGAGTTCGTTCGGTTCATGGTCGCCGAGATTCCGCCGGCCCCGCCGGAAGCCGCGAAGATCAGAGCCGCCAATTCAGGCGTCACGGCCGCTGCGGCCTGATGACATGAGCGAAGCGGTGTGATGCCATGAGCGATGCGGCAGCCGCCCCGCAACGCGCCCCTTCGGTCCGGCTGGGGCTAAAGGAAAACTGGCCGCAGTTCGCTCTGCTGGTCCTGATCAACGCCTTCGTGGGCGGGATGGTCGGTATCGAGCGAACCGTCGTGCCGCTGATCGGCGCCGAGGAGTTCCATATCGCTTCGACGACGCTTGTCGTCTCCTTCATCGTCAGCTTCGGCGTCGTGAAGGCGTGCGCCAACCTGATCTCCGGCCAGCTCGCCGACAAATGGGGGCGCAAGCGGGTTCTGATCCTCGGCTGGCTCGTCGGCCTTCCCGTGCCTTGCATGATCATCTGGGCGCCAAGCTGGAAATGGGTGATCGCCGCCAATGCCCTGCTCGGCATCAATCAGGGCCTTGCCTGGTCGATGACCGTGATCATGAAGATCGATCTCGTTGGGCCGAAGTCGCGCGGCCTGGCCGTGGGCCTGAACGAGTTCGCCGGATATCTTGCGGTCGGCGTGACTGCCTACCTCACCGGCTATCTGGCGTCGGAGTACGGGCTGCGGCCAACCCCGATCTACCTTGGTGTCGCCTATGCAATCCTCGGCGCCGCGCTCTCGATCCTCCTGGTCCGCGACACGCGCGAACACGTCCGGCTGGAGACCGCGGCGCATGCTCATCAGGCATCCCCGATCAGTTTCCGGGAGATCTTCGTCCTCACCTCGTTCGGGGATCGCAACCTGTTCGCCGCATCGCAGGCCGGGCTGGTGAACAACCTCAACGACGGCATGAGCTGGGGCATCTTTCCGCTGTTCTTCGCCTCCTTCGGTCTCGCCGTTGATCGCATCGGCATATTGAAGGCCGTCTATCCGGCGACGTGGGGCATCCTCCAGGTCGCCACGGGTCCTCTGTCCGACCGCTGGGGCCGCAAGGGCCTGATCGTCGCCGGCATGTGGGTCCAGGCCGCGGGCTTGTTCCTGACGGGGGCAACAGGTCATTTCGAATGGTGGTTCGTCGGCAGTCTGCTGCTCGGGCTTGGCACGGCCATGGTGTACCCGAGCCTGATCGCCGCCGTCTCCGACGCATCACATCCGAGCTGGCGCGCGCGCTCGCTGAGCGTCTATCGTTTCTGGCGCGACCTCGGCTATGCGATTGGCGCACTTTCGGCAGGCATCATTGCCGACCAATTCGGCCTGTCGGCAGCAATCGGGTCCATCGCTGCCCTCACCTTTATCTCCGGCGTCGTCGTGGCGGCGTTCATGCGCGAACGTCCCCACTGAGAAGGCGCGATCGCCCGTCCTGTTTCCGGCATACGCGTCTCGCGTTACCTTTCAGCCTACGGACACGCCCGCTTTTGCCCGTCTGATTCCGAGAGCCAGAATGCGATGCAACAGGTCCGGATATTCGAGGCCGTCATGCCGGGCCGCTGTCGCGAATTCCTGGCTCTTGGCGATTTCGGGATTGGGATTGGCTTCGATGAAATACGGCGTGCCGTCGGACGAGAGGCGAAAATCGATGCGCGCGTATCCGTCGAGGCCCAGCGTCCGGTAAATGCGCTTCGCTGTCCGTTGAATGCGGGCGGACACGTCCGGCGCCAGGTCATCCGCAGGCCCATCTACAATTCCGACACGCTCCTGATAGCTGGGATCGTGCTTGGCCTTCTCGGTCGCGATGCGCCGCGCAACGCGGCCTCCCATGTTACCGAATTTCAGCTCCCAGATCGGCAGAGCTCGTAGCCGATTGTTGCCGAGCACGCCGACATAGAGCTCTCGGCCCTCGATAAACTGCTCCGCGATCGCGGCGGTTTCGATCCGCTCGTGGATGAAGGCGACCCGCTCTGCGAGCTTCTCGTCCGTATCGACGATGGACGCCTGCGAGATGCCCCGGGATCCATCCTCGTTCAGGCTCTTGACGATGAGCGGCAGCGAAAGGCGCGCGGGCCTTTTGACTTTGCGACGCATCGGGAACACCGCGAAGGCCGGCACCGCGATCCGGCGATGATGCACCAGCGTTTTCGACAGGTCTTTGCCGCGCGCCAGGACCAGGCCGCGCGGACCGCACCCGGTATACGGAATCTGCATCAATTCAAGGTAGCTCGCGATGTGCTGGTCATACGTCGTCTGATAGTGGAATTCCTCCAGCAGCGTGAAGACCACATGCGGCTTGAAGCCTTCGATCTCGTCGCGCACCGGCTTGATTTCCTCCTGCACGCCGAGCGGGCGAACGTCATGGCCGGCCGCGCGCAAGGTGCTTACGACGTCGTATTCCGTCTTCCATTCGTTGATTTGCCGCTCGGTATACCCGTCGGTTGAATCCGGAGGCACGAAGTCCGGGTGCATGAGAACCAGGATGCGCCGGCGTCTCATAGCGCGATCCATTTGCGCCGCGACGGACCAAACAGCGCGTGCATGGTCTTGGCAGTCAACAGGACGGTGAAGTCCATCACAAGCCTCCGTTCAGGGCCGACGGCCCGCAGATCGAGCTCGCGGCAACGGGAGATCATGTCATCCAGCACAGCATCCAGCGTAAGTTGGTTCTCACCGGTCCAGCGCGCCACCAACCGCCTGATCTGGGCGCGGTGCCTTCTGATGAAGACTGATGCCGCTTGCTTGCGGCGATGCCGTGGGTCGGCCGAAAACAGCCGAGACAGGTCACGGTCGTAAGTCTTCGGCGGCGTGAAGGCATAGAATGCCTGCTTCTTCTGGTAGTGTTCGCCAAGCGTCTGGTTGAGTACACGCAGTGGATCGACACGCTCACGCGTTGTGAGCAGCGGCCGCTTCCCCGCAATCTCCTCCATCAGTTCGTCGACATATTCCAGCTTCTTCAGCGCCGGCCAGCCAGCATAACGCGTTCGCCAGTTGGACCGCGGCCGCAGCCACACGGCAAAGGTTTCCGCGAAGTCCTCGTCTGGATGGCTCTGCGCATACCAGAGCCGAAGGTGCTGGACATAGCGCCGGCTGGCCGGATTGGGCCGGTAGTAGCGCGGGTAGTGTTTCGAAGAGGGGCCGAACAGCTGTTGCCAGCGCCGGCGACGGTGCAACTGGTAGCCGTGCTGCAAGGCATGACCCGCCTCGTGACGGAGGATAGCCATGCACTCGGACCAGGTGCCGCCCTCGACGTCGAGCATCATCTTGTTCTCGAGCTTCATCAGGCGGGGATGGGCGAGATAGAACGGAATGGCAATGCCGGGCACGTTTGCCGGACTGAACCATTCGCTCGATATCCACGTGTGGGGCCGCAGCCGGATGCCCCGCTCATCGAGCTCTTCGTATAACGTGTGGACGCAGTCCTCGAGCCAGGTGCCTTCGACCGTAACCCTCAGGCTGCTGAGGCGGTGCTGGAGCAGTTGTTGATCCGATAGCTTTTCCCAGGGATATTTCCGGCGCGGCATAGGGCTTCTGAAAGTCGTGAAAACGCGGCGCTCGGATGGTGTCACAGGTTGTTGCCTACAACAACCGTGCCGTTTCGGTTGAAGAACGGCTCGGTCGGTACGGACGGAAGTAGGCGAATCAGGATTTGCCGGGGACCTGGGCACCAAATCGCGCGAGGCTGGCCGCAGCGTTGCGACCAGCGCTATATGTCAACGCCGACTGATCCGCAGGACTTGAAGGTTTGGAGCGAGCGCCCATGCAAGCACCCTTCATGTTTCTGGGCATAGGCAAGCACGCCCATGACAATCAAAGCCACCACGACTAATCCGGCTACTAGGTTCTGCACCATGGCTGCCACTCCGGGTGAACTCATGAACGAGGCGACCGGCCGAATCCCGGGGATCGGCCAGTGGGCGCCTTCGACGCAGCTAGCGCCCGAGAATACTTCCGCGCACACGACAGGGCTTCTTCTTGATCTGCATCAAGCTAGTTGCGGCTTCTCCGCTCCTCGCGGATCATCCGCGCATAGCGAGGCCCGGCATCAACCAGATTGACGTGATGCATGCGGATTATGCTCCGGCTGCACTCCAGCGGCCCACGCGGGCTCTCCGCCCCTGCGCGCCACCAACTCCTGCCGCATTGGTTTGAGCACGAAGACGGCCATCAGGGCGGCAACAACATTGAAGAGCGCGGCGATGATAAAGGCGCCTTTCCAGCCCCCGGTCTCCATCACCAGCACGTTGGCGAGCGGCACCAGCAATGAGGCCGTTCCTTTCGCCGTATAGAGCAAGCCTGCATTCGTTGTGGCGTACTCTACTCCAAAGCAGTCGGTGCAGGTGGCTGGAAAGAGGCTGTAGATCTCACCCCAGGCGAAGAACACAACTCCGCTCAGAAGCACAAACCCGAGGGGGTTCTGCCCATAGACGTACAGAGCCCAGATGCCAAGGCCCTCCAGCAGGAAGGCGATGAACATCGTGTTTTCTCGCCCGAGGAAATCGGAAACCCAGCCAAAGAACGGTCGTGTAAGTCCATTGAGAACTCGGTCGATCGTCAACGCGAATGTCAGCGCAGGCAGAGTGATGCCAATGAGCGTGACCGGCACGGTATCGAGATGGAAGTCCTTGGCGATGGGCTTGAGTTGCGCCGTTGCCATCAACCCGCCCGCCGCCATCAGCACGAACATCGCATACATGACCCAGAACGTCGGCTCTCTGAGTACCTGCAGCGGTTTGTATTGAATACGACTTTGCTGGACAAACCTGCTGCCCGAGGCCTCCGGAGTTTGTCCATGGCGCGGTGCGAACAGCAACAACGACAGCACCACCACGATCAAGCCCTGACCGATGCCGAAGGTGAAGAATGTCGTCTCGTAGCCATGAGTTGAAATCATCCTTTGAATGGGAATGATCGTGAGAGCTGAACCAACGCCGAAGCCTGCGGCCGTCAGTCCGGTCGCGAGACCGCGCCGGTCGGGAAACCACTTGAGTGCGTTGCCGATGCAAGTGCCGTAAACGGCGCCCGCGCCAAGACCGCCGATGATCTGAGCGACGTACAACATCGCAAGCGAATCTGCGGTGGAGTTGAGAACCCATGCGAGCCCGGTAAGACACCCGCCCACAAACACAATAATCCGCGGGCCGAAACGATCGACGAGGTAGCCCTCGACCGGCACTAGCCAGGTTTCAAACAGGACAAAAAGCGTGAACGCCACCTGGATCGAGGCCAGGTTCCAGCCGTGCTTCTGGCTGATGGGAATTGTGAAAAGCGTCCAGCCGTACTGGAGATTGGCGATCATCACCATGCAGATGATGCCGATGATCAATTGGCTCCAACGGGTAGCTTCGGAGGCCTGCTCCGCAGGCCGATCGGTACGTGACATAGCAGTCATCGGGGCACTCCTTCACCCCCCTGACCCTCCGAGTCTTGCTCAGGTTCTGCAGGATCACCATTAGACGGAAGGATGAAGCGAGGCTACGCCCTACACCGGCACTCGCTCCAGCGCGGGATCGTCATTGGCCTGAAAGCTCGTGTGCTCGAACTGGAGCAGACCCCTTGGTCGGATGGTTCATGGTCTTGCGGCCCGACGCCGTGCTGCGGATCTCGGGCGCGTCCCACCGTTTGACGAATTCCGGACTGCGCTGGCATAGCCGCGTCTGCAATTCCGTGAGGGCGATCAGTGCAAATGCCCGCGCCTGCTCGGCCGGAAGGCGACATCGCGGCGTTGGCATGATATCAAAGGGCCGCCAACTGAGGCGGCTTGGTCATGTCGTTCACTTCAAACGCGGTCTGGTTAGTCTGGTTGGTGGGCATACCAAGTCTTGGCTTGGCGAATGCCTACTTCATTTGGAAAATGCGCCGAAGCTTGGCACCGGGCTTGGCTCAGTTCAAAGGCTATACCGATTGGCGGCTTGAGGGGCGGCGCCCCTCCTTTTTGCGAGACCCGTCGGCTTACAGTGAGCGCGGCAAGAAATATCGACGCTGCGCTATCGTGGTCGAGTGTCTATTCCTGCCCTGGTTTTTCGGGGGATTGTTGATGCTGGCATTCCTTCATAGTCGATAATTTCTTCAAGGCCGACGTCCCAAAGTTCGGGGCCGCGTCCGTTCGTGGCCGGACGCGACTTTGCTCTGCGGGGCGGCGATGTTTCCGCCCGGCGCGAGAAGCTGACGCTTGGCCTTTGTGCTCCACCCCTGGACCGGCGTGCAAATCACGAGCTTCAGCGCAGGATCTTCGTTGGCCTGGCTGCGAGCTCAACTCGGAAAGCATGCCCGGGCAGTCAGCGTCACCGGGGAGAGATTGAGAACTTGCGGAAACTGAAATGCATAACTCGCGCTGACCTGGTTGCCGCATGTTGGCGTGGAATAGGTGAATGTCGCCGCTGGGAGCGTGAGGCCGAACGCCTGCTGGGCAGCGTAATTCGTTATGGCGCTGCCGCTTGGGCAGAGCGTGCTGTTGACGGTTGCGCAACGCGCCGCCATTTCAGTCCCATGCTGAATCCCGAGCTGCGTCCAAAACAGCAATCCGAATTCGATGATCCCGAAAATGAACAGGAAAAACACGGGAGCGGTCAGGGCAAATTCCAGCGCGGACGCGCCCCGATTGTCTTGCCATAACGCTGTGAGTTTCACTGCAGCCTCGCAGTGGACTGGGCGTTATAAGAGTACGTGGCCGCCACGATCTGGTAGTTGATGAGCGTATAGTACGTCGCTTGCGCCGAGACCGTCGTATATGTGCCGGCCTGCGCGCCACCGGTGCAAACCGCACCGCAACTGACAGCGCTAACTCCTGCATTCGTTGGGCATCCGCAAAACTGGACCGGCCCAGGTGAAGCGGTGATGGCAGTGGAGTTCGTGGCGCTTGTTACGGCGTTGGAAATGCCACTCGCGTCAAAGCCGCGCGCAATTGCGTATTGCGCGCCCGCTTGTGCGGCATTTTCAACCTGCATCTTGCGATAGATTGCGAGCCCAATGTCGGTCACTGAAACGACCATCAGGGACAGCAACGGGATCATGATGCCGAATTCGACGGCCGCGACGCCACGTCTGTCGCTGACCGCAGCGCGCACGTGTCCCGTTAGAGAATCAATCAATCGATCGCGGATCTTGGATGAAGACTGCTGAATCTGCATCGGGGCCAACCTCATTCGATGAGTTGCGCGGTTTGCGAGCCTATCGTCGCGGTGCCGAGCGCGGAACAATTAACCTGAAGGTTCGAGGTGCCGGTGAACGTCAGCGTATCCGCGATGATTTTGGTGCAGGATGTGCTCGTGCCGTTACCACCACTGAAGCTGAGATTGGCCTTTGGCAGGTAGATGGCACCGCCGAAGTTCTGGGTGCTACCACCCGTGAGATTAAAAGCGGTCCCGGCCGGCATATTCCGGTCGCCATACATGACGATGCCTTTCGTGGAGCCGGTGGTCGGCGCCGTCAAATTGATGGTCGCGTTGCTGCCGATTGAAGCGGTGCCCCAGTTGCTTCCCGACCCCGTAAAAACCAGGGTCACGCCGTTGCCCGTGATTGTGGCGTTTCCCGCGACACTCAGATTGGCGCCGTCCAGATAATAGATACCCGGATCAAGGTTCAGGGTTGCGCCGGCATTGACCGTAATGCTGCCCGCGTAGCAGCCGGGACTGAGGGAGTTCGTTTTTCCATTGGCGTTGACCGTGATCTTGGCATTCGTACAACTCGGCTCCGATGGAGGCGAGACGTTCGCATAGGGATCAGCGACCGGCTGTATGTGCGTTTTAACGCCATTGGTCGCCGTGATGTTGCTCGTGCCGGAGACGTCGCCGACCACGCCGACCTGGTTCGCAGAGACCGATGCACTGCCGGCAACGTTGAGCGATGGGCTCGCACTCGAGTTGCTGTAAAGGTTGCACTTGATCAGGTTGAGCTGGTTGCCGCCGCTCACGTTGACAGCGGGGCTCGCGCTCGCGTTGAGCGCAAGCACGCAGCCTGTCCCGGAATTGGGCAAGGCGACCGCGCGCGCGGTGATGAGTACAGGATCCGAGCCGAACAAGGCTGATAACAGCCGCTGTTGCGGTTGGCTCACGATGACTTCGATCGCTTGCGGATTCGAAGTATAATTGCCCGTTTTCGGCGGTTGGTTCACCGTGACCGTGACGTTGTTTGCCGCGTTCGCGTAACCGTAATTTGCCGTAACCGCATTGGCTTCGGACAAGAGGTCGGTGCCTGCACTTGCCGCTGTTGCAGCGCTCACAGCGCCCGAGTCAGCAGCGCTCTGCATATTCTTGTGTTTGTAGTACCACCATCCCACTTCAGTGCCGAGCCCTGCTGTGCCGACCAGGACCGGCATCAGCAGCGCTGAAATAATGACATAGCTGCCCGACTGGTCTCGAACGAATTGTTGGAACAGGCTGGCGCTCTGTTCGTACAGACGCGCATTACCCCATGGTGCCTTGAATGAACGACTGCAGGGTCTCCGGCGCTCCATGTCCTCTCCTGGGGCGATTGCCACTTTTTCCCGGATACTGATGCAGGCCGACTTAAACCCGCCCCAACGCGAGCGAGACAATTTTAGAGAAACTGTGTGAGAACTGATTGCCGCTCTTTTCGCTCGTCCGTCAGAAGCCGAGGCTTCGCTCTTGTGAGCCTGCGCTCCTACACCGGCGTGTAGATCACGAGCTTCAGCGCGGGATCGTCATTGGCCTGAAAGCTGGTGTGCTCGAACCGGAGCAAGCCCTTGGTTGGATGGTTCATGGTCTTGCGGCCCGACGCCGTGCTGCGGATCTCGTGCGCCTCCCACCATTTGACGAATTCCGGACTGCCCTGGCGTAGCCGCGTCAGCAATTCGGTGAAGGCCGGATCACCGGCCCAGACGTCGTGGGTGGCGCGAAACATCGCGACCATGCTCTTGGCGACGTCAGCCCAGCCCGCGCCGTAGGTTTTTCGCGTCTGCTTGTTCGTCAGTACCAGGAGCAGCGTATTGCGATCCTGCTCCGGCAATTGCCCGAACGCGAAGATGTCCTCGGCGGCCGCGTTCCAGGCCAGCACGTCCCAGCGCCGCCCAGTGATGTAGGCCGGCTGCTTCAGGCTCTCGATCATCCGCCGAATGGGCGGTGGCACGATCTCGGGCGTAAACGGGCGCCTGTCGCCGTCGCGCGCCAGCGCCTTCAGATGTGCGTGCTCGGTCTTGCTGAGGCGCAGCGCACGGGCCAGCGCGTCGACCGTAGTGACTGAGGGGCTCACGGTGCGGCCCTGCTCGAGCCGGATATACCAGTCGACACCGATGCCGGCGAGCTGCGCGACCTCCTCGCGGCGCAGGCCCGCGGTGCGTCGCCTCCGCCCTGCGGGAAGCCCGACCATCTTCGGCGACAGCTTCTCGCGGCGGGACCTGAGGAAATCGCCGAATTCGACGCGGCGTGGGTCGGCCATGGCTTGCTCCCTGCGATGGAGGGTCCAGAGAATACTAGGATAATACCAGGCCTTCCTGCGCCTTCAAGGCGGCCGCATATTCGCTTCACCCGAATATGAGGTGAAGCCCATGAAAGCTGCCGTGCTCAAATCCTTTGGATCGCCGCTCGCGATCGAGAACGTCCCCGACCCGATGCCGGGCACCGGCGAGGTCATCGTCGACGTCGTCGCAACGCGCGTCTTGTCCTACGCGGGCGAGGTCTTCAGCGGGATGCGCAACTACGCGCTCGACCTGCCCGTCATCCCCGGCCCCGGCGGCATCGGCCGGGTCCGCATGATCGGCCCGGACGCGACCAAGCTTGCTGTCGGCGACTGGGTGTTCTGCGATCCGACCGTGCGCTCCCGCGACGACGCGATGGCGCCCGACATCACGCTGCAGGGCTGGAGCGCGCGCGACGAAGGCGGGATGCGCCTGCAAAAGCATTTTCGCCACGGCTCCTTCGCCGAGCAGATGATGGTGCCGACGGAGAACGTGAAGCGGCTCGGCAAGATCACCTCCGACGAAGCCACGCAATGGTGCGCGCTGGGGACGCTGCTCGTGCCCTATGGCGGCTTCCTCGCTGCCGACCTGCGGCCGGGCGAGACCGTGCTGGTGAGCGGCGCCACCGGCAATTTCGGCAGCGCGGCCGTCGCCGTCGCGCTCGCGATGGGCGCGGCCTGCGTGGTGACGCCCGGCCGCAACGACAAGGTTCTCGCCGACCTCGTCCGCCGCTTCGGGATGCGGGTGCGGCCGGTCAAGCTGTCTGGCGACGAGAGCGATGATCGCGAGCAGATGAGGCGCGCGGCACCCGGGCCGATCGATTGCGTGTTCGACATCATGCCGCCCTCGGTCAGCACGAATGTGGTGCGCGCAGCGATCATGACGGTGCGCCCTTACGGACGCGTCGTGCTGATGGGCGGGGTCGGCATGGCGGGTGGCGCAGGCCTCGACCTGCCCTACCCCTGGATCATGCGCAACTGCGTCACCATCCACGGCGTCTGGATGTATCCGCCGGACGCAGCGACGCGCCTGATCGCCCTGGTGCGCGCGGGCCTGTTGCGGCTCGAGGACTACGAGGCGAAGGCGTTCGACCTCGACCATACCAACGAGGCGGTGGCCTATGCGGCGGCCAATGCCGGCCCGTTCAAGATGACGGTGCTCAGGCCGTAGCGCTCGCCCGGGTTGGCATAAGCGATCGCCCTGCCACTGCTGCGAGCATGGCAACGTGCCGGTGTTTTGCCCGACGTGTCAAATGGCAGGCGTCACCGGCAGCGGCAGGCTACTTTGCATGGGGTTGTTTTCGCGTTTTTAGTCGAGCTCGACCACCTGGCCGTTCGACAGCGACACGCGCCGGTCCATGCGGCCGGCGAGCTCCATGTTGTGGGTCGCGATCAGCATCGAGACCCGGGTCGCCTTGACGAGCTGCATCAGGGCCTGGAACACGTGGTCCGCGGTGTGCGGATCCAGGTTGCCGGTCGGCTCGTCCGCCAGCAGCACGCGCGGTGCATTGGCAACCGCGCGCGCGATCGCGACGCGCTGCTGCTCGCCGCCGGACAGCTCCGCCGGTCGGTGCGTGATGCGGTCGCCGAGGCCGAGATAGGACAGGATCTCCTTGGCGCGCTTGATGCTCTCGGAGCGCTTTAGGCCGCGGATCATCTGCGGCAGCATCACGTTCTCCAGCGCCGTGAATTCGGGCAGGAGCCGGTGCGACTGGTAGACGAAGCCGATGTCGGTACGGCGAAGCTGGGTGCGCTCGATGTCGGGCAGCTGCGAGGTCGGCGCGCCCCCGACATAGACCTCGCCGGAATCGGGCGCCTCCAGAAGGCCCGCGATGTGCAGCAGCGTCGACTTGCCCGAGCCCGACGGTGCCACCAGCGCCACCGATTGCCCGGCCCACAGCGCCAGCTTGGCGCCGTCCAGGATGGTCAGCGGCGCCTCGCCCTGCAAGTACTGCCGCTTTATCTCGTGGAGATAAATGACCGGTACATCTTCAGCCCCCTGCTGCTCCATCAGCCCCTCACTCGTACCGGAGCGCTTCGACAGGATCGAGGCGCGCGGCGCGCCAGGACGGGTAGAGCGTCGCCAGGAACGACAGCGTCAGCGCCATGATGACCACCGCCGTGGTCTCGCCGATGTCGATCTCGGCGGGCAGCTTCGAGAGGAAGTAGAGCTCCGGCGAGAACAGCTCGGTGCTGGTCAGCCACGACAGGAACTGCCGGATCGACTCGATGTTGAGGCAGATCACGAGCCCGACGATGAAGCCGACCAGCGTGCCGACCACGCCGATCGAGGCGCCCGTGATCAGGAAGATCCGCATGATCGAGCCTTGCGAGGCGCCCATCGTGCGCAGGATCGCGATGTCACTGCCCTTGTCCTTCACCAGCATGATCAGGCCCGAGACGATGTTCAGCGCCGCGACCAGCACGATCATGGTCAGGATCAGGAACATCACGTTGCGCTCGACCTGGAGCGCGTTGAAGAAGGTCGAGTTGCGTTGCCGCCAGTCGACCAGGAACACCGGGCGGCCCGCGGCCTCCGTCACCGACTTGCGAAAGGCGTCGATCCGGTCGGGGTTGGTGGTGAACACCTCGATCGAGGTGACGTCGTTGCTGCGGTTGAAATAGGCCTGCGCTTCCGCAAGCGGCATGAACACGAAGCCGAGATCGTATTCGGACATGCCGATCTCGAACACGGCGACGATCTTGTATGGCTTGATGCGTGGCGTCGTGCCCATCGGCGTGACCGCCCCCTTCGGCGCAACCAGCGTGATGCTGTCGCCGGCATGGAGCGACAACTGGTCGGCAAGCCGCCGGCCGATCGCAACGCCCTGCCCCTCGTCAAAGCCCTCGATCGAGCCCTGCTTGATGTTCTTGGCAATCGAGGTGAGGTTGTTGAGGTCGTCGGCGCGGATGCCGCGGACCAGCACGCCCGAGGCATTCCAGGGCGAGGACGCCAGCGCCTGGCCGTCGACGACGGGGGCCGCGAGCCGGATGCCCTGCACCTGGCTGATGCGTTCGGCGACGTCCTTCCAGTCGGTCAGCGGCGATTCCAGCGGCTGGACCAGGATATGCCCGTTGAGGCCCAAAATCTTGTCGAGCAGCTCTTTGCGGAAGCCGTTCATCACGGCCATGACGATGATCAGCGTGGCGACGCCGAGCATGATGCCGAGGAAGGAGAACCCGGCGATGACCGAGATGAATCCTTCCTTGCGGCGCGCCCGCAGGTAACGAGCCGACAGCATCCACTCGAATGGCGCGAAAGGCGCGGTTTGCACGGTTTCGGTCATGGCCTCATCCATCGCTCGATAATCCCATGATTCGGGGTCAATTGTGGCCGGATTGGCGGCCTCGATATCGCGCGATGAACAATATTCAGCCGACCAGGCGAGCGACCGCGTCGGCCGGCGACATGGTCTCGCGGGCGCCGTCGCTACGCCGCTTGATCTCGACCTTGCCGTCGGCGAGCCCCTTCGGGCCTATCATGATCTGCCAGGGAATGCCGATCAGATCGGCAGCGGCGAATTTGGCGCCGGCGCGCTGGTCGGTGTCGTCATAGAGCACGTCGACGCCCTTGGCGCTGAGCTCGGCATAGAGCTTTTCGCAGGCCGCATCGACCGCGGCGTCGCCCTGCTTGAGGTTCAGCACCACGGCGCGGAACGGGGCCACCGCCTCCGGCCATTTGATGCCGGCATCGTCATGGCAGGCCTCGATGATGGCACCGAGCAGGCGGGAGACGCCGACGCCGTAGGAACCACCATGGATCGGCACGTCGACGCCATCGGGACCTGCCACCAGCGCCTTCATCGGCTCGGAGTACTTCGTGCCGAAATAGAAGATCTGGCCGACCTCGATGCCGCGAGTGTTGAGCCGCTTGTCCTCGGGCACTTCCTTTTCGAAGCGCGCGGCGTCGTGGACGTCCTCGGTGGCGGCGTAGACCGACGTCCATTGCCTGATGATCGGCGTCAGATCGCCGTCATAGTCGACGTCCTCGCCCGGCACGGGAAGATCCAGCACGTCGCGATTGATGAACACGCCGGATTCGCCGGTTTCGGCGAGCACGATGAACTCGTGGCTGAGATCGCCGCCGATCGGGCCGGTCTCGGCGCGCATCGGGATCGCCTTCAGCCCCATCCGCGCGAAGGTGCGCAAATAGGCGACGAACATCTTGTTGTAGGCGACGCGCGCGCCCGCTTCGCTGAGATCGAAGGAATAGGCGTCCTTCATCAGGAATTCGCGACCGCGCATCACGCCGAAGCGCGGACGCTGCTCGTCGCGGAATTTCCATTGGATATGATAGAGATTGAGCGGGAGGTTCTTGTACGACTTCACATAGGCGCGGAAGATCTCGGTGATCATTTCCTCGTTGGTCGGCCCGTACAGGAGCTCGCGCTTGTGACGGTCGGCAATGCGCAGCATCTCCGGGCCATAGGCATCGTAGCGGCCGCTCTCGCGCCAGAGGTCGGCGAGCTGGAGCGTCGGCATCAACAGTTCCAGCGCGCCGGAACGGTCCTGCTCCTCGCGCACGATCTGCTCGATCTTCTTCAGCACCCGGAAGCCCAGCGGCAGCCAGGCATAGATGCCGGCCGCTTCCTGCCGGATCATGCCGGCGCGCAGCATCAGGCGATGCGAGACGATCTCCGCCTCTTTCGGATTTTCCTTCAGGATGGGCAGAAAGAACCGCGACAACCGCATGGAGACACTCGAAGAATCAGTGAGGGGTTGCAGTGAAACCGGATTGGGAGCGAAAACACAAGACCGGGAATGAGGAAAAGCTGCTAACGCAGGGAAATTCCTGTCATTTTTCCGTCGACTTCAGGTTCAGCTTGAACCGCCCTGTCCGGTACCTCACGGCGGCGCGACCTCGAGCTCGTCCTCGAGCGTGATCTTCTCGAAATCGGTCACGAGAGCGTCAATCCGCACATGCCAGCTCCCGGCGAAGGGCAGCTCGGCCTTGCGCACATGCCAGTAGCCGTCCGGCCCGAGCTTGGCCTCGCGCTCCATCGGCTCGATGCCGCGCTCGGGCAGGCTCAGGGTCAGTGTCGCCTCCTTGGCCTTCAGCGGCGTCGCCTCGCCGGTCATGAGCTGGAGCACGAAATCGTTCGTGCCGGCCTTGCCAGGCGAGACCAGCACCTGGAACATCGCCTTGTCGCTGTGGATGTGGATCGCCAGTGGCGTCTCCGGAACAATGGTCCGCGGCGGCGGCGTGAAGCGCCAGCCGGCGACGACGGCGAAGATGCTGAGCGCAATTCCGCATTCGAGGAGGATCGAGCGCTTCAGCGCCGGTGCGGCCTTGTGATCGCCCGCGATTGCCGGTGTCAGACGGAAGCGATTGAGCGCGGCGAGCGCCAGCAACACGAGAACCAGCGCCAGTTTGATCGACAGGAGGAGGCCGTATCGGGTCTCGACCAGCGCGGCCAGATTTTCGAGCTGGATAATCGCCAGCGCGAGGCCGGTCAGAGCCAGCACGGCGACCACTGGCACGGCGATGCGAGAGAAGCGGTTCAGGATTGGCAATGTTGCGGCCGTGGGGTTCGACGCCAGCGCGGCGAGCGGCGCGAGAGCGCCGATCCAGTAGGCGACGCCGAGGCCATGCAGGAACATGGCCGGCCGCGTCAACATCTCGGGCGGCGCGGTTGCCGCGTGCCCGGTCATGGCGAGCGACAGTCCAACGCCGACGAATGCGATCATCGAAACCATACATGCATGCGCCGCCCGCTGGAGCGCAAACAGACTGATCAGCATGGCCGCGATGGCACCAAGCAACGCCGGCCCGGCGCTGGTCGCAAATGCGACCTTCCAGGACGCCGGCGTCAACAGCGCCGCAGCTGACAGGCCGAGGAGATCGGCGCCCAACAGACCAAGCGAGGCCACCGCGCCCAGCACCCCAACAAAGAGCGCCGCACGCGGCACGGCCGTTCCGACGGTCGATCCGGCGATCGCGCGCGCAAAGAACACACCCCCGACGCCGACGAAGAGCCCGAGGTAGAGACCGATCCGCGCCAGCCAGATCAGGATATTCAATCCGCCGTCCGCATTTGCGGGCGGCTTCGTTGCCGTAGGCACGCCGACCGAGAAGGTCACCGATCCCGCGACCGGGTGGCCATCCTGGGAAATGACGCGATAGCTGACCACCGCCGTGCCCTGTGGCAGGCCCGCCGGCATGGCGATCGAGATCGTCTCACCGGATGCGCCGACGCGGGTATCGTCGCGCGCCCTCCCCGCACCGTCGATGAGGCGGATCGCACCGGGCGTCACGGCCTCGTTGAAGCGCAGCTCCACCGCCTTCGGCGCGCTCGTCAAGATGCTGCCGCTCGCCGGCTCGACCGAGATCAGCGCCGCGTGTGCCCGGGCGCCGGTCGCGAAACCGGCGACAAGGAGCAGCGTCGCGAGCGCGCCGAGCAAGCGCATCAGGGCTTTGGCAGGAGTTTTACGCCCGGTGCCGGCGACTTGCTCTCGGAATGCCCTGCTCCCTCCGTGGGGATCTCGATCCAGCGGCCGACGCCGGTCTCGCACTCCTGGACGACGGGAAAATACAAGGTCGCGTTCGGCTTGAGCGAGTCAGTGAGGACGGTATGCATGATGAACTCGTCATAGTTCTTGTCCGAGAGCCTGCCGCCGGACCACGCCACCTCCTTGACGCCCGAGGAGAGCTTGTTGCCGTGATAGTCGTACTCGCTGGCATATTTGCCCTCGACGACGTCGACGTTCCAGCCCGCCTTCGGCATCGGCTTCACCGCGATTACGCCTTCCGGGATCTGGACGCGGATCTTCACCGTGGGCGAGCCCGCGCAGCCATGCGGCACAGCGAACACGGCCTTGTACGATGCACCGACCGTGGCCTGCTTCGTTTCCAGAGTGACATGCGCGGCCGCCGGCGATGCGACGAGCGCGGCGATCAGGATCAGGCAGGATCGCTTCGACATGTTCGGCCTCTTCCACAGGGTCACTTGATCAGGATCGGCGATTCCACGCTCACATGATCGGCCTCGGAGATCGAAATTCCAAGACCCAGCATCCAGCGTCCGGGCGTCAACTGCGCCACCTTCACGCGCCAGCCCTCATCGCCGTCGCGCGAGGCCTCAACCGGCGCCAGCTTCTTGCCGGTCTGCATGTCCGCGAGCGTCACCGACACGGCTTTCGCAGTTAGCGGCGCCTCGTCGGTGGTCTCGAGCTGGATGGTGATCTCGACCGGACCGGCGCGGCCAGGCGAGACCGTGACATTGGCCATCGCCTTCTCGGTGTGCAGATGCGTGAAGAAGCTGTCGTCGTCCGTCGCCGCAGCAAGCGGCGTGGCGACAACGGCGAGTAGCGCGGCTGCTCCGAGCGCAAGGCCCTTGATGGTTTGGCGCAAGGTCATGGGAATCATGATCGGTTCCCTCACATCTTCATTCCCGAATGATCCGGCATTTTCTTCATTTCCATGTGTCCGGAGTGGCCTGCATCGCCGGGCGCCTGCGCGCCGACGCCCTGGACGTCGAGGGAGATCGCGACCTTGCCGGCCTTCTCGAACTCCAGCGTCACCGGAACCTTGTCGCCCTGCTTGAGCGGCCCCTTCAGCTCCTGAAGCATCAAATGAAAACCACCGGGTGCGAGCTTCATGGTCTTGCCGGGATCGATCGCAAGTCCCTTGTCGAGCGCGCGCATCTTCATCACGCCATTGTCCATCGCCATCTCATGGACGTCGGCCTTGCCCGCAATCTCAGTCGAGACGCTGACGAGCCTGTCCGGCGCCGTCCCCTTGTTCTCGATGGTGAGATAGCCGCCGGCGACCTTTGCGCCGCTCGGCGTCGCCCGGCTCCAGGCCTGCGAGATCACGAGGTCGCCGGCCTTGACGTCGTCGGCGCGTGCGGGGGCAGCGATGAGAGCGAGAGCGAACGTTGCGAGCAGCAGATTTTGTACGATAACCTTCATGTCGGGTCTCCTTTTTTGCAGACTGAGCATCAGTGTGAGAAGCGTTGTTCGGCGGACCATTTCTCGAGATCGGCAATTTCGGCCGAACCTTCGATCGTCGTGATGGTCCCGTTCTGAGAGATCAGCATTGTCCGGGGAATGTCGCCCTGCCAGGCAGGGTCGATCTCGAACCTCGATCGCTCGACAAAGCCGTCGCTGAATATGAAATTCTCGGTCGACGACAGCCCCGCCTTGTCGAGCATGGATTGCGCCGCTGCCGGCAGATTCGGCACGAGATCGGCGCTGATCGTGATGACATCGATATCCGGGTGGTCTTTCGCAAACTGCCCGAGCAGCGGCAGCTCGACCTTGCAAGGCCCGCAAGTCACGCCCCAGAAATGCACGAGCGTTGGACGACCGGCATGATCCCGGAGGACGCGTTGCCAGGTGCCGCGCTCGAATGGTTTGAGAGCCGGCTGCGCTCCAAGAGCAGATCCCGACGCGAGCAGGATGCCCAGGCACAGAATGCCAGCAATTCGACGCTTCATGGCTGGTCCTCGATCGGTATGAGACGATAGCCATCCGCCTTCGTCATCCATGACAGATAGGACTGCCGGCCATTGGAGACGAGCAAGGGATGGTCGGATGTGTCAGTCGTGCTCGAAATGGTCTTGGGCGGTGACCACGTCGCACCATCGTCACAGGAGATCATCATCTGAACCGTGGTCTTCTCGCCGTCGAACTCCTTCCAGACCATCACCGTTTCCGCTGCGCCCGCGAGCACAAAGGGCCGCGCCGGATTGCGATCTGGCCGTCCCACCGCCATGGGCGCAGAGAATGTCCGGCCCTCGTCGCGCGAGTGCGCGTAGAACAATCCCTTCCGCGCTTTCCCGTTCGTATACCAGGCGACGTGATAGGTCCCGTTTGGCGCAACCGTCAGGCTCGGCCCGTGATGCGGGCACGCATTGATCTGCCAATCGTCGTTGCTGACCCGATGGATTTCACCTGGGGTCGAGACGTCAGTGAACGTCATCACCGCGTGATCGCGTACGCCGCCCTCGAAGATATTCCTGAAGATCACGACGGGCCGCCCCGCCGCCGCGAAGGCCAGACCCAACCGGCAACATTCGCAGGTGTTGTCGTGCGCGAGACGGGCCTCCGCGTAGGTCGCTCCGCCATCGCGTGACGACGCGAAGAAGAGCCCTGCCCCATCGTATTTCTGACCCGCCTGCTTCGCAGGGACACGATTCCTCTTGTCGAGCCAGGCGGCAAAGACCGTCCCATCCTGATCGAGCGCCAGCGCCTCAAAACGTTGGCTCTCATTGTTTGCGGTGATCGGCCTCAATTCGGCAAAACTCTTCCCGCCGTCGGCCGAGCGCGTGTAAAGCACCTGACCGTTGAATGCTTCATCCCTGAATGTCGCGAACGCGAGCGCGATTCCGCCCTGACGATCGACCACGATTTTGGGCCGGGCGTCCGGCCCCCAATCAAGATTCAACCCCTTTGTTGTGACCTGGACAGGCGCTGAAAAAGTGTGTCCCGCATCCTGCGAGTTTGCGACGGACACCTGCCCTCCCGCCATCCAGACCAGCCACAGCGTCCCGTCGGGACCGAACGCAGGCGTCGCCTTGGTCGCACAGCGTAACACGGGCTCTTCGCAGGCGGCTTCGGACGCATGCTGACCATGCATCTGTCCGTGCGCTGCGCCTTGCAAACATGCAAGAGCGAGTATCCCGAGCAAGCCACTTCGAACCATGGCCCTACTCCCTGCGAGAGCCCGCATCATCTGAATGCCACCTTCATACCCGCGACGAACGTGCGGGGCGAGCCCGCGTAGATCGATCCCGTTGTGTTTGCCAGCACGCTCGCGGGGTTTTGAACGCCGGCCGCTGTGACCGAGTTGGTGATGTTGTTCGCCGAGGCAACGTAGGTTCGATCGAACACGTTCCTGACTTCAAAAAACAGGTTCAAGGATCTGAAGTACTCGGAAAGCAGATCCGTCTTGTAGTGGACGTTCACGTTGACCAGCTCATAGCCCGGTGCCTTCAGCAGGTTTGCGTTGTCCATGTAGAAGGAGTCCTTCCACTGCACCTCCACAAAGGCTCCCAGGCCCGCCAGGGGCCCGGCAAACTCGTCGTAGCCGACCCGGGCCGTCAGCTCGTTGGGCGAGATACCCGGAATCTTGTTGCCGGCTCGATTGAAGCTGAAGACGGTCCCGTTGGTGAGGTTCTCGACGTATTCGGTATAGACCTCGTCGAGATAGGTATACGCCGCCAGGAGTCGCCAGCCGGGATAGAACTTCCAGTCGGCCGCAAGCTCCACGCCCCGATGTTCCGATCGCGGCGCGTTGAACGCAAAGGTTACCCCGGCGATCGGAGTTGCCTGGTTGACGATCTCGTTGCGGAAGAACTCGTAGAAGCCGGTTGCGCTGAGCTTAAGCGTCCTGTTGGGCGTCCAATCGAAGCCGATGTCGTAGCCAAGATTTTTTTGAGTTTGGAGCTGGGTATTGTTGCCCGACAATCCCGTCGGGAGAACGAAGAGGTTCGAAACCTGAGGCGTACCATACCCGGTCGCAACCCGACCACGAAACAGCCATTCGTTGTTCAGATTGAAAAGCAGCGCCAGCTCCGGTGCGGTGTTCTGAAACTGGCGGTCCGCAGTCGTGATCGCCGTCGTCGTGATTCCAGTGGGACCAGCGTATGAATACGCCGTGTTTATTCCCTTCAGAACGGTGGTCTCCCACCCGATGCCCGCGACTGCCGTCAAGGACGAGGTGAGCTTGAGCTCCTCCCTCGCGCGAACGCCGTAATTGGTCGTTTCGCTGTAGAGATTGCTCGACAGCCGGCCGAGCGTGGCGTTACCCCCGGGCATCAAGTTTCGCGTGTCGCTCGACGCCGTCAGGGTGTTGTAGAAGGCGCCAAAGAACGCGGTCGACTCCAGTCCGAGGATTTCGCCGCGCTTGGTCAGATCGCTCATGTAATTGTACGACGGAAAATCCCCGATGGCGCTGGTCGAGCCGGTCGGCTGATTGATGTTCCTGTCGTCGAAAACGAACTGGTTTCGCCAAGTCAACGTATTGTCGAAATCGTGCTCCCACCGGCCGCCAACGATGGTCCGGCGGTCGTTGCGGCCGAGCCCGGCCTGCACGGCCGTCTCCTTGTCGGTGCCGGCCGCCGTGTTGAATCCATTGTTGAACAAGGTCACCGTGCCGCATCCGGGCGCAGCCGTGGCACCGGTCGCGCAGCCCTGCTGCAAGGGGTTTTGATAATACTGGTTCAGCGACTGCCGGATCGGCAACCGCGTGCTGAGATCATTGTTGATGATCTTGACCGTGAAGCGATCGTCCGGCGTCGCCTTGAGCGTTCCGAGGAAATTGACAGTCTGCGTATTGAACCAGCTGTTGCCGATATAGCCATCACCCCGCACGTCGCTCGCAAACAGCGAGCCCTCGAAATTACCGACCTTCTTGCCGGCCGCCAGATAATTGTTGAGGTAATCATAGCTGCCGCCGTCGACTCCGTATTCGACGCCGTCGATCGTACCACCCGGCCGGGTTCGAAAGTTGAGCGCGCCGCCGGTCGCATAGTTGCCATAGAGGGCCGACGAGGGACCTCGGATCACGTCAATGGCGCTATAGGCACGAGGGTCGATCAGGTCGCTTCGCGACAGCCCGTCCGGCTGCGTCACCGGAAAGCCGTCCTCGAAAATCACGAGATTGCGGATGCCGAACCCGTTCCGGGCGTTGGATCCGCGAATCGAGATGCCGAAATCACGGGGACCATTCCCCTGCTTGACCGAAACGCCCGGACTGTCCCGCAAGACATCGCTGACCGAAAACGCCGGTCGGTTGTCGAACTGCCAGCGATCGATGGTGGTTTCGGTCTGACCGGTCGGCGATTGATAGAGACTGGCTCGCGCTGCGCTGGCGGTCACGGTGTTATTCTGGGTGGGGCCACTGCCGGTCGAATTCGCTGCGAGCGGCCTGGTCGAGGGGCTGGCCGAGGCAGAGCGCGGCCTCGATGGCCGGGTTGGAGGCTTGGGACGGGCCGCCTGCGGCGCCTCAACGGTGACCGGCGGCAGCGTCTGCTGCGCCTCCTGGGCATGGGCGTTGGAGCCGATCGAGGACAGCACGCCGCAAAGCACGGGCAAGCTCGCGCTGCTGATCGCACGAATACGTAACATCTTGAATTCCTGACGTCCGGCGCGTCGGCCGGTTCATTGAGCACGCCGTCGGCACGGCAGCGCCGGCCCAACGGTTCGGTGTGTCGTTAGGTCAGGAAACCTGCGGAGGTGCGCGCGCCTGGGCGCTGGAGCCGCGAGGAGGTGCGGCGACATGGTCCGCCGCGTCATGCCAAACCACGCTCTCGGCGTGGCGGAAAGGACTCGAGAACGTCGCTGGCAGCGGCGAATCGAGGGAGGCATTGGCCTGTGCGAGGCAGCACAGCGCGCACGCACCGGAATGCGCAGTCGGCGCTCCCGTCTGATCCTCGAGGCCGGCGCCCTGCTCGCCTGCGCTATGACAGATGACGGCGGTCTGGAGCGGATCGGCAACGGCCTGACCGGCCGCCCAGCACGCGGCAATCGGCGCCAGTACCTGCATCGCCAAGGCGAGCAGGACGATGGGTAGGAATTTTTGCAGCCGCGCGCGCATCCGCCGAACCATTCGTTCGCTTACCAACTAGACACGATCCGTCACGGAGTCGAGATCGCTTCTTGCACCAGGTTGACGCAGAACAATCATTCAGTTCACGAGGTGTATCGCAGGGTGCATCGTGCCAAGCAGCCCGACAATGGCGAGAATGGCGAGGCCGAGAGCAAGCTCGATGGCGCAGTTGCGCTTGAGCCAGTGCAAGGCGCCGTTGCCGAACGCGGAAAGTCGCGGCGTCAACACCAATCGGTTGATCAAGGCGAGTAGCAGCATGAGCGCGACGAGGACAAGCTTGGCCAGCAAGAGCTGTCCATAGTCGGTTACGACCAGCGCATGCAGCGAGCCGACAAGGATGGCCGCGTTGATGAAGCCGGTGAGCAGGAGCGTGATCACACTGACCATGCCCATGATGGAAAACCGCCCTACGACGTCGCAGGTGACCGAGACTGCCTTGCTCTGGTAGGCCGCCGCCAGGAACAGGATCAATGACGCCAGGCCACCGATCCAGGCCGCGGTGGCCGTCAGATGCAGCGCATCTGCGGCAAGATGCAGGTACCCCGCCTCGCCAGCGGTCGAGCCGGCATGGCCAATCCAGGCGAGGCTGGCGGCAAATGCGACCGCAGCCGCAAATCCGAGCCTTCGCGCGACCGTCACGCGATGACAGACGAGGCAGGCGGCCAGACAGACTGCAAGGCCTGCCCGAAGCGTCGTCACCTGACCGAACTGCGTTTCGTTGATCACAGTCGACAACACGTCCGCCGACATTGCCTCATCGAGCGGCATCCCACTCATCGAGACGGCTTGAAGCAACAGCCAGATCGCGCCAGAGATCACGGCAACTCCAAGACCGAGCCACGAAACCCGTAAGGTCGGCGCCCTGAACGCTGCAGGCATAGCCGCATCAGGGCGGAAGGCTGACGCGGCGATGACAGTTCGGAACATGACATCTCCGACCGTGATCGCAGTCGCGGCAAAATGCACGGCGCGCGTTGCGACCAATGGCGCTTGGGCTGCTGACCAATCCATCGGCGGTTAAGCCCTCATGGACCGACCTGGAACGTGAAGCTCCCATCGGTCGTGTGAGCATCCACGGACAGCACGCGCCAGTTCACGTGGTACGTGCCCGCCCCTGCCGGCTTCAGCGAAATTGACATCCGGTCGCCGCTGACGCGCGGCTTGCCGGCGTCCACGCGCTGCCCGGAGGGGCCCGTGACGGTTATCGAACTGAAGGCCGCCTCAAGTTTCTGGGTGAACCAGAGCGTCACATCGCGCGGAGGGCTCGCGACCTTGTTGCCGACGCGCGGCTCGGCATGGTCGAGAAAGGCGTGGGCGCACGCTTCGCCGGACATCACCGAAGCCAGGAACAGGACCATGAACGGTATCATCGAACTTAGAGATGAGCGTCGCATCGGTCAGTTCCTTGCGAAGGGGCTGGCGGGCTGGACCGCCCCGCCGAAGAGCGGCTTGCCTATGCCGCGTGGATCAATGTCGTCGAGATAGAAGTGCAGCTGCCCGATCACACCGACATGCGTTCCGCTTTGCCGGTTGATCGGAATCAGTGCCTCGATGCCCACCTGATACTTGTTGCCGACCCAGAGGACGCCGGGATTGATGGTACCTGTTGTCGTCGTGCCCGAGGTGAGCGT
Organism: Bradyrhizobium sp. Cp5.3; assembly: GCF_000426265.1. Taxonomy (NCBI): domain Bacteria; kingdom Pseudomonadati; phylum Pseudomonadota; class Alphaproteobacteria; order Hyphomicrobiales; family Nitrobacteraceae; genus Bradyrhizobium; species Bradyrhizobium sp. Cp5.3. Next base: position 132,528 of record NZ_AUFA01000003.1, on the reverse strand, counting down.
ATTCGCGACCGGTGTTTGCAGATTGGCTTCGACAAGGGGAATCAGGTGATTGAGGAACTCCGGCAAGCCGAGGTCCACGACGGATGATTTCAGGTAAGGCAGGCTGTACTGGATGGTTCCCCCCCAATTCAGCACGCGCGGATGGAATTCGGCATCGGCGGTCAAATCGCCGGTATCGGGATCGATCCCGAAAGTGGTCGTGACATTCCTGGCGGGAATCGCGTAGCCGACCTGGCCGGTGATGGCCGCGGGGCGAAGCCAGGAGAACCTGTCCGGCAGGTCGCCAAAACCTTTGCCGAACCACAGCATCGGCGTGTAGGTGTTGAAGGGATCGGCCCCGACGTTTTGCGCGCCGGTGCCGCCCCATTCGATGTTGAGGCCGACCGACATCACGAATTCATGCGTGGGATCTCTGAAGACTCGGTACTTGAACGTGGTCTCCAGGTTCTGAAATCCGTTGGCGCCCGGGATAGTCGGATCCCTCGGATTGAGAAAGGTGTAGGTCGAGCCAAACGACACCGCAAAATCCTCGGTGATACGTTTGGAGAGCTCGCCGGACACGTCGTGCTGCCGAACGGGCGGAACATCGCCGGTCTTGAAACTGTCGACCGTTGGAAGCGACAGCTCATCGTTGACGCCGGGATCGTCGATGCTGAGCGTTGCCGGGAAGAAGCGGTTGCCGACGATTTCGTGGGCCATGCTTCGGGAAAGAGGAAGAATCGCGATCGCCACCGCCAAAAGGCTGGCACGCGGATGAGAGATAGGCATGGAAGGTCTCCGCCAACTGACGTGCAAGTTCGGCAGCCGGACGGCCGCCATGCTCACGCCAACTGCGGAGGCGCGCGCGCCTGGGCGCTGGAGCCGCGAGGAGGTGCGGCGACATGGTCCGCCGCGTCATGCCAAACCACGCTCTCGGCGTGGCGGAAAGGACTCGAGAACGTCGCTGGCAGCGGCGAATCGAGGGAGGCATTGGCCTGTGCGAGGCAGCACAGCGCGCACGCACCGGAATGCGCAGTCGGCGCTCCCGTCTGATCGTCGAGGCCGGCGCCCTGTTCGCCTGCGCTATGACAGATGACGGCGATCTGGAGCGGATCGGCAACGGCCTGACCGGCCGCCCAGCCCGCGGCAATCGGCGCCAGTACCTGCATCGCCAGCGCGATCAGGACGATGGGTAGGAATTTTTGCAGCCGCGCGCGCATCCGCCGAACCATTCGTTCGCCCGTTAACTAAACACCGCAACCAGCCCGAGTCGAGGTCGGTTCGGTCGGCTTTTTGTCCTAGGGCAAAATTCCGGAAAACTGTGCGCGAGCGCCCCGGCTCAGGACGCGGTCGGGCCTTTCCGGCAGCTGTCGCAGCCCGGCATATCCACAGATTTCTTATATCTGTCATATACTTATGGAGCGAGAAGCCCGATCATTTCGTCAGCTGCTCGAATTTTGAACAATCGTTGCCGAAAATGATGACAAGTGAGAAAAGTTGATCTAGCATCCCTCTTGCTCAGGCTGGCCGCGAGGTCGAAGTCTGGTGGTCCAAGTCTCGGGAGGAGCCCCTGACGCGCAAAACGCAGCGTCGCCCCGTCAATCAAGATCAAATCTTAGAATCGGGGATAATAGGGTCGACACAATTTTTGAGCGGGGCCAGGGCCCCGCTCTTTTTTTGCGTGCATGGCCTGCTGCGCCGATGAGTGCTTCCCCCAATCCGGTTGAACTGAGCTTTGATCTCGCGGCGATGCGCTGCGCGGACCTCACGCCGCTGGTCTATCAGCGGCTGTTTCGCGAACATCCCGAAGCACAAGCCATGTTCCGCTCGCAGGGCAGCGAACTCGTGCAGGGATCGATGCTCGCGCTGACGATCGAGGCCATCCTCGACTTCGCCGGGACACGGAGCGGGCATTTCCGGCTGATCGCCTGCGAAGTGTCCTCGCATGACGCCTATGGCACGCCCCGCGAGCTGTTCATCGCCTTCTTCGCCGTCATCAGGGATACGCTGCGCGACCTGCTCGGCGATGACTGGTCACCTGACGTGGCGCGGGCCTGGGACAAATTGCTCGCCGACATCGAGGCATTCGCCAGCGTTTTGGCTTAGCGCTTCGCGCTGCACCAAGGCGCCGCGGCGATTTCCCGCGCGATTGCAGATTGGGTGGCGTGAACTCATCGATTGTGAGAGACTTTCCGCTCGGCCGCGCAATCAATGACGCGCCGACGATAAGATATATGGGAGCGAGCGATGTCCGGGACGAAAGATTTCTCGACGACGAGGCGCGATCTTCTTCAGGCGGCAGCGGCCGCCGGCGCCGCGACTGCCATGCTTGGCAGCATGGGCATAAACCCCGCATTGGCAGCCGAAGTCGGACGATCCGAGAAGCCGCTGAAGGCAGCGTTCTCCAATGCAGGCCTGCAGGCAACGTGGTGCGCGCAAGGCAAGCAGGCCGCCGAGTTCTGGGGCAAGCTGTTCAACGTGGAGGTGACCTGGTTCGACGGCCAGCTCGACGCCGTGAAGCAGCGTGCCGCGATCGACAACATGGCCTCGCAGAAGTGGGACTTCGTCGCGATCCAGGCCTTCGGCATCGGCACCCTCACCCAGCCCGTGCAGAAGATGATCGATGCCGGCACGCCTGTCATCGACATGGACACGCTGATTGCTCCGCTCGACCAGATCAATGTCCACTCCTTCCTTGCCCCCGACAACGAGTTCATGGGCGCCTCGGTGACGCAGGCGCTGTGCAACGCCATGGGCGGCAAGGGCAAGATCATCATGACGCAAGGTGCGCTCGGCCACACCGGGGCACAGGGCCGCGCGAAAGGCTTCAATGCGGTCGTCAAGCAGTTCCCCAACATCGAGGTGCTCGACACTCAGCCGGCCGACTGGGACGTCTCCAAGACCGCGCGCCTCTGGGAGACCTATCTGACGAAATATCCGCAGATTGACGCGGCGTTCTTCCACAATGACGACATGGCGCTCGCCGCCTACAACATCATGAAGGCCCGCAACCGGACCAACATCCTGATCGGCGGCGTCGATGCCATGCCGCCGGCGATCCAGGCGGTGAGCGAAGGCCGCATGTTCGCAACCGTCCGCAATCCCTCCTGCCGCATCCATGGCGGCGCGATCATCGCGGGCGTTGCCGCAGTCGTCGGCGGCGAGAAGAGCGGACAGGGCATCCCCAAGAACGTCGTCACCGACGGACCGGTCGTGACCAAGGCCAACGCCGCCGGCATGCAATGGATGGAAGACCACTTCCTGATCTGAGCCTCCATGCCCGAGGGTCGCTCGCCCATCCTTGAACTGCAGGGCATCACGAAGAGCTTCGGCGGCGTCGAAGCGCTTCGTGGTGTCGACTTCGCGCTCTATCCCGGCGAGATCCACGGTCTCGTCGGCGAGAACGGCGCCGGAAAAAGCACGCTGATGAAGATCATCGCCGGCGTGCACACCGAATTCTCCGGCCGCTTCCTGATCGAGGGGCAGGAGACGCATTTCCGCTCGGCCCGCGACGCTCACGCGGCCGGCATTGCCATGGTGCACCAGGAGCTCAGCGTCGCACCCGACCTGACGGTCGCGGAAAACGTCTTCCTGGGCAATCAGCCGACCAACCGATTCGGCCTCGTGCAGTGGCGGCGCATGGCGCGCGAGGCCGGCGAGCAGCTCGCCCGCTTCGGCATCGACGTCGACCCGATGTCGCGGCTCGCCGATCTCCCGATCGGGCTCCAGCAGCTGATCGAGATCGCCCGTGTTCTGTTCTCGGGTGCGCGCATCGTCATCCTGGACGAGCCGACCTCCGCCCTCTCCCCGCCCGAGGTCGAGCGGCTCTTCTCTACACTCCGACGATTACGCGAGGAAGGCACCAGCATCGTCTTCATCTCGCATTTCATCGAGGACATCTTGCGCGTCTCCGACACGGTGACCGTGTTCCGCAACGGCCGGAAGGTCGCCGAGACCGCAGCCGCCGCGACCAGCAAGGGCGCTCTGATCGAGGCCATGATCGGCCGCGGCGGCGAAGCACTCGAGCACAGCTATACCGACGATCTGATGCTGCCGCGGCCCAGCGACAGCAAGGTGGTCCTGAAGGTCGACCAGCTTTCGCTGGCCCGCAGCCTCCAGGACGTTTCCTTCGAGGCGCGCGCCGGCGAGGTGCTCGGCATCTACGGTTTCATGGGTTGCGGGCAACAGGAACTCTCTCGCATCCTGTTCGGCAAGCTCAAACCGGACAGCGGCACGCTGGCCGTGGGCGGCACGCCAAAAACCTTTGCCAGCACCGCGGCGGCGCGGCGCGCGGGCGTGGCGCTGGTCCCGGAAAGCCGCCGCGCCATGTTGTTCCACCAGGAGCCGGTCTACAAGAACATCTCGATCAGCATCCTGGATCGCATCTCCGCGCTGCTGCTCAAGCCGGTGCAGGAGCGCGACATTGCCAAGCGCCAGGTCGAGCAGTTGCAGATCAGGCCGCCCGTCGTCGGCCTCGACCTCGGCATGCTATCCGGTGGCAACCAGCAGAAGGTCGCGCTGGCGAAATGGCTGACCTATCCGCCCAAGCTGCTGGTCCTGTGCGAGCCGACCCGCGGCATGGATGTCGGCGCCAAGAACGACGTCATCAACATCGTCCGCGACCTCCGCGCCAAGGGTCTTGCCGTCATCGTGCTGTCGACCGAGCCGGAGACGGTGCTCTCGCTGGCCGACCGTATCCTGGTGCTCAAGCGTGGCGCGCTGGTGCGGGAATTTGCCAACGAGCCGGTCAGCAAGGACCGCCTGCTGGAGGCGGCGTGACGGAGAAGCACAATGGCGAGCAGTGAGACGGTTCCAGCGGCGGCTCAGCGGGCGCGCGGCCTTGCACCTTTCCTGCGCTCGCAGATGCGCAACATCGCACCGTTCCTCACCCTGATCTTCCTGTCCGGCTTCTTCGCCTTCGCCAGCCCCTCCTTCGCGACGCTCGACAATCTCGGCAACATCCTGACGCAGGTGTCGGTGACCGGCATCATCGCGGTTGGGCTCACCTTCGTGATCCTCTGCGCCGAGATCGATCTGTCGATCGCCAGCATCGCCAACGTCACCGGCATCGCGGTCGCCTACTTCACGCTGCAGGAATCCTACGTCAACATCGCCAACGTGCCCTTGCCCGGCGTCGCCGCAATCCTGCTGTCAATCCTGCTCTGCGCCCTGCTCGGGCTCGTCAATGCGCTGGGACTGACCGTGATCGGCATCCCCTCCTTCATCATGACGCTGGCGATGATGCAGATCGCGGCCGGCATCTCCGCGCTGCTGGTGCGTGGCCAGATCGCCTACAAGGTGCCCGATCTGATCGCGACGCTCGGCTCCGGCTCGATCGGCGGCATTCCGTGGATCGTCGTCGTCGCCGCGGTGATGCTGCTCGGCGGCCATCTGGTGCTGACCTACACGCGCTTCGGCCGCTACGTCTACATGGTGGGCGGCAACCGCGAGGCGGCTGAATATTCCGGACTCAACGTCAAGCTCATCCTCGGCGCGGTAATGGTGATCTCGGCGGTGTGCTCCGGCATCGGCGGCATGCTGGGTGTGGCCCATTTCGGCAGCGCGCAGCAGAACGAGTTCGACACCTACCTGCTCGATTCCATCGCCGCCGTCGTTGTCGGCGGCACCAGCCTGTTCGGCGGCCGCGGCGGCATCGGCAACACCATCGTCGGCCTGTTCGTGCTTGGCGTCCTCAACAACGGACTCGACCACGTCAACATCGACAGCTTCCGGAAGATCCTGATCCGCGGCCTGATCCTGCTGGCGGCGCTGATCATCAACGTCTATGCTCAGCGGCTGCGGGAGAAGGCGGCGGAGTAGATGGACGTTCTTACGGTGGCGGTTGAGGGGCCTTTCTCCCCACGTGAGATCGGCGAGATACCTGTACCCCCTCACCCGGATCGCAAGAGCGATCCGACCCCTCCCCGCAAGCGGGGAGAGGTGCAAGGGACGGCGCGATACCCGCACCCAAAAAAATCTCGAAAACAACCCCATGCAAAGTGGAAATCGCTCAACAATCCGTCACGATGTGACTTTACCCTCGCCGTGAAGGCGTTTGACACGTCGGGCAAAACAGGAGCACAACTCCATCATGGCACCGATCGCGTGTCTGGAGCGTTAAGCTCAAGCCGGGCACGCCCGGCTGTGTCGTCGACAGCAGACCTATTGTGCTCAGCTAGAACTTTGTCGTTCATGACTCACTTCAGACGTCATCCATTTCGCTATACGATTTGAAAGAGACTGCCGATGACGGAAGCGCGAGAGCGCTTTCGGCAAGAGCGACCTCGGAGGTTTCCCGTGGTCCCCAAGAGAGCTCACAGATCTTTTCGCTACAAAGCCAAGACCGCTTGGACCTCCACAAGGCACGGGGCACTTTCGGCCACCGGAAAATCTTCGCAAAGTGGACGACCGCGCCTGGTTCCTGGCGGATCCTCAATGACGCTAGTCCGCACGGTAACGATTGTCGTGGCACTGGGTGCAACTTGGGCAGGCGCCGCAGACATTGGTTATCTGAGCCCACCAGGCTTCCCTGCAAAGGAGTTTCCTTCACCTCGGCGTCCGGTTGCGCCGATCGCCAGCCTGAGCCGCTCAGCCGATGAGCACCGCGACTCCCTGAATGAGGTCGGCGAGGTCGCACGCCTTCTTGAGCTGAAACCAGGCATGACGATCGGCGATATCGGCGCAGGTAGCGGCTACTACTCGGTCCGTCTCTCACACCTCGTCGGCCCCAGCGGCTCCGTCGTCGCCCAGGACGTCATGCGGGATTACCTCGTCGAGCTCCATACGCGAACGGACCAACTGGGGCTGACAAACGTCACATTCGCGATGGGCGAACCACACGACCCCCGCCTCCCCACTTCCTCGCTGGATGCCGCCATCCTCGGGCACATGTATCATGAGATAGCCCAGCCCTATGCCTTCCTCTACAATCTCACGCCCGCCCTGAAGCCGGGCGCGCAGATCGGAATTGTCGACTTCGAGCGTCCGATCTCAAAGCATGGCACGCCGATTGAGCTATTGCGCTGCGAACTGACCGCCGTTGACTATCGCGAGGTCGCGACATATCAGCTCGCGGGCGATGGCGGATACTTGGCGGTGTTCGTTCCACCGCAAGCAGCGGATCGAAAATCTCCCGGCGATATCGTTGCTTGCGCGCATCGTGCTGGCTCTCGCTGATTATGGTTGCTGGATGTTCCGCGAATTAGAACTGAAGAAACTCTGAAACAGGACGTCAACTTGGTTCCGTGCGAACAAGGCGTTTTTGGCTCCAGCGAGTGGGAGCTCGATCTTTCGACGCGCCAGTTGCGCGCCAATGGCGTCACCGTTTCGATCGGCAGCCGCGCTTTCGAGATCGTCGAGACGTTGGTGAGATCAGATGGCCAGCTCGTGACCAAGGACGAACTCGTGAGGCACACCTGGCCGGGCGCCACCATCGTTGAAGATGGCACGATCCGGGTTCATATTTCGGCCATCCGCAAAGCGCTTGGCGCGGATCGGGGTATCCTGCAAACAGTGTCCGGTCGCGGTTATCGCCTGCTCGGCAACTGGACGATCCGGCAGGACCGTGCGCCTGCCGAGCCTGAGCAAGCGACAGCGTCGCCAACTTCGTTTCGGACAAATGTTCCGATAGCGGCAAGCGCGCTCGTCGGTCGAGAATCGGCGGTGCAGCACCTATGCAATCTCGCCTCTGCTTACCGTGCGGTGACGCTGACGGGACCCGGCGGGATCGGGAAGACCGTGTTGGCATCCGAGGTGGCCCGAAGGCTCTTTGCGACCATCGCCAGTGACGTCTTCTTCGTCGAACTGGCCTCACTGTCGGATCCCGCCTTGGTGCCGTCCACAGCGGCGAGCGTGCTGGGGCTTCAATTGGGTAGCGACGATATCACGCCGGCTTCGGTCGCCCGGGCCATCGGCAAGAGGAAGGTGCTGCTGGTCGTCGACAATTGCGAGCACGTCATCGATGCTGCGGCGGAGTTGGCCGAGACTCTCCTTCACCGATGCCCACATACGACACTGCTGGCGACCAGCCGGGAGGTGCTCCGGATTGAGGGTGAGTTCGTTTACCACGTCGCCCCGCTGGACGTGCCATCGCAGCATCAGGAAGCATCGAGCGATGTTCTTGCACGCAGTGCCGTGCAACTGTTCATCGCAAGAATGGGCTCAGTGCAGGAAAACGTCCTGGCCCAGGACGAGAACCTTCCGGCGATCGGATCAATCGTTCGACGGCTGGACGGCATTCCACTTGCCATCGAGCTTGCCGCAGCGCGCGCCGCCACGTTTGGCATCCAGGACGTCGCCGCCCGTCTCGACGATCGCTTCGCGTTGCTCACGGGCGCTCGGCGTACGGCGCTGCCACGGCATCAGACGCTCCGCGCGACGCTCGATTGGAGCTACAAGCTCCTGCCCGAGACAGAGCGGGTGCTGCTGCATTGCCTCGCGATCTTCGTCGGCCCGTTTTCGGTGGACGCGGCCTCCGCGGTTGCGAGCATGACCGAGGCGGATCTTGTCGACAGGATCGGCGGTCTTGTCGCCAAATCATTGCTCCTGAAAGTCGAGAACTCCGTCGGCCCGCAGTTCCGCCTGCTGGAAATGACGCGCGCCTATGCTTTCGACCGGCTCTCCGAGAGCGGCGCCTTTGCTGAAGTGGCCCGCCGTCACGCCGAGTATTTTCTGAAGGTACTGGGCCAGGCCGAAGTCGAAGCACAGTCGTCCGGTCAACGTCCTGCCGCGTCCGGCCGCCGTGCCGATGAGATTCACGCGGCACTGGATTGGGCATTCTCCGGCGCGGGGGATCCGTCGCTCGGGGTGGCGCTGACGATCGCGGCCGTTCCTTTGTGGTTCGACCTGTCCCGACCGACGGTCGCCCGTGGTCGTATCGAACAAGCTCTGCCCCATGCCGAGATGGGCGGCGATGACGAAATGCAACTGCGCATCGCCCTGGGTTATTCGTTTTGGTACCTTGGCCCAGCTACGCACGCCATCGGAGCGAACTTTGCGCGTGCGCTGGAAATCGCCGAACGCATCGGCGCCGTTGCGGTGCAGACCAGGGCATTGTGGGGACTATGGGCGGCGCATCGCGGCAGGGAGGATCATCGTGCCGCGCTCGACGTCGCGCTTCGCTTCGCGGATGCTGCCCGCAAGGCGGGCGATCTCGGCGCCACCCATCTCGCCGACCGCGTCATTGCTCTGACCCATCATCTGCTGGGTCATCAACAACTCGCGCAGGAATGGACTGAACGTACGCTCCGCCAGCCGCACCGCCTCGCCCCGTCGATGGGCATGGGTTATCAGGTCGAAACACCAGTTGCGATGCAGGCTCTGCTGGCTCGCATCTTGTGGATTCGGGGATTCCCGGATCAGGCGTTGGCGGCGGCGGCGGCGGCGACGTCGGCCGCAGGCGCGACTGGACACTCGTTCGCCCTCGCCTATGCATTGGCTTTTGCGGGCTTGCCGGTGGCGCTGTGGACCGGCGCGCCCGAGGCGGGACGGCTGCTCGATATGTTTGCCACACACGCCGGTGGAAATCGGAACCTGGAAGAATGGCGGCTGTGCTATGCACGAGCGCTCGAATTTCGGCAGGGCAGCGAGGGTGAGGCGTTGATCGCATCGTTTGTCGAACCGCGTGTGGACCCGTCGCGGATCGCGCCGTTCGCGGATCGGCCGATCGGGACGCACATCCTGGTGCCGCCGCCAGGCGAGCCGCCGGTCGACCTGCCCTGGAGTGCGCCGGAGCTGCTTCGGGTCGATGCCATGTTGCTGCTCTGGCATCGCGCGCCAGGGGCCGATGACGCCGCGGAAGCCAAGTTGCTCCGCGCCCTGGAAGTGGCCGGCGCGCAGTCGGCATTGTCGTGGGAGCTGCGTGCCGTGATGAGCCTTGCACTGTTGTGGCAGCGTCACGGCCGAACCGTTGAGGCGCGCGATCGGCTGGTCGCGACATACGAAAAATTCACCGAAGGGTTCGGCACCCGCGACCTGGTCCAGGCGAGAAGCCTGATCGCGGACCTGGAATCGGACAAGACATCGGCATGACGCGGACGCCAACCGCCGCCGTCGTGATCCCATCTAGGGATGTCCACCCTCGGTCGAGACTAATGCCGTCTGACCGGCAATCTCGTCAGCTCGCCAGCACCGAACCGAGTGCCCGTCGGGACGCATTTCAAGCGATGGACTGGGCTCGCGGCGACAAACGGCCTCGGCGTAACGACAGCGAGGGCTGAACGCGCATCCGTTCGGCGGATTGAGCGGATTGGGGAGGTCACCCCCTGTCGTCGCGAGCGGTGCATGGCGCAGCGGATCGGGGATGGCGGAGATCAGGGCTTGCGTATACGGGTGCGCCGGCCGTTCGAAGATTTCCCGCCAGTCGCCATTCTCCACGATGCGGCCGAGATACATCACGGCGACCCTGTCGCTCATATGTTCGACGACGCCGAGATCGTGGCTGATCATGATGTATGAGAGACCGAGAGTTTCCTTCAATTCCAGCAGCAGATTGATGATCTGGGCGCGGATAGACACATCGAGCGCCGATACCGGTTCGTCGCAGATGACGATCCTGGGATTGAGGATCAGCGCGCGCGCGATGCCGATACGCTGGCGCTGGCCACCCGAGAATTCGTGCGGGTAGCGGCCGGCCTGTTCGGGCCGCAAGCCCACATGCCGCAGCATCGTCGCAACGCGCTCCTCGATCTCGCTTGCGGCGGTCACGCCATGCACGCGCAGGGGATCTTCAAGCGTGCGACGTACGGTCTGGCGTGGATTGAGCGAAGCGTAGGGATCCTGGAAGACCATTTGGACGATGCGGGCCAATGACTTTCGATCGCCGGATTGCCGGCCCGTCACGACCTGTCCGCCCACCTCGATGCGGCCGCGCGTCGGCGTCAAGAGACCAAGGATCGACAATGCGACCGTCGACTTGCCAGAGCCGGACTCGCCGACGAGGCCAAGGCATTCGCCTCGCTTCAGCTTGAGATCGACACCGTCCACGGCACGGAGCAGCCGCCGGCCGCGGCCCAGCAAGCCGCCTCTCAGAGGAAAATGAACCGCAAGATCCTCGACGCTGAGAATGAGATCGTCGCCCGGCCTGCCCTGCGGCTCATGCATGGTGGTGACACCTCACCAGACCGCCAGCTTCCAGCAAATCCGTCTCCGGCGTGACGGTTCGGCAAATATCGGTCGCCCGCGCGCAGCGCGGGTTGAACCGGCACCCATCGGGGAAACTCGTGATCGCCGGGACGACGCCCGCGATCTCCTTGAGCCGGGTGCGGCCGAGCGCAGCACGACTACCGAGCCGCGGCAGCGAGGCGACCAGGCCTTGCGTATAGGGATGCGAGGGTGCCCGGAAGATATCGGCCGAGCCGCGCTCCTCGACGATGCGGCCGGCATACATGACGGCAACGCGGCGGCAGACATTGGCAACCAGGCCGAGATCGTGGCTGATCATCAGGATGGCCGTTCCCCTCTCGGCGCACAGGTTCCGCATCAGCTCGATGATTTCGGCCTGCACGGTCACGTCGAGGGCGGTCGTCGGCTCGTCAGCGATCAGAAGATCCGGGCCGCAAGCGAGCGCGATGGCGATCATTACGCGTTGACGCATGCCGCCGGACAGCTGGTGCGGGTAATCGTTCACGCGTCGCTCGGGCGCGGGGACGCGGACACTCGCCAGCGCCTCGACCGCCAGCTGGTTGGCTTCGCGCCAGCTTTTGCCCTTGTGCAGCACGAACATCTCGGCGATCTGCCGGCCTACGGGCGAGACGGGGTTCAACGCCGTCATCGGCTCCTGGAAGATCATGGCGATGCGATTACCTCGCAGCTCTCGCTGCCCGGCGGCGGAGAGCCGCTGGATCTCCCGCCCCTCAAACCGGATGACGCCGCCGCCGATCGACAGCGGTTGCCGCAACAGGCCGATCAAAGCCAGCGCCGTGATGCTCTTGCCGCAGCCGGATTCGCCGACGAGGCCGAAGGTCTCGCCGCGATCGATGCGGAATGAAATGCCCTCGGCCGCCGCAACGCACCTCGATCCATCGTCGAGATCGATGCGTAGATCCTCGACTTCGATCAGCGGCGCGCCCGTCATGTCCGCCGGCTCCGCGATTGTGGGTCGAGAATGTCGCGCAGGCCATCGCCGAGCAAATTGAGCCCGAGTACGGTCAGGAAGATGGCAAGGCCCGGAAACACGGAGAGCCACGGCGCCGTCGTGATCTGGTCGCGGGCGTCCGACAACATGCTGCCCCAGCTCGGAAAAGGCGGGCGCACGCCGAGACCGAGGAACGATAATGCGGCTTCGGACAACACCGCGCTGCCCATGCCCAGTGTGCCGATGACGACGATCGGCCCGAGCATGTTCGGCAGGAGCTGCGTGATCATGATCCGCAGATCGCCGTAGCCGAGCACGGTCGCCGCCTGCACATAGCCCTGGCTCCTCAGCGACAGCGCCGAGGCCCGTGCAATCCGGCACGTAAAGGACCAGTTGGTCAGGCCGAGTGCGATCAGCAGGCTGGTCAGGCCGGGGCCCAGCACCGCCATGATGGCGAGCGCGAAGATCAGCGAAGGAATCGCGAGCATGAGATTGGTCAGGGCGTTGACGACATCGTCCCACCAGCCGCCCCAATAGCCGGCGCTCAGGCCAAGGGCCACGCCGATCACGCTGTTGATGAGCTGCGAGACGATGCCGACCGTCAGCGAGACGCGTGCGCCGTACACGACGCGGGAATAGATGTCGCGGCCCTGGTCGTCGGTCCCGAACCACCAGGTCCAGCTCGGAGGCTCTTCCGCGTTCAGCAGGTTGGCGTCCAGGACGGGATCGGTGTGCGCCAGCCAGGGCGCGAGCAGGCCGACCAGGATCGCGAGCGCGAACAACGCGCCGCCGATGATGAGATTGGCGCGGAGCTTCATGCGTATCTGATCCTGGGATCAATCACGCCGTAGAGCACGTCGATCAGCAAGTTGATCGCGAGAAAGAACAGCACCACCACGAGAATGGAGCCCTGGACGGCCGGAATGTCGCGCTGCAGGACACTGTCGACGAGCAGCGAGCCGATGCCCGGCCAGGAGAACAATTTCTCAACCACGACCGCCTGCCCCATCAACGCGCCGAACTGCAGGCCGACGGTGGTGAGAATGATGACGAGCGCATTGCGCATCACGTGCCACTTCACCACCCGGGTCTCGCTCATGCCCTTCGAGCGCGCGGTACGGACGAAATCGGCGGTCATGATCTCGAGGACGGCGGCGCGCGTCGTCCGGGCCAGCAGCGCCATCGGCGAGACGCCGAGTGTCACGGCGGGCAGGAGCAGATATTTCAGCCCCCCATCGCCATAGCCGAAACTCGGCAGCCAGCCGAGCTTCAACGCAAAAAGATACATCAGCACCAGTCCGAGCCAGAATTTGGCAATTGAAAGACCCGACACCGCCACGACCATCGCGGCACTGTCGACGAGACCGCCCGGCCGCAATGCGGCGATGAAGCCGAGCGGCACGCCGAGCACGATGGCAAACGCCATGGCTGTGAAGATCAATTGCAGTGTCGGCCATGCCCGTTTGGCGATCATGGTCGTGACCGGCTCGCGCGTCCGGAACGACGTCCCGAAATCGCCGGTGGCGAGCTTGGCGATGTAGACGCCGAAACGCACATAGACGGGATCGTCGAGGCCGAGCTGCTTCTTCATGCGCAGTTCGACCTGAGGATCGGCGTCGTCGCTCATGGTCGAGACGATGCTGCCGGGAACGACGCTGAACAGCACGAAGACCAGCAGCACGACAGCGAGCACGGTCGGAATAGTTTGCAGGAGTCGACGGATCAGGAAGGAGAGCATCGGCACTTTCTTCCCTCCCCCCATCGCTTATTGCGATGAAGGGAGCACGACAATGCGTGTCACTTCGCGGGCGAGGTCTCGTCGATCCATAGGTCCTCGACGTTCTGATGGGTCAGCTCCGTCGCATTCAGCTGAATCCCCTTGAGCCACGGCTGCACCGCCATGACCGCCTTGTTGTAGTTGAAGAACCAGACCGGCGCCTCTTCATAGAGCAGGGCATTCGCCTTTTGCAGAAGCTGGCCGCGCTTTGCGGCGTCGTCGGCCTGCCCTGCCTCATCGATCAGCTTGTCGAACTCGGCATTCTTGTAGTTCATGTAGTTGCAGGCCGATTGCGGCATCGACGAGTGGAAGCATTTCAGCGCCGCCTGGGGATCCGGGCCGCTCTGCTGGGAATAGATAAAGGCCTGATAATCGCCGGTGCGGATCACCTCCGACAGCACCGCGGTCTCGACCTGCTTGACCTTCGCCTTGATGCCGACCTTGTCCAGCATCGGGATGACGGCCGCGACGATCGGCAAGCCCCAGCTCTCATTCTGGCTGGTGGTCCATTCGAACTCGAAGCCCGCGGGATAGCCCGCTTCAGTGAGCAGCTGCTTGGCCTTGGCGGGATCGTAGGGGTACGGCTTCATGCTCTTGTCGTAGAGCGGCGAGGTCAGCGGCAGCCAGCTTGTAGCGCGATAGGCCTTGCCCTTGACCAGCTTGTTGATGATCAGGTCGGTATCGATCGCGTAGTTGATCGCCTGCCGGACGCGCTTGTCGGCGAACGGCTTGAATGCGGGATTCATCCCCATGTAACGGGTGAAGACCTCGGCGACTTCGACGATGGTGCCCTTGAGGTCCGGGTCGGCCTGATAGGCGACATACTGCGCGGGCCCGAGCACCGAGGTGTCGGTCTCCTTGTTGCGGAAGGCGACATCGCGTGCAGCGGCCTCGCCCATGACCGACACGACGAGCTTGTCGGCATAGGGCTTGCCGGGCTTGTAGAACCGGTCCCACCGCTCCAGAACGATGCGCGATCCCGGCACGTGCTCGACAAACTTGAATGGCCCAAGACCGATCGGTTTCTGGAGAAAACTTTCCTTGGCGGCCTCGTCCGCAGGATAGATCGAGGTCAGCGCGGTGAAGAAGTAGAAGCCCGGATCGATTTTCTCCGTCAGCTTCATTTCGAGGGTGAAGTCGTCGATCTTCTTCAAGCCGGATATTTCCTTGGCCTGGCCCTTCTCGACCGCGGCCGCGCCCTCGATCACACGGACAAAACGCGCACCGGGATAGGCCTTGGTGCCGTCCATGATGCGGTTGTAGGACCAGATGATGTCGTCGGCCGTCATCTTGCGGCCGTTGTGGAAATAGGCATCGTCGCGCAGCTTGAAGGTGTGAACGAGACCTCCGCCCGAGACCACGTCCTCCTTGGCAAGCTCCAGAACCGGCTTGCCTTCGGCGGAATTCCAGATGTAGAGCGACCGGTGCAAAGCCTTGGCGTAGATCTCGTCCTGGGCGCGCTGTGTGGTGTGAATGTCCAGGCTGGTGAAACTCGAGCCATAGGGCGCGGTCATGCGGATGGTTCCGCCCTTGCGCGGTGTCTGGGCCTCCGCCGAGGTGGCAAGCGCCAGTCCCAAACCCGCGACGATCGCCATCATCCTGAACATCATGTGTCCCCCAACAACGCAGGTGCAATCCGACAAGAGATTTGATCATTCGTCGCCCGTCGAAAGCAAGCTTCGTTTTGATGGCGACGGGGCGGTTCCTGAGGTGGCCCTTCGACGGAGACCTCGGGGTCAGGTTGCATCCCCCAGCGATGCAAGCCGCCGATTGAGGCGGTGCGTCATCGAGCGACCGGGACCAGTGAACATTTTTCCTGATCAACGCGACCAAGCTCAGGATCGTTATCTGAGCTCCAAGGATCGCGAAAGAAATGGACCGCCGAACGCTAGGTATCTTGCTCGCCGGCACCCTGGTCGTCGCGACGGCTGCGATGGCGATGCCCGTCACGCCGGACCCGGCCCGGGACAGTTCGACTGACACCATCCAATTCGGCTGGTCCCACACCTCGCGGTCAAACGGGTATGTCGACGACACCTGGTGGGCGGTCAGGGACCGTTGCGCCCCGGACTATCTCGGTGAACGCCTGCTCTGCGATGCCGTCGGGGTTCTGGCACGGGCAACAAGCCGGACGTTCGAGGCCAAGATGTCCGAAGAGGCCGGTCTGCCGCTGCCAGCAGGCTGGGACCTGATGACAGCGAAGAATTCGCCTTTCATCAGGTCGGCTCACGTCGAGACGCCGCTCGATCCTAAAGCCGTGCTCGGCTTCTATCGCGCCGCACTCGGACAGCGCGGCTGGACCGAGAATGACGGTGCGGTGGTCGGACCGGAGCGGGCCGTGATCACCTTCACGACAACCGATGGAGCGGCGCTGCTCCGGCTTACCCGTCAGGGCGGCAAGACAATCGCGGACCTTTCACTGCGCAAGCCAGCGGTCGCAACGGCCGGCCTCCGGCCGAAGCCGGGGCAAGTGAGGCTGATGCTCGGCAACAAGACGGATGAAGCGGCGGTCATCACCGTCAACGAGAGGACCATCGAGCTGGCGGCGCACGCCGGCGAGAAGCTGGCGAACTCCGACGACGCGGCAGGCGAATTGCCGGACGACCAGAAGATCGATCTGCCGCCGGGCAAGTACAAGGTCACGCTCAAGGTCGAGGGCGGCGCGGCGCAGAACCGGGAGTTCGAGGTCGCGGCCAACGAGACCTGGGGTCTCCTGGTCGGTCCGGATGGCGCCCCGCTCTCGATGCGCCTCTATTAACGTTCCGCTTCCTCCCTCGTCATTGCGAGCGCAGCGAAGCAATCCAGACTGCCGCCGCGGCAAGATTCTGGATTGCTTCGCTGCGCTCGCAATGACGGAGCGTGCGGGTACGCCTCGCGCGACGTCTTCAGCCTGACAATTCCGGCTGCCAGTCCCGGAATTTTCGCGCGGCGCCGGTGACGTCCGCGATCGTCCGAAACGTCCCCGTCTCCACCATCATCGCACGTGCCAGCCGCACGGCGCGGGCTTCGCTGATCGCCCGCCGTTGCGGGTCCTCGATCAGCTCGAAATCGATGTTGTGGGCGAGGCCGAAAATGCGGCGGATGGTTTTTGCGGCAGCGAAGCCGACGGTATCGGCGAAGAGACGCTGCATGTAGGCCTGCCGTTCGGCCTCAAGCCACACCGCGCCCTTCTCGCCGACAAAGAGCGTGGCCGGATACGCATCGCCCGCGGCTTCAGTCCGCCAGAGTTCGAGGAACTTTCGTTCGAACTCGCTCCAGACTCTCTCGACCGTTTCGAGCACCCAAACCTCAAAGGAACGCCGCTCGCCCGGCGCGCGCTCATGGCCGGCGGAGGCGAAATAGGCCATCAGGAGATTGGCAATGACGGCGCCGACGTCGAACCCCATCGGGCCGTAGAATGCGAATTCGGGATCGATCACCCGTGTCTCGCTATCCGTGACCATGATCGAGCCGGTATGAAGATCGCCATGGAGCAGCGCCTCAGGGCTCGCCATGAACTTCAGGTTCAGCCGCGAGATGGCCACATGCAGCTCCATGTCCTCGCGCAGGCTCGCGGCCAGGACATCGAGGTAAGGCGCGGTCCAGCGGTTCTGCTCGGCGACGCGATAGGGATCGGTGAAGATCAAATCCTCGGTGATCTTGCACAGCGCATGATTGCCGGCGAAGGCCGCAATGGCCTCCTTCTTGTCCGCGGCGGCGAGCGCGAGGTCGGACGTGAAGAACAGCGTCCGCGCCATGAAGGTGGTGATGTCCTCGACGAAGCGCGGATAGTGCGTTGCCGCGATCAGCCCCTTGCGCATGATGATGTGGGGCTCCAGCAGCTCCATCACCGTCAGCGCCAACACCTCGTTGTGATGCAGCAACGCCGGCACGAGGCCGGGCGCCAGCTCAGCCTGCCGCGACAGCGCCAGATATTCGTAATGGGCCCGCGACAGCGGCAGCGGCCAGCTCTCGCCGACGAGGCGGACGTAAGGCAGCGCCTGCTTCACGGCGATGCCGCCGCGCGCACCCTTCACGATGAAGACGAGGTTGAGATTGCCGTCGCCGACCTCGGTGATCGACCAGGCGGCGGGCTGCCCGCCGAGGGCCGCCGCGAGGTCCGGCAGGCCCGCGAGATAATCCCGCAAGGCCGCCTCATGCAGAATCCGATAGCCCCCTGCCCGCCCCTGCGTCATGACGATCCCACCCCATTCTAAAACGCGATGTCATCGCGCTTTAGGTTGTTGTTTGAGCATGATCTTTTCGGAAAACCGCTTCGCGCTTTTCCGGATCATGCCTGTCATGGCCGGATCGTTACTCCCGCTCCAGGAAGCTCGAGCCGATCTCGGCCTTTCTTTTGATCGGATCGTAGTCGCAATAGACGCTGTCCGCCACCAGCGTGTAGCTGGCGCTGACGTTGTATTTGTCTGTTTTGACCGAGTTCAGCCCGATGACCGAGGTGCTTTTGCCGCCGTTCCATTTGAACGGCGTCGAGCTCTTGGCCTGCTCGCAGGCCATGACCGCCTCGTTGAAGACGTAGCCTTCGACGAACGCCTTGAGGGTCCGGGCCTGCACGGCGATCTTCCACTCGACATAGCCGATGGCACCGAGACCCGCGACGATCAGCACCAGAAGCGCAATGACGATCCTTTGAAAAGTCATTTGTCCCCCCAACAACGAACAAACTCTAGAACGGCATTCCCATCAATTTCGACAATCGTTCGATCGACAAATATCCGGCGTGGTAGGCCGCCATGCCGAGCGCAAAGATGATCGCCGAGATGATCGTGGTCCAGATCAGCTTGCTCCGCATGCCGGTCAGGATTGGTGCGCCAGGATCGGTGCCCGGCGCGCCCCCGCCGTCCTCGTGCTGGCTGCGAACGCCGAATGGCAGCGTCAAAAACAGCGCGATCCACCAGATGACGAAGTAGATCGCGAGCGCGGTTGATATCTGATAGGCCATGGGCCGGCCTTATGCCTGCTCGATCTCGACGAGCGCGCCGGAAAAGTCCTTGGGGTGCAGGAACAGCACCGGCTTGCCGTGCGCGCCGATTTTCGGCACGCCGTCGCCGAGCACCTGCGCGCCCTCCTTAACCAGCGCATCGCGCGAGGTGATGATGTCGACCACCTCGTAGCAGACGTGGTGGATGCCGCCGTCGGCATTGCGCTCGAGGAATTTTGCGATCGGCGAGCCCTCGCCATAGGGCTCGATGAACTCGATCTTGGTGTTGGGCAGGGTCACGAACACGGTGGTGACGCCATGCTCGGGCAGCGCGACGGCTTCCGATATCTGCGCCCCGAACGCGGCGCCGTAGATCTTGGCGGCCTTGACGGCATCCTTGGTCGCGATCGCGACATGGTTGAGCCGGCCCAGCATGGTTCTCTCCCTTCGCGCATGATCCGGAAAAGTGTGAAACGGTTTTCCGAAAAGATCACGCTTAAATTAGACTGTCAGCACATGTACCAGACAGGGGGGCTTTTTGCCCCAATGTTCGTTGATCACCGCCCGCACCGCGCGTCGGACCGACTCGCCCAGCGCGTCGGGATCTCGGCGGCGCGGCTTGGGCAGGCCCTCGATGGTGGAGACCACGGCGTCGAAGACGAGCTCGTCGAAGGCCTCGCCCGCCTTATTCTTCTCGGGGATGCCGACGAGATCAACCTCGGGATCGTCGGCGAGCTCGCCCTGCTCGGTCATGGCGATGGCGACGAAGGCACAGCCGGAAAACGCCATCCGGCGCCGCTCGACCACGGCGCGCGACTTGGAGTCTTCGAGGATCGTGCCGTCCTTGTAGAGCCGGCCCGACGGCACCTCGCCGACGATGCCGGGATCGCCGGGACCGAGCTTCACCAGATCGCCGTTGCGGCAAACCAGGACGCGCGGCACGCCGGCGGCGCGCGCAAGCTTGGCGTGCTCGTGCAGGTGCAGGGCCTCGCCATGGACGGGGATCAACAGCTGCGGCTTGGTCCAGGCGATCATGTCGCGCAATTCGTCGCGGCGCGGATGGCCGGAAACATGAACCAGATGGTCACGGTCGGTGATGATTTCGACGCCCTGGAGCACCAGATTGTTGATGATCGAGCCGACGGCCTTTTCGTTGCCGGGAATGGTGCGCGAGGAGAAGATCACGCTGTCGCCGCGGTTGAGCGTGATCTCGGGATGGTCGTCATTGGCGATGCGGGCCAGCGCCGCGCGCGGCTCGCCCTGGCTGCCGGTGCACAGCGCCAGCACCTTGTCCTGCGGAAGATGGCCGTAGACCTCCGGCGAGCGGAAATTCTGCACGCCGTCGAGATAGCCGGTCTCGCGCGCGACCTGCACCACCCGCTCCATGGCGCGCCCGACCACGACGACCTCGCGGTCGGCGGCCTTCGCAGCATCGGCCACGGCCTTGATGCGCGCGACGTTGGAGGCGAATGTCGTCACGGCGACCCGGCCCTTGGCGGCCTTGACCAGCTCGATGATGGTCTTGGCGACCTCGGCTTCCGAGGGCGAGCGGCCGTCGCGCACGGCGTTGGTGGAATCGCCGATCAGGGCAAGCACGCCCTCCTCGCCCAGTTCGCGCAGCCGCTTTTCATCGGTCGGACTCCCAAGGGTCGGGGTCGGGTCGATCTTCCAGTCGCCGGTGTGCAGCACCGTGCCGGCCTCAGTGTGGATCGCCAGCGCGTGCGCTTCCGGAATCGAATGCGCGACCGGGATGAACTCGACGTTGAACGGGCCGACATCGATGCGGCCGCCGGATGGCACCACGGTCACCGGAATCTTCGGCTGGTTGCGCTCGGCCGCGCATTTGGCCTCGAACAGCGCCGCACTGAACTGCGTCGCGTAGATCGGGCATTGCAGCTTCGGCCAGAGATCGATGATGGCGCCGAAATGGTCCTCATGAGCGTGGGTGAGCACCAGCCCCATCAGGTTCTTGCGTTCCTTCTCCAGGAAACTGATGTCGGGCATGATCAGGTCGATGCCCGGCAGATGCTCCTCATCGCCAAAGGACACGCCGAGATCGACCGCGAGCCAGGCGCGCTGGTGGCGGTTGCCGAGGCCGTAGATCGACAGGTTCATGCCGATCTCGCCGACGCCACCGAGCGGCGCAAAGACCAGTTCGTCGGGCCTCGCCATCACGCAGCTCCCACGGAGGCGGCCGCGCCGAAGAACACCTCGCCCGCGGCCACGGGCACGCGCAGCCCCTCCGCGGTGCGGACGATCAGGCAGCCGGTGTCGTCGATCGTGTCAAAAATGCCTTCGAGCGTCATCGTTCCCGTATGGATCGCGACCTTCTCGCCGAGGCCGGCGGCGCGCTCCAGCCAGAGGCGGCGGATCTCGGCAAAGCCGCGGCCATTGTCCCAGATGCCGCGGAACTCCACCCAGGCGTCCGACAGCGCCGCGAACAATTCTTCCGCGCTGATTTGAACGCCGAGTGCGGCCAGCGATACCGCTGGTGTCGGCGTGCCTTCAGGCGCTGCAACGACGTTGGTGCCGATGCCGGCGACCACGGCGAGGCGGTCGCCGACGGCCTCGGCCTCGAGCCCGATGCCGACCAGCTTCTTGCCGCCGGCCAAGACGTCGTTCGGCCATTTCAGGACGTAGCGGGGCCGGTTCGGGCCAAGGCGCAGTGCCGCCTCCAGGCTGACCTTCTCCAGGGCGGCCTCCTCGGCCAGCCCAGCTGCGAAGCCGATCGTTGCGGCAACAGAAGGCGCGACGTCCATGACTTCGAGGATGCTGGCCGCCAGATTGCCCCGCGGCGCGATCCAGGCGCGCTGGCGCCGGCCACGGCCGGCCGTTTGCTCTGTCGTCACGAACCAGATCGGGCCGCGCTCGCCGGCCCGGGCGCGTTCGATCGCCTCGGTATTGGTCGAGCCGATCTGATCGAAGGCTGCGAGCCGGTAGCCCGCGGACGATGCGCGAGGACCGAGCGCGAACCCCATCCTAGAACAGCGACTTTGCCGCTGCGGAGGCCACGCTCACCACCGGGCCCGCGAACAGCGCAAACAGGATGTTGAAGAGGCCGGCGACCGCCAGAACCGTCCGCACCTCGACGCGCACCGGGTCGACCTGACCGGCCGGCTCGTCGAAATACATCGTCTTGACGATGGCGAGATAGTAGTAGGCGCCCACCACGCTGGTCAGCACGCCGATGACCGCGAGCGTGAACAGGTTGGCCTTGATCGCGGCGACGAACACGTACCACTTGGCGAAGAAGCCGGCGAGCGGCGGGATGCCGGCGAGCGAGAACAGCAACATCGCGAACAGGAAGGCGAGCAGCGGGTTGGTCCGCGACAGGCCGGCGAAATCGCTGATCTGCTCGACCGCCTGGCCGTTGCGCTTCATGGCGAGGATGACGGAGAACGAGCCGAGCGTCATCGCCACATAGATCACGATGTACATCAGCACGCCCTGCGCGCCCTCGACCGTGCCGGAGGCGAGGCCGACCAGGGCAAAACCCATATGGCCGATCGAGGAATAGGCCATCAGGCGCTTGATGTTGGTCTGGCCGATCGCGGCGAAGGAGCCGAGCGCCATCGAGGCGATCGAGACGAACACCAAGATCTGCTGCCACTGCGGCACGATGCCGGGGAACGCAGTCAGCGTCGCGCGGGTGAAGACGGCAAGTGCGGCAACCTTCGGCGCAGAAGCGAAGAAGGCCGTTACCGGCGTCGGCGCGCCCTCATAGACGTCGGGCGTCCACATGTGGAACGGCACCGCCGAGATCTTGAAGCAGAGCCCGGCAAGCAGGAAGACGAGGCCGAACACGAGACCGACATTCGCGGTCGTCGCAGCGGCCGCGATGCCGGCGAAGCTGACCGTGCCGGTGAAGCCGTAGATCAGCGAGGCGCCGTACAGCAGCATGCCTGAGGACAGCGCACCCAGCACGAAATACTTCAGGCCCGCCTCGTTCGACTTGGCATTGTCGCGGTTGGAGGCCGCAACGACATAGAGCGCGAGCGACATCAGCTCGAGGCCCAGATAGAGCATGATCAGGTCGCCCGCCGAGATCAGCACCATCATGCCGAGGGTCGAGAGCAGCACCAGGATCGAATATTCGAAGATGCGGCGCGACGGGTCGGAGAGGAACTCCGTCGACAGAAGCAGCGTCACGGCCGAGCCGATCAGCGCCAGGATCTTCATGAAGCGCGCGAAATCGTCGACGATGAAGCTGCCGCCGAAGGTCACCTGCTTGCCGGCCGGCTGCAGGTATTCGAGCACGCCGACGACGATCAGGAGCAAAACCGCGAGCGAGGTGACCGCCCTGGTCGTCCCCTGCCCGCGATAGGCGCCCAGCATCAGGAGCGCCATGCTGCCGACCGCGAGCACGAGCTCGGGCACGACCGGCGCCAGTTGATATCCTGCAGTCTCAAAGCTCATGGCGATATCCTGACCTGCCCGCTCACTGGAGCAGTGCGGCGGCCTTCACGGCCGTCACCGCGGTGTTGTAATTGTTGACGAGTTGCTGGACCGAGGCGGCCGACATGTCGAGCACCGGCTTCGGATAGACGCCGAACAGGATCGTCAGCGCGATCAGCGGGAACAGCGTCACGCACTCCCGGAAGGTGAGGTCCTTGATGGTCATCAGCGACGGCTTCACCAGCGCGCCGAACACGACCTTGCGATAGAGCCAGAGCGCATAGCAGGCCGACAGGATGACGCCCGTCGTGGCGAAGAACGCGGTCGGGATCGAGGTCTTGAAGGTGCCGAGCAGCGTCATGAACTCGCCGACGAAGCCGCTCGTGCCGGGCAGACCGACATTGGCCATGGTGAAGATCATGAAGGTCATGGCGTAGAGCGGCATCCGGTTGACGAGGCCGCCATAGGCCGCGATCTCGCGGGTATGCATGCGGTCGTAGACGATGCCGACGCAGAGGAACAGCGCGCCGGAGACGATGCCGTGCGAGATCATCTGGAACACGCCGCCGGCGACGCCCTGCATGGTGCCGGCGAAGATACCCATGGTGACGAAGCCCATATGCGCGACCGAGGAGTACGCGATCAGCTTCTTCATGTCCTCCTGCATCATCGCCACCAGCGAGGTGTAGATGATGGCGATGGTCGAGAGCGTGAAGATCAGCGGCGCAAAGTCGTGCGAGGCGAGCGGGAACATAGGCAGCGAGAAGCGCAGGAAGCCGTAGCCGCCCATCTTCAGGAGGATCGCCGCCAGGATCACCGAGCCCGCGGTCGGCGCCTCGACGTGCGCGTCGGGCAGCCAGGTGTGCACCGGCCACATCGGCATCTTCACCGCGAAGGAAGCGAAGAAGGCGAGCCAGGCCCAGGTCTGCAAAGACCGCGGCACGGCCGTGTGCATCAGCGTCGGGATGTCGGTGGTGTTGCCGTTCCAGTACAGCGCCATGATGGCGAGCAGCATCAAGACCGAGCCGAGCAGCGTGTAGAGGAAGAACTTGAAGGAGGCGTAGACCCGGCGCGGGCCGCCCCAGACGCCGATGATCAGGAACATCGGAATCAGGCCACCCTCGAAGAACAGGTAGAACAGCACGAGGTCGATCGCCGAGAAGGTGCCGACCATCAGCGTTTCCAGGATCAGGAACGCCATCATGTATTCGCGGACCCGGCTCGTGACCTTCCAGCTCGCGATGATGCAGAACGGCATCAAGGCGGTGGTCAGGATCACGAAGGGCAGCGAAATGCCGTCCACGCCCATGTGGTAGGTGATGCCGGTGGCGAGCCAGTTCGCCTTCTCGACGAACTGGAAGTCGGCGGTCGAGGAATCGAAGCGCGCCACCAGGATCAGTGACACCGCAAAGGTGATCAGCGTGGTCCAGAGCGCGATCCAGCGCGAGTTGCGCTGCGCCGCCTCGTCATCGCCGCGGCTGAGATAGACGATCAGCGCGCCGACCAGCGGCAGGAAGGTGGTGACGGAAAGGATGGGCCAGGTTGTCATTTACTGGCCTCCAAAGCCGAACATGAACCAAGTGATCAGGCCGGCGACGCCGATCAGCATGGCGAATGCGTAGTGATAGAGATAGCCGGTCTGGATCTTCACGACGTTGCGGGTGACATCCAGCACGCGCGCCGAGACGCCATCGGGACCGAGGCCGTCGATGATGAAGCCGTCGCCCTTCTTCCAGAGCTGATAGCCGATCCACTTCGCCGGACGGACGAAGATGACCTCGTAGAGCTCGTCGAAGTACCATTTGTTGAGCAGGAACTGGTACAGCATCGGCTGCGTGTTCGCGAGCTCGACCGGCAGATACGGCCGGCGGATGTAGAACAGGTACGACACCAGGAAGCCCAGCACCATCATCACCGTCGGCAGGAAGGCGATGGTTTCGGGGATGTGGTGCATCTCCTCGATGATGTGCGGGTTCATCTTCACGGACTCGCGGAAGAACTCCTCGATGCCGTGGCCGGCGAACAGCTCCTTGAACGGGAAGCCGGCGACGATCGAGCCGACCGCGAGCACGCCGATCGGGATCAGCATCCAGATCGGGCTCTCATGCGCGGCCTCGTAGTGTTGCTCGTCATGCGGCTCGCCGTGGAAGGTCTTGAACACCAGGCGCCAGGAGTAGAACGAGGTCAGGCCGGCGGCCACGACCGTCATCAGGAAGCCGTACACCGCGAACGGATTGTGCGAGGCATAGGCGGACTCGATGATCGCGTCCTTGGAGAAGTAGCCGGCGGTGAGCGGGAAGCCGGTCAGCGCCAGGGTGCCGACCACCATCACCGCGTAGGTGTAGGGGATCTTCTTCCAGAGGCCGCCCATGTTGCGGATGTCCTGCTCGTGGTGCATCGCATAGATCACCGAGCCGGAGCCCAAGAACAGCAGCGCCTTGAAGAAGGCGTGCGTGAACAAGTGGAACATGCCGACCGAATAGGCCCCCGCCCCCATCGCCACGAACATGTAGCCGAGCTGGGAACAGGTCGAGTAGGCGACGATGCGCTTGATGTCGTTCTGGACGAGGCCGACGGTCGCGGCGAAGAACGCGGTGGTCGCGCCGAAGAACATCACGACGGCCTGCGCGTTCGGCGCGAGCTCGAACAGCGGCGACAGGCGCGCCACCATGAACACGCCCGCGGTGACCATGGTCGCGGCATGGATCAGCGCCGAGACCGGGGTCGGGCCTTCCATCGCGTCCGGCAACCAGGTGTGCAGCAGGAACTGCGCCGATTTGCCCATCGCGCCCATGAACAGCAAAAGGCAGGTCAGCGTCAGTGCGTCGGCGTGCCAGCCGAGGAAGTTGATGGTCTTGCCGGTGAGGCCCGGCGCGGCATGGAAGATCGTCTCGAAATCGGTCGAGCCGACGAGTGCGAAGATCGCGAAGATGCCGAGCGCGAAGCCGAAATCGCCGACGCGGTTGACCACGAAGGCCTTGATCGCGGCCGCATTCGCCGACGGCTTCTGGTACCAGAAGCCGATCAGGAGGTAGCTGGCCAGACCCACGCCCTCCCAGCCGAAGAACAGCTGCACGAGGTTGTCGGCCGTCACCAGCATCAGCATGGCGAAGGTGAACAGACTGAGATAGCCGAAGAAGCGCGGCCGATACGGATCCTCGTCCATGTAGCCGATGGAATAGAGGTGCACGAGCGAGGACACGGTGTTGACCACGACCAGCATTACCGCCGTCAGCGTGTCGACCCGGAGCGACCAGTAGACCTGGAGGTCGCCGGAGAAGATCCACGGCAGCAGCTGGATCCGCGCGTCATGATGCATGAAGCCGACATCGACCAGCGTGAACCAGGACAGCGCCGCCGACACGAACAGGAGCCCCGTCGTGATCAGCTCGGCCGCGCGCGAGCCTGCCGCCGCCGGTTCGGCCGGGCCATGAGCGTGATCGTCGTGACCATGGTCGTCATGGGCAGCCGCCGCGTGGGCATCGCCATGACCGTGACCATCGCCGTGATGCTCGACCGTGTCGCCTGAGGGGTTGCGCCCATGCGCGCCGACCAGAGAGATCAGGCCGGCGAGAATGGCGCCCAGCAACGGCAGAAAAACGATTGCCTGAACCATGACTGAGCTCAGCCCTTCATCAGATTGACGTCCTCAACCGCGATCGAGCCGCGGTTGCGGAAATAGACCACCAGGATGGCGAGACCGATCGCGGCTTCCGCAGCCGCGACCGTCAGCACCAGAAGCGCGAAGACCTGGCCGACGATGTCGCCGAGGAAGGTCGAGAACGCCACCAGGTTGATGTTGACCGAGAGCAGGATCAGCTCGATCGACATCAGGATGACGATGATGTTCTTGCGGTTCAGGAAGATGCCGAGGATCCCGAGCGTGAACAGGATCGCGCCGACCGCGAGATAGTGTCCGAGCCCGATCGTCATTTCACCCACTCCGCCGCATCGGTATCGGACAGCCCCTGCCCCGACGCCACCTTGCGCAGCGCCATCGCCATCTCGGGCGTGCGTGCGTTCTGAACGTTGATGTCCTGCCGCTTGATGTACGCCTTGTGGCGCAGCGTCAGCACGATGGCGCCGATCATTGCGACCAGCAGCACCATGCCGGCGAGCTGGAAGTAATGGATGTACTTCGTATAGAGCACGAGGCCGAGCGCCTCGGTGTTGCTGACATTGGTCGGGATCGCCGCCGTGATCGTCTTGGCAACGCCGGGGTTGATGACCCAGAAGCCGACGGTGAGCAGCAGCTCGAACAGGAAGATGCCGCCGATCACGAGGCCGACCGGCAGGTACTCGATGAAGCCCTCGCTCAGCTCGGTGAAGTCGACGTCGATCATCATGATCACGAACAGGAACAGCACCGCGACCGCGCCGACATAGACGACGATCAGCATCATCGCCAGGAACTCGGCGCCCATCAGCACGAACAGGCCGGAGGCGTTGACGAAGGCCAGGATCAGAAACAGCACGGAGTGCACGGGATTGCGCGAGACAACCACCATCACCGCCGAGGCGACGCAGATGCCGGCGAACAGATAAAAGAACAGCGCGGGAAGGATCATGCCCTCACCTCACCGGTACGGCGCGTCGAGCTCGATCGCCTTGGCGATCTCGCGTTCCCAGCGGTCGCCATTGGCGAGCAGCTTGGCCTTGTCATAGTAGAGCTCCTCGCGGGTCTCGGTCGCGAATTCGAAGTTCGGGCCCTCGACGATGGCGTCGACCGGGCAGGCCTCCTGGCAGAGGCCGCAATAGATGCACTTCACCATGTCGATGTCGTAGCGCACGGTGCGGCGGGTGCCGTCGTTGCGGCGCGGGCCGGCCTCGATGGTGATGGCCTGCGCGGGGCACACGGCCTCGCACAGCTTGCAGGCGATGCAGCGCTCTTCGCCGTTGGGATAACGGCGCAGCGCGTGCTCGCCGCGGAACCGCGGCGAGATCGGCCCCTTCTCGAAGGGATAGTTCAGCGTCGGCTTCGGCTGGAAGAAGTAGCGCATGGCGAGGAAGAACGCCGAGACGAATTCCGACAGCAAAAGCGAGCGTGCAGTGGCGTTGACGTTGATACCCATGACGGCCCTCACTTCGGCGCGATGCCGGCGAAATGCAGCACGCCGGCCACCACGACCACCATCACGAGCGACAGCGGCAGGAACACCTTCCAGCCGAGACGCATCAGTTGGTCGTAGCGGTAGCGCGGCACGATTGCCTTCGCCATCGCGAACAGGAAGAACATGAAGAATAGTTTCAGCGAGAACCAGATGATCCCCGGCACCCAGTTGAAGGGCGGCAGGTCGACCGGCGGCAGCCAGCCTCCCAGGAACAGGATGGTCGCCAGCGCGCACATGGTGACGATGGCGACATACTCGCCGAGCATGAACAAGAGGTACGGCGTCGAGCCGTATTCGACCATGAAGCCGGCCACGAGCTCGGACTCGGCTTCGACGAGGTCGAACGGCGGACGGTTGGTTTCCGCCAGCGCCGAGACGTAGAACACCACGAACATCGGGAACAGCGGCCACACATACCAGTTCAGAATGGTGAGCTGCGGCAGGCCGATCAGGCTGGCGAGGCCCCGCGCATGCTGCGCTTCCACGACGGCCGACAGGTTCAGCGTGCCGGCGCAGAGCAGCACCGTGATGATGACGAAGCCGATCGAGACCTCGTAGGACACCATCTGCGCCGCCGAACGCAGCGCGGCCAGGAACGGATACTTCGAGTTCGACGACCAGCCGGCCATGATGATGCCGTAGATCGACAGCGACGAGATCGCGAAGATGAAGAGGACGCCGACATTGATGTCGGAGATCACCCAGCCGAGATTGGTCGGGATCACCGCCCAGGCGGCGAGCGCGAGCACACAGGAGACCAGCGGGGCGAGCAGGAACACGCCCTTGTTGGCGCCGGCCGGAATGATCGGCTCCTTCAGCACGAACTTCAGGAGGTCGGCGAAGGACTGGAACAGGCCCCAGGGCCCGACCACGTTGGGACCGCGCCGGATCTGCACCGCCGCCCAGATCTTGCGGTCGGCCAGCAGGATATAGGCGATCGCGACCAAGAGCACGACGAGCACCAGCACGCTCTCCGCGACCATGATGATCAACGGCCAGAGGAACCCGGTCCAGAATGCGCTTTCGAAGAATTCCATCAGATCACGCTCACTCCGCTGCGGTCAGCATCTGCCCGGAGGCAAGCCGCGAGCACTCCGCCATCACGGCGGACGCACGCGCGATTGGGTTGGTCAGGTAGAAGTCCTCGACGAGAGGCTTGAACGGCGCCTTCTCCGGCGTGCCGCCCTTGCCTGCGAGCTTCTTGATCTGGTCGGCCGAGCCTGCCTCGATCTGGTCGAGACGGATCAGATGCGGCACCGCCTTGAAGATCGCCTGGCGCAGCGCCGCCAGCGAGTCGTAGCCGAGCTTCTTGCCCAGCGCCTCCGACAGCGCACGAACGACCGCCCAGTCCTCGCGGGCCTCGCCCGGCGGGAACGCGGCGCGGCCGGTCATCTGCACGCGGCCTTCCGTGTTGACGTAGATCGCGGACTTCTCGGTATAGGCCGCCGCCGGCAGGATCACGTCGGCGCGATGCGCGCCGCGGTCGCCATGGGTGCCGATATAGACGACGAAGGTACTGTCCGGCGCCTTGATCTCGTCGGCGCCAAGCAGGAACAACACGTCCAGTGTGCCGAACGTCGTCATCTGCGCCGCGTTCAGCCCGCCGCCGGTCGCGGCAAAGCCGATGTCGAGCGCGCCGACGCGCGAGGCGCTCTCATGCAGCACGCCGAAGCCGTTCCAGCCATCCTTCAGCGCGCCGACGTCGAGCGCCAGCTTGGCAGCGGCGGCAAGAATGGCCGCGCCATCGTGACGTCCAGTCGCGCCCGCGCCAACCAGGATGATCGGGTGCTTGGCGTTCTTCAGCACGTCCATGAAGGAGTGCTTGCCGGCCGCGAGCTCGCCGAGCGTTTCGGTCCCCGCGCCGAGATGGTCGTAATCGTAGGTCAGGTCGGCCTTGGCGCCGATCACGCCGATCTTGAAGCCGCCGGCACGCCAGCGCTTGCGGATGCGGGCGTTGAACACGGCCGCCTCTTTCCGCGGATTGGCGCCGATGATCAGCAGCGCATCGGCCTGCTCGACGCCCGCAAGCGTCGGATTGAAGATGTAGGAGGCGCGGCCGAGCGCGGGATCGAAGGCGTCGCCGCCCTGCACCGCGAGATTGCCCGAGCCGAATTTGGCGAGCAGATCCTTCAGCGCGAACATTTCCTCGACGCCTGCGAGATCGCCCGCGATGGCGCCGATCCGCTTGCCGTCGGTACGGGCCGCCTTGGCCGCGATCGCGGCAAAAGCTTCCGACCAGCTCGCCGCGCGCAGCTTGCCGGCTTCACGGATATAGGGCCGGTCGAGGCGCTGGGTGCGCAGGCCGTCGACGACGTGACGCGTCTTGTCCGAGATCCACTCCTCGTTCACGGCCTCGTTGATGCGCGGCAGCACGCGCATCACCTCGCGGCCGCGGGTGTCGACGCGGATCGCCGATCCGATGCCGTCCATCACGTCGATCGACTGGGTCTTGCCGAGCTCCCAGGGCCGCGCCGCGAAGGCGTACGGCTTCGAGGTCAGCGCGCCGACCGGGCAGATGTCGACGAGATTGCCCTGCAATTCCGAGGTCAGCGCATGCTCGAGATAAGTCGTGATCTCCATGTCCTCGCCGCGGCCCGTCGCGCCCATCTCGGGAGCGCCGGCGACTTCCGCCGAGAAGCGGACGCAGCGCGTGCACTGGATGCAGCGGTTCATCGAGGTCTTGACCAGCGCCCCGAGATACTTGTCCTCGACCGCGCGCTTGTTCTCGGCGAAGCGGCTGGTGTCGACCCCGTAGCCCATCGCCTGGTCCTGGAGATCGCACTCGCCGCCCTGGTCGCAGATCGGGCAGTCCAGCGGATGGTTGATCAGCAGGAACTCCATCACGCCTTCGCGCGCCTTCTTCACCATCGGCGAACGCGTGGAGATCTCCGGCGGCTCGCCCTTGGGACCGGGACGGCAGTCGCGCACGCCCCAGGCGCAGCTTGCGACCGGCTTCGGGCCGCCCTTCACTTCGACGAGGCACATCCGGCAGTTGCCGGCGATCGACAGCCGCTCGTGATAGCAGAAGCGCGGAATCTCGGCGCCGGCGGCCTCGCACGCCTGGAGCAGCGTGTACTCCGGCGGGACATCGATCTCTTTGCCGTCGATGATGAGCTTGGTCATTCTTCCTACTCCGCCGCGACCATGTTCACGGGATCGCGGACACCGGCATCGTCGATGTCGGCCTTGTGCGAATATTGGTCGATGCGCGCTTCGATCTCATGACGGAAGTGCGCGATCAGGCCCTGGATCGGCCAGGCGGCTGCGTCGCCGAGCGCGCAGATGGTGTGGCCTTCGACCTGCTTGGTGACTTCCAGCAGCATGTCGATCTCGCGCTTGTGGGCGCGGCCCTCGGTCATGCGGGTCAGGACGCGCCACATCCACCCGGTGCCCTCGCGGCACGGCGTGCACTGGCCGCAGCTCTCGTGCTTGTAGAAATAGGAGATGCGGGCAATCGCGCGGATCAGGTCGGTCGACTTGTCCATCACGATCACGGCCGCGGTGCCGAGGCCCGAGCGCAGCTTGCTCAGAGAGTCGAAATCCATCGGCGTGTCGATGATCTGCTCCGCCGGCACCATGCGCACCGAGGAGCCGCCGGGGATCACGGCCTTCAGATTGTCCCAGCCGCCGCGGATGCCGCCGCAATGCTTGTCGATCAACTCACGGAACGGAATGCCCATGGCCTCTTCGACGTTGCAGGGCCGCTCGACATGGCCGGAGATGCAGAACAGCTTGGTGCCAACATTGTTCGGACGGCCGATGCCGGCGAACCAGGCCGCGCCGCGACGCAGGATGTCGGGCGCAACTGCGATCGACTCGACGTTGTTGACGGTGGTCGGGCAGCCGAACAGGCCGACGTTGGCCGGGAACGGCGGCTTCAGCCGCGGCTGGCCCTTCTTGCCCTCGAGGCTTTCGAGCAGCGCGGTCTCCTCGCCGCAGATATAGGCGCCGGCGCCGTGCGCGACGTAGAGGTCGAACGGCCAGCCGTTGACGTTGTCCTTGCCGATCAGCTTGGCCTCATAGGCCTGGTCGATCGCAGCCTGGAGGTGCTCGCGCTCGCGGATGAACTCGCCGCGGACATAGATGTAGCAAGTGTGCGCATTCATCGCGAAGCTCGCGATCAGGCAGCCCTCGATCAGGAGATGCGGATCGTGCCGCATGATCTCGCGATCCTTGCAGGTGCCGGGCTCGGACTCGTCGGCGTTGACGACGAGATAGCTCGGCCGGCCGTCGGTCGATTCCTTCGGCATGAACGACCATTTCAGGCCGGTCGGGAAGCCCGCCCCGCCGCGGCCGCGCAGGCCGGAGGCCTTCATCTCATTGATGATCCAGTCGCGGCCCTTGTCGATGATGGCCTTGGTGCCATCCCAAGCGCCGCGGCGCCGCGCGCCCTCGAGCCCCCAGTCATGGAGGCCGTAGAGGTTCTTGAAGATGCGATCCTTGTCCTCGAGCATTTCAGTGCTTTCCGATCAACGGTTGGCCTGCTTGTAGGCAAGCCCGGCGGCGCAGACGGCGAAGGTCAACGCCCAGAGCAGACTGGATTCCAGCGTCGCGCTCAACGCAAAGCGCTGGAGCAGGAACATGAAAGCGGCCGCAACGGCGGCGTGCATGGCGATGAAGCCCCATTTCTTCACGGCCTCGCTCCCTCCCCTTGCCGGCTTCGAGAGATCACGCATCAGGTGGTCTCCTTCAGAGTGGTCGGCCCGGTGATGGGCGCGGAGAACTGGCGGCCGTTCTGCGGGCCGGGCTTGGGCGGATTGCCCGAGGCGAAGCCGTCGAGCACCTTGCCGAAGCTGTCCTTGGTCAGGTCCTCATAGGTGTCCTTCCCGATCAGCACCATCGGCGCGTTCACGCAGGCGCCTAAGCACTCCACCTCTTCCCAGCTGAAATTGCCGTCCTTGGAGAGATGGAAGGGCTCGTGATGAATGCGGCTCTCGCAGACATGGATGAGATCTTCCGCGCCGCGCAGCCGGCACGGCGTGGTGCCGCAGACCTGGACGTGGGCCTTCTTGCCGACGGGGGCAAGCTGGAACATCGTGTAGAAGGTCGCAACTTCCAGAACGCGGATATAGGGCATGTCGAGCATGTCGGCGATGACGCGGATCGCGGCTTCCGACACCCAGCCCTCGTTCTGCTCCTGCGCGCGCCAGAGGATGGCGATCACAGCGGAGGCCTGGCGTCCGGCCGGATATTTCGCGATCTGCTGCTTGGCGAACGCGAGGTTCTCCTCCGTGAACGCAAAGCTCGCGGGCTGGACTTCCTTGGGCGCTAATCGGCGGACAGACATCTCTTCAATCTCTCACTGCATGCGGCGCGCGGTCTTCGCATTCAGGGCATCGATCCTGTCCTGCCAGAATGCGCTTGCGGTGCCGAAAACGTTGTAGCCGACGTGGGTGGAGACCTTGATGCGATCGAGGATCGACAGCTCGGTCACGGTTTCAAGCCGGTTGCTGCGCGGATCGAGCACGATCAGCTTCAGCGGAGTTTCTTCAAGAATGTAGCGCGACACCGCATGCGAGCGGTCGCTGCCGTGCTCCTCGCACATGATGACGCTGTCGGCCTGGAGCAGCCGGGCGCCGCCCTTGATCGCCTCGATCTCGAGGCCCTCGACGTCGAGCTTGATCAGATATTTGCCGGTCGCGGCGACCTTGCCGTCGTCGATAAGGTTGTCGAGGGCGATGACCGGCACCTCCTCGCCACCGCCCGGCCCCGCGATGCTGAACTTCTCGTGCTTGGTGCCGGACAGCCGCGCCGTGCCGCGCGAGGCGCCGATCGCCACGCGCATGCATTCGAAGCGATGGTCGTTCACCGCCGCGTTGTTCGACAGCTTGGCGAAATTGTCCGAGGAGGGCTCGATCGCGATCGCCTTGTGCGCGCCGAACGGCGCGCTCGAAATCAATACCGACCAGTAGCCGTAATTGGCACCGCAATCGATCAGCGTGTAGTCGACGTCGGCGGAACCGGCGAACAGCAGCTCGAGCTCATCCTCGTAATGATACGAGCGATTGAGCAGCTTGCTCCAATAGCCGTCGCCATAGGGGAACTCGAACACCGCGTCCGAGTTGAGCTTGATCGCGATGTTGCGCTCGGCCAGCGCCTTGCGCAGCAGGTTGGCGCAGGCGATGTAGCCCATGTGCGAGAAATGCGACGAGATCTTCGATCCTGTCACCAGCGCCAAGGCAGCCGTCCGCTCCCACAGGTTGGCCCCTTCAAGGGCCCCCGAGGCACGGTCAAACTGGATTGGCGCCTGCGCCATCACCGATCGACCTCTCCGAACACGATGTCGAGCGAGCCGAGGATCGCCGAGACGTCGGCGAGCAAATGACCCCGGCAGATGTGATCCATGGCCTGGAGATGGGCAAAGCCTGGCGCGCGGATCTTGCACTTGTACGGCTTGTTGCTGCCGTCGGAGACGAGATAGACGCCGAACTCGCCCTTCGGTGCCTCGACCGCGGCATAGACCTCGCCGGCCGGAACGTGGAAACCCTCGGTATAGAGCTTGAAATGGTGGATCAGCGCTTCCATCGAACGCTTCATCTCGCCACGGCGCGGCGGAAACACCTTGTTGTCGGCAACCGCAACCGGGCCCTGCCCGTCCGGAGCCTTCAGCTTCTCGATGCACTGCCTCATGATGCGCACGGACTGGCGCATCTCTTCCATGCGGATCAGATAGCGGTCGTAGCAGTCGCCGTTCTTGCCGATCGGAATGTCGAATTCCATCTCGGCGTAGCATTCATAGGGCTGCGACTTGCGCAGGTCCCAGGCCGCGCCCGAGCCGCGCACCATCACGCCCGAGAAACCCCACTCCCATGCTTCCTTGAGCGGCACCACGCCGATGTCGACGTTGCGCTGCTTGAAGATGCGGTTGGCGGTGAGCAGGCGATCGAGGTCGTCGACCACTTTCAGGAACGGGTCGCACCAGGCCTCGATGTCGTCGATCAGCTTCGGCGGCAGGTCCTGATGCACGCCTCCGACGCGGAAGAAGGCCGCGTGCATGCGGCTGCCCGAGGCGCGCTCGTAGAACACCATCAGCTTCTCGCGCTCCTCGAAACCCCACAGCGGCGGGGTGAGCGCGCCGACGTCCATCGCCTGCGTGGTGACGTTGAGCAGATGCGACAGGATGCGGCCGATCTCGCAATAGAGCACGCGGATCAACTGGCCGCGGCGCGGCACCTCGATGCCGAGCAGCTTCTCGGCGGCGAGGCAGAAGGCGTGCTCCTGGTTCATCGGCGCGACGTAGTCGAGCCGGTCGAAATAGGGAATCGCCTGCAGATAGGTCTTCTGCTCGATCAGCTTCTCGGTGCCGCGGTGAAGCAGACCGATATGCGGGTCGACGCGCGCGACGATTTCACCGTCGAGCTCCAGCACGAGGCGCAACACGCCGTGCGCCGCCGGATGCTGCGGCCCGAAGTTGATGGTGAAATTTCGGAGGTTCTCAGGTTGTTCGTTCATGATCAGACCTTCGGCCCCGCCTTCTCGTCGCCGGGCAGCGGATAGTCAGCCCCTTCCCAAGGCGAGAGGAAATCGAACTTGCGGAATTCCTGGTTGAGCCGGACCGGCTCGTACACCACCCGCTTCTCCTGGTCGTCATAGCGGACCTCGACGAAGCCGGTGAGCGGGAAATCCTTGCGCAGCGGATGTCCCTCGAAACCGTAATCGGTGAGCAGTCGGCGCATGTCTGGATGACCGACGAAGAACACGCCGTAGAGGTCGTAGGCCTCGCGCTCGAACCAGTCGGCACCGGGGAACACGTCGATCAGCGACGGGACCTGCGTGGTCTCGTCGGCGGCAACGCGCAGTCGGATCCGCGCGTTCAGGGTCGGCGACAGGAAGTGATAGATCACGTCGAAGCGCTTATCGCGCTCCGGATAGTCGACTGCAGTCACGTCGGTGATGTTGACGAAACGGCAGTTCGGATCGTCGCGGAGGTACTTGACCACCTCGACGATCTTGCTGGCCTCGACATCAACCGTGAGCTGGTTGAAGGCCACCGCGTGACCGGTGGCGGCGCCCGGAAGCGCGCTAACGATCGTTTGCCCAAGGGCGTCGAGCTTGCCGTCGTCCATGACGTAAAACCTTAGCGTTCGATGGTGCCGGTGCGCCGGATCTTCTTCTGCAGCAGCAGCACGCCGTAGAGCAGCGCTTCCGCCGTGGGCGGGCAGCCCGGCACGTAGATGTCGATCGGCACGATACGGTCGCAGCCGCGCACGACCGAGTACGAATAGTGGTAGTAGCCGCCGCCGTTGGCGCAGGAGCCCATCGAGATGACGTAGCGCGGCTCGGGCATCTGGTCGTAGACCTTGCGCAGCGCCGGGGCCATCTTGTTGGTCAGCGTACCCGCCACGATCATCACGTCGGACTGACGTGGGGAGGCACGCGGCGCGAAGCCGAAGCGCTCGACGTCGTAGCGCGGCATCGAGACCTGCATCATCTCGACCGCGCAGCAGGCGAGACCGAAGGTCATCCACATCAGCGAGCCGGTGCGGGCCCAGGTGATGAGGTCGTCGGCCGCGGCCACGAAGAAGCCCTTGTCGGACAGTTCGTGATTGACTTCGAGGAAGAACGGATCATTGGCACCGACCGGCTTGCCGGTCGACGGATCCAGAATGCCCTTGGGCGCCGGTGCGAGAACCGGACCGGACGGAGTGGCTTGGTTCAATCCCATTCCAGTGCCCCTTTCTTCCATTCATAGGCAAATCCCACCGTGAGTACGGCGAGGAACACCAGCATTGACCAGAAGCCGGTCGCACCGAGCTTGCCGAACGCCACCGCCCACGGGAACAGGAACGCCACCTCGAGGTCGAAGATGATGAAGAGGATGGCGACCAGGTAGAAGCGGACGTCGAACTTCATCCGGGCGTCGTCGAAGGCGTTGAAACCGCACTCATACGCCGACAGTTTTTCCGGGTCCGGCTGCTGGAACGCCACGATGAAGGGGGCGATCAGCAGCACGAGGCCAATGAGGCCTGCTACCCCTATAAAGACGACGAGTGGAAGATAGTTCTGCAGAATGCCGCTCATTGGCGAGCCCTTTTTCCCGCGGCCTCGGGGGAGCCACGGATTCGTCCCGGTTTGGAATTATTCTGAGCCTTAGCGCAGTGCACCAATGGGCGCAAGACACGCTATTTTTAGGCCCTTTGCCGCCCCCAGAACAGTGAAAATCCCGGAATCGCCCCGCGCTGGTATGGAGCAGATCGGCCTGCCCAGCAAGAGCGGCCCTCACCCCTCCCCACCTTGGGGCAGACGCTCAGCGGAAGCACTCCCCGCAGGCGGCCGCGCGTCTAGGATGATCCTGCTTTCCTGCTGCGACGCAGCCAGACCCCAAAGATGACAAGGACGGGGAAGCCGACTGTCACCCAGGCAACATATCTGCCGACATCGCCCCACAGCAGCGCCGCCAACAGGCCGATCGACGTTGCCAGCGCAATCAGAAGCGGCGCGCCGAAGACCCGTATCCACAGGCGGGAGCCGACGGACGAGCCATGCATCATGACGAGACCGGGACTCGTTTTGCGAATGCGTCGGCCCGCGTCGCGCCCCGCTTTCGTCGCCGCGCCAGCCAGAGATAGAGCCCGCTGCCGATCACGATGATCGTCAGCACGTCGAGCGCGGCCCAGATCACCTTGAGCGGCATGCCGCCATAATCGCCGAAATGGAGCGGCTGCGAGATCAGGAGGGCCTGGAGGTACATCGGCAGCGCCCGGCTGTCGGCCACCTCTCCCGTTTCACCGTCCAGCAGCACCGGCTTCAGCAGCCGTGACGTCAGCGGCGTATCCCCGCGCATGAAGGCGGCGAAATGATGCGAGGAGGAGAACGGCGTGCCGGGAAAGGCGATGAAGGCGATCTCCATGCCATCGGCCGCCTGCCTGGCGCGCGCGACGACCTCATCGAGCGAGGCGAGATGGCTGGGCGCCGGCTTGCCGGCATAGGGCGCGACCATGCTGGCGAGCTCGGTGGCCTTCCATTGGCTCAGCATCAGCTCGGCCCAGGTGTTGACGACACCGGTCAGCCCGACCACCAGCGCCCAGGCCACCGTTACGACCCCGATCAGATTGTGCCAGTCGAGCCACACGACCCGCCGCGGGGCGCTGTCACGGATGGTGGCAAAACGCAGCCGGCGGGTGAACGGCCAGTACAACACCACGCCGGAGATGATGGCGACGGCGAACAACAGGCCCATCGCGCCGAGAAACAGCTTTCCAGCCTGGCCGGCGAACATGTCCGTGTGCAGCTTGAGCACGATCAGCATCGGGCCGACGCCGACCGGGCCGAGCAGTTTCGCCGACGCCGCATCGAAGGCACGCACGGTCGCATTGTCGGGCGCCCCGTCCGGGGCGCTGTTGGTGAACGCCATCACGATCCCGGGCTCGTCCTTGTCCCAGGAGATATATTGCAGCACGCGGCCCGGATCGGCGGCGAGCGCGGCGTCGGCGACTTGCTGGGGCGTCGCACGCGCCGCGCTCGCATGAGCTTCGGGCTGGGGGGCATAGCCCAGGAGCTCATCGATCTCGTGATGGAACACCAGCGGAAGGCCGGTCAGGCACAGCAAAAGCAGGAACACGGTCGAAACCAGGCTGGTCCAGGTGTGGACCACGGACCAGAGCCTGATCGTGCGCGCTTTCACGTCGGGATCCCCTCGCCCGCCGTTACCATGTGTACGAGACGCTGGCGGTGACGCGCCGGCGGTCGCCGTAGAAGCAGGACGTGGCCGACGCGCAGCTCGCGACGTAGATCTTGTCGGTCAGGTTGATCACGTTGAGCGCGGTGCGCCAGTTCTGCCATTCGTAGTGAACCGCGAGATCGCCGAGCACGACCGCGGGAACCTCGAGCGTGTTGGCGGCGTCGGCCCAGGACGAACCGACATAGCGCACGCCGCCGCCGAAGCCGAAACCCGCAAGCGGTCCGTCCTTGAACGTGTAGTCCGCCCAGCCCGACGCCAGCATCTGCGGTGTGTTGGTCGGCGTCCTGCCGACAAGGGTCGGATCGAGGTCCTTGCTGGTGAAGAGATGATAGGACGTGAAGGCGCCGATCAGCTTGAGCTCACGCGTGACATTGGCCACGGCTTCAAGCTCGATGCCCCGCGAGGTCACCTCGCCGGTCTGGTTTTGCAGGACCGGGGTACTGCCCGGCACCGTCGTCGGCACATTTTGACGGACCAGATCGAAGGCCGAGACCGTGAAATAGCCGTCGAATCCCTTTGGCGCGACCTTCAGACCGATCTCGGCCTGCTTGCCGGTCTCCGGCACGAACAGCTGGTTCGACGCGTTGAGGCCGATGATCGGATTAAAGCTCGTCGCATAGGAGATGTAAGGCGCGATGCCGTTGTCAAAATTGTAGATCAGACCGGCGCGCCCGCTGAAACTGCTGTCGTTCTGACTGCTGATCGTGGCGCCCGTGTCGCGGGCGGCCTGCGTCGTCTCGACCCAATCATTGCGGCCGCTGAGCACCAGCGTGAAATTCCCCAGCTTCATCTGGTCCTGAAGATAGGTGCCGGCCTGCTTCTGCGTGATCAGGAAGTTCCGGAACGGATCCCCGGTGATTGGAATGTCGCCGACGCCGTAGACCGGATTCAGGGCGTTGATCGAAGGCACTCCGAAGAAGTTGAAAGCCTGGTAGTCGTCGATCTGGTAGCCCTTGAGGTCGACGCCGAACAGCATGGTGTGCCTTACCGGCCCGGTGTCGAAGCGATACTCCAGCTGATTGTCGAGATCGGCCTGATTGGCCGTGTTCTTCGCATACCAATTGTAACGGAAGAGGTCGCCGATCGTGGGGTTGGTGTAGCCGTTTCCGACATAGCCGCGATACGTGATGTCGACGTGCGCAAAGCGCGCATTCTGCCGGAACGTGAGGTCGCCGGTGAGATTGCGCTCGAACTGATAGCCGAGCATCTCCTGCTCGCGCGTGAACTTGTCGACGCCGGGATCGCCGACGAACAGGCTGGTCGGTATGCGACCGAACGGAGCGCTGGTCACCGTGCCCTGATAAGGCAGGAAGTTGATGCCGCGGGTGTCCTGCTTCGAGGCCGACGCCAGCACCGTGAAGGTCGTGTCGGCATCCGGCTTCCAGGTCACCGACGGCGCGATGAAGTAGTTGTTGTCCGGCGTGAAATTGACCTGCGTGGCGCCGTTCTGGACCTGACCGACCATGCGGTAGAACAGCTTGCCGTTCCCGGAGCTCGTCGCGACCGGCCCACCGAAATCGAAGCCGACATAGGCATTGCCGAAATTATTGACGCCGGTCTCGACATAGCGGATCGGCTCGGCCGGCGGCAGCTTGCTGATGACATTGACGATGCCGCTCGGGCTCGATCCGCCATACAGCACGGCCGACGGACCGCGCAGCACTTCCACCCGCTCCATGTCGGGGGTCTGCAGCTTCCAGCTCGCATAGGACGTGTAGAACAGCTGCATGCCGTCGAGGAACAGTCCGACATCGTCAGACTTGAAGCCGCGGATCAGCCACCAGTCGTTGCGCGTATCCGCGCCAAAGGTTCCGGCGCGCACGCCGGCGGTGTAGCGCAGGACCTCGTCGAGCTTGTTCGCTTTCTGGTCGCGGATCTGCTCGGCGCCGATCACCGACACCGACTGCGGTGTCTCCATGATCGGCGTGTCGGTCTTGGTGCCTGACGAGCTGCGGCCAGCGACGTAGCCGTGGACGGGACCGCGCGCCGTCTCGACGACGCCAACGTTGCGCTGCGGCTGCGGCTGCGGCTTCCGGTTGCTGACAGTCTGCACGGTACGCTGCGCGCGGCGCGGAGCGGTCGACGCCGCGCGGCGGCGCGCTTCCGGCGCCGCAACATTCACCGCCGGCAAGTTCTGCGCGCCGGTCTGCGCGGAAGATTGTGCGAAGGATGCTTGTGGCACCAAAACCCAAACGGACGCGGTCGCCAAAACGGCCGACCGCAGCAAACGTAGACTGTTCAACGCGCCACCCCAAATGCGTATTTCATTCGCATGCCGTCAGTCCCATGACGGCATGCGTTGTGGCGACGCTTTATGTGAGTGAGCGCGATGGCGCTAATTGAAAGGCTCTTAGAGCGAGTCTTAGAACCGATCCAACATTTCCAATGATTGCTGTAACGTTCAGCGCTGAACTTTCTCGGCCTCGAGCATCTCCGCTGCGAT
Source organism: Bradyrhizobium sp. Cp5.3 (assembly GCF_000426265.1). Lineage (NCBI taxonomy): Bacteria > Pseudomonadati > Pseudomonadota > Alphaproteobacteria > Hyphomicrobiales > Nitrobacteraceae > Bradyrhizobium > Bradyrhizobium sp. Cp5.3. The sequence continues at coordinate 91,148 of NZ_AUFA01000003.1, read as the reverse complement.
CGCCGTGAGATCATCGACCTGCCGCAGCAGCGTCTGGAGCTCGTCTTCGCTCAGATGTTCCAACAGGCGCCGATTGCGCTCCTGCGCGCCGGCGACGATCGCATCATGCGCCGCGAGCCCGGCCTTGGTCAGCGAGACCAGCACCTCGCGGCTGTCCTTTGGATTCGGCGCCTTCGCGATCAGCTTACGCGACATCAGGCCAGCGAGCGCGCGGCTGATCTGTCCCTTGTCCTGGCCGACGGCTTCGGCGAGCCGCACCACGCTCATCGCCGGTCCGCGACCGAGCGAGGCGACGAGACCGAACTCGACAGACGACAATCCGGTGAGGCGCTTGTAGCGCAGGATGGCGCCGCGCTTGAGCAGGTTGGCGAGCACCATTAGCCGCGAGGACAGCATCACGGTGATCGGCGCCGGCAGCTCGCTTTCGTCCGGTTCGGGCGATGTCGACCCGCCCCTGCTCGGTGTCTGGCTCATGGCCCTCCTCTGCCAAGAAAGCCGGTTCCTGCCAAGCCTGAGCGACCAAGTCCGGCCTCGGCGCAATCGAAATGCAACTAAGAGGCGTTTTGAGTATCGTTGACATTGTCATCGATCTGCCGTTGACTTGGTCAACACATCAAAGATGACCCGGCCGCGAAGGCCGGACGGGAGGATCAGCATGACCATCACCCAGCGGGATCGCGATCTCGGCACTGGCTATGCGATGAAGCCGGCGCACACGCGCGCCGAGCTGACGTCGGTCGCAAGGGACACGCCGATGGGCGAGCTGCTCCGCCGCTACTGGCACCCGGTGGGCCTTGTCGGCGACGCCACCGACACGCCGAAGAAGGTGCGCGCGCTGGGCGAGGACCTGGTCCTGTTCCGCGACAGGCACGGCCGCGCCGGCCTGTTGCACGCGCGCTGCTGCCACCGCGGCACCACGCTCTATTACGGCAAGGTCGAGGAAGACGGCATCCGCTGCTGCTATCACGGCTGGAAGTTCGACACCGAAGGCCACTGCCTCGAGCAGCCCTGCGAGCCCGACGGCGGCCAGTTCAAGGACAAGGTGCGCCAACCCTGGTACCCGGTCGAGGAGCGCTACGGGCTGATCTTCGCCTATATGGGCCCGGCCGAGAAACGCCCGGTGCTGCCGGCCTACGAGTGCCTTGAAAACATGGACGACGGCCAGCTCGTCGAAGCCGATGATTCCTCGATCGGCGGCGGCGGGCCAGCGATCATCCCCTGCAACTGGCTGCAGCATTTCGAGAACGTTGTCGATCCCTACCACGTGCCGGTGCTGCACGGCTCGTTCAGCGGTCCGCAATTCACCAACATGATGGCCTCGATCCCCGAGGTGAAGTTCGAGAAATCGCCGCGCGGTGTCCTCGTCCGTTCGGAACGCAAGCAGGACGACGGCAAGGTGTTTTACCGCGTCAGCGAGGCCGCGCTGCCCACCTTGCGCGTGGTGCCGAATCCGCGCGTCGCGCAGTTCGCCCGCGTCGAGTCGATCGGCTGGGTCCTGCCGATCGACGACACCTCCTTCCGCATCTACGTCGCCGGCCGCGTCAAGAACCCCGGCGACATCGGCCGCATGCGCTCGAAATTCAACGGCAAGTTCTGGTGGGACATGAGCGAGGCCGAGCACCAGCAATTCCCGGGCGACTATGAGGCCCAGGTCGGCCAGGGCCCGGTGACCGTTCACTCCGAGGAGCATTTTGGCCAGAGCGACCGCGGCATCCTGATGATCCGGCGCATGCTGAGCGACCAGCTCGAGGCCCTTGCGGCCGGCCGCGATCCCATCGGCGTCTGCTTTGACGCGAGCGCGCCGCCGGTCGAGTTCGAAGCGGGGAATTACATCCGCGAAGGCTGATCAGCCAGCCCCAACACGAGCTGGACCAATTACAATAACAAAGACAAATTGGGGGAAGCGATGGTCGATGTGACGTCACAAGTGTCGGTGCAAACGGCCGCCGCGGCAAAGCCCTCGGCACGGCGCTATTACGTGCTGGGGCTGCTCACCATCATCTATGCGCTGAATTTTCTCGACCGCACGATCTTCAATGTCCTGATCGAGCCGATCAAGAAGGAGTTTCAACTCAGCGACACCATGATGGGCCTGCTCGCAGGTTTCGGCTTCGCGCTGTTCTATTCCCTGCTCGGAATCCCCATCGCGCGCATGGCCGACCGGCTCAACCGCCGCAACATCGTCGCCATCGCGTTTGCGTTCTGGAGCGCGATGACGGCGCTGTGCGGCGCGGCCTCGAGCGTGACCTCGCTGGCGCTGGCGCGAATCGGCGTCGGCATCGGCGAATCCGCGGGCTCGCCGGCCTCGCAGTCCATCGTTGCCGATCTCTTTGCCAAGAACGAGCGGCCGCGCGCGCTCGGCGTCTACGCCATCGGCACCTATCTCGGCGTCTTCCTCGGCTATTTCGTCGGCGGCTACGTCAACCAGCACTATGGCTGGCGGATGGCCTTCTACGTCGCGGGCCTGCCCGGCATCCTGCTCGCCACGGTCCTCTGGCTGACGATCTCCGAGCCGAAGCGCGGCGCGATGCAGGAGAGTTTTGTGCCCGAGCCGCTCGGGCCGACGCTGCGCTTCCTTGCCTCGCAGCGGAGCTTCGTCATCGTGCTGATCGGCTTCTGCCTCACCACCTACACCAATTACGCGACCGCGGCCTGGATCCCGCCGTTCCTTGCGCGCGTGCACCATCTGTCGAGCGCCGAGATCGGCACCTATGCCGGCACCTTCAAGGGACTCGCCGGCATGGCCGGCACCCTGCTCGGCGGCTTCGTGGTGGCGCAGGTGAGCCGCCTCGACGATCGCTGGAAGCTGTGGGCGCCCGCGATTACATCGGGCCTCGCTGGTCCCGTGTTCGCGCTGTGCATGCTGACGCAGGATTTCACGGTGATGGTGGCGATGCTGGCGCTGACCTCGTTCCTGGTCGGCTTCCATCTCGGACCGATCTTCGCGATCGCGCAGACCGTGGCAAAGCCGAGCATGCGGGCGCTGGCCTCCGCCCTCATCGCGCTCACCGCGACCTGCTTCGGCCAGGGCGTCGGCCCGCTCGCGGTCGGGATGGTCAATGATGCGCTGAAGGGTGGCTACGGCGCTGACGCCGTGCGCTATTCCCTGCTCTCGGCTGCGATCACGACCACCGTCGGCGCCCTCCTGTTCGTCTGGGCTGCCCGCCCGATCCGGGCCGATATCGCCCGCGCGGCGGCTTAAGGCCGGTTCCAGCGGCCGCCGGGGCGAAACCGACCCGGCGGCCAGATGAAACCATTTTGCGAAACCGGTGAAACCATCCGGAAACAGATCGTCCTTATGACAAGAGCCAACAGACGGCGGTAAAGCCCGTCGGGAGGCTCTGATGAACCACTCAATTCATTCTGCTGACCGTTCGACCCACCTGAAGATCGTGGTGGTGGCGCTCGTGGCTGGCATCGCGGTGGCCGCCTTCGGGATCGCAGCCCGCACCGATGCCGATTACAGCCAGACCGCTCAGTCGACCCATGTGATCAAGGCGGGCAAACCGGTGGTGGTCACCAGCTCGGGCTCGTCGGAGATTCGCTGACGGCACGAGAAAGGTCCGGTTTGAGACAAAACGGCCGCCCCAGGGCGGCCTTTTGCTTTCCGGCTCAGCTTGCGGTCTCACCAGTCTGAAGTCCTTCGACAAGAGAGCCCTGGTGTAACGGACCTGCTCCCGCGGCCGGCCGCCGCCGCGATCGCCGCCACGCTGTCGCTCCTCGTTTGGGCGCGACACTGGATGATGACCGCGCGACACAAACAGGGTGGTGGCGAGGTGCAGCTCGGCATTTGCCGAACTAATGGCGGGTACTGCAGGACGTAGAATGTTGGGGTGTAATCGGGACCGGCCTCGGCAACGCTCGGTTCACGAACCGCAGGAATTAGCGATCCGCTGCCGGCGGGGGCTAGGCGTAATCGGGAAACCCACGCCGTATGTCCAAAAGTGGACATATCCGACGCCGGCTTTGGTCTAGGCTGTTGGCCCTTGGTGCTCGCGCCAAGGGACCTCGAACGGCCCCGGCATTTAGGGTTGTGTCGGGGCCGTTTCTTCGTGCACCGGAGCCGGGCCCCTCGCTCTTCCCTCAGTTTGAACTTTAGGAACCTCCCGGTAATTCCTGCGCTAGAATGCAACCATGAGCGAAATGGTACTGATAATGGCAGGGATCGGCATCGCCGTGGTTGCCGCCATTATCGCGCTGTTCGAGGCCAAGGCGGCGCAGGAGCGCAAGAAGTCATGAAGGACATGAAGGCCCACCTAGAACTGCTCCGCGTCCAAATCGCCGAATGCGAGCGCCTTCAGAAGGCTGCAAAGAGCCAAATTAAGCGGGACGTATTCACAAGGTTGCTCGTGCGCTACAGGGCTATCGCTACCGAGCTAGAGCAAGCGATAGCAAAAATGCCACCAGCTCCCGTCGCCTTCCCAGGCCGCAAGACCCCAGAGTCCCACCCCAAAGAAGAAGAGTAGGCCGCCTCTGGCGATCGATAGCCTCACGTTTGTTCCGCTCTTGAGCCCGACCCTTCTCAACGGCGTCTTTGATACAGGCGCCAAACTGCGTGGGCGTCGGTCAAAAAGGCTCCGATTCACGGATTTGGAGACCACTTTTTACGCTTCGCTGGAGCTATCCGGAGGCAAATGGTCAAAACCGGCGGCGAACGAGACCGGCACAGAGGTGCAAGGTCGCCGGCATCCCTTGGACTTGTGGTCGAAGGTTCCAAATCGTGGTATGTCTAAGGGCTTGATATTCCGCCAAAAATGGCGCGAGAGACGGGGCTCGAACCCGCGACCTCCGGCGTGACAGGCCGGCGCTCTAACCAACTGAGCTACTCCCGCGTGACGCGCAGATGTCCGCGGAACGAGGGGGGACTTAAAGGCGGGACTTGGTGAAGTCAAGGACGTTGCATCCACAGCCGCAACGCCCGCGTTTCTACGAGCGGCGCATGCTGACCATGCTTAACGGCCGCGCCAGCGGCGTAGTCAGTCCAGTCCCGAATCGTCTACGCGTTCCGGAACTTGCGCGGATTTCGAGGCCATCCCCCCTCAGGACTCCGGCAAGACACGAGGAGGCCAGACATGGCGAAGAAGGCAGCCGCTCCAGCCACCATCACGCTCAAGCACCTCGCAGCCAGCATCGCGGAAGGCCAGGACCTCTCGAAAAAGCATGCCGAGGCGATTCTCACCGACATGGTCGACCTGATCACCAGGCACCTGAAGAAGGGCGACCGGGTCCGCATCGTCGGCCTTGGCATCCTCCAGGTCCGCAAGCGCGCCGCCCGCACCGGCCGCAATCCCGCCACCGGCGAGCCGATCCACATCAAGGCCAGCAAGAAGGTCGCATTCCGGCCGGTCAAGGAACTGAAAGAAGCGATCTGAGCGCTACGGTTCGTTAAGCCTGATCCTGCGTCGTGCCCGCTTCGATGCGGCCCCCTGAATGACGCTTTTCTGGTATATCGCCTGCTCACCTGACCCGGCGGTTTGAACAGAAATGTCCTCCCTCACCTTCACGCACACCGTGACCGAGCGCTTCCTGCGCTACGTCACCATCGACACCCAATCCGATCCCGAATCTCCCAACTCGCCCTCGACCGAGAAGCAGAAGGATCTTGGCCGCGTGCTCGTCACCGAGCTCAAGGCCATGGGCGTCGCGGACGCCCATCTCGACGACTACGGCTACGTCTATGCGACGATCCCGGCCAATACCGACAAGAAGGTGCCGGTGATCTGCTTCTGCTCGCACATGGACACCTCGCCCGACGTCACCGGCAAGAACGTCAAGCCGCAGGTCGTGAAGAACTATCGCGGCGGCGACATCACGCTCCCGGGCGATCCCACCCAGGTGATCCGCTTTGCCGAGCACCCGGCGCTGAAGAACCAGATCGGAAACGACATCATCACCACCGACGGCACCACGCTGCTTGGCGCCGACAACAAGGCCGGCGTCGCCGAGATCGTGGATGCCGCGCATTTCTTCATCAACAATCCCGACGTGAAGCACGGCACCATCAAGATCCTGTTCACGCCCGACGAGGAGATCGGCCGCGGCGTCGACAATGTCGACCTGAAGAAGCTTGGCGCCGATTTCGGCTACACCATGGACGGCGAGAGCGCCGGCAGCGTCGAGGACGAGACCTTCTCGGCCGACGGCGCCACCATCACCATCAACGGCGTCAGCGCCCATCCCGGCTACGCCAAGGGCAAGATGGAGCATGCGATCAAGATCGCCGCCGCCATCGTCGAGCGGCTGCCGAAGGAAGGCTGCTCGCCCGAGACGACGTCAGGCAAACAGGGTTTCCTGCATCCGATCGGCATCACCGGCGCGCTCGAGCAGGCGACGCTCGCCTTCATCGTGCGCGACTTCACCGAAGAGGGCCTGAAGGAGAAGGAGACCCTGCTCGAGGGCATCGTGAAGGACGTGATGAAGGAATACCCGCGCTCGACCTACCGGTTCGAGGTCAGGGAGCAGTACCGCAACATGAAGCAGGTGATCGACCGTCACCCGCACATCCTCGAATACGCCATCGAGGCGATCCGCCGCGCGGGCCTGCGTCCTATGCGCACAGCGATCCGCGGCGGCACCGACGGCTCGCGGCTGTCCTTCATGGGCTTGCCCTGCCCCAACATCTTTGCCGGCGAGCACGCCTTCCACTCGCGCCTGGAATGGGTGAGCCGGCAGGACATGGAGAAGGCGGTACAGACCATCGTGCATCTCGCCATGATCTGGGAAGAGCGGGCGTAGCGTTCACCGCAGCAAGACGCGGGACCGGCACGGTCCCGCGCGACAGATAAGATGTCCGAGGACTCGCATGAGCTTCTATCAGGACAGGATCCTGCCTTGGCTGACGCAGCTCGCGATGCGACAGCCCTATCTCGTGCCATATCGCACCCGAGTCGCATCCGCTGCGACGGGCCGCGTGCTCGAGCTCGGGATTGGTCCGGGGCTCAATCTCGGCTTCTACGGGCCGGGCGTGACACAGATCATTGGCATTGATCCATCGCCAAAGCTGCTGGAGATCGCCCGCGACGCCGGTCGGCAGCATGCAAGCCGGCTGGAGCTGATCGAGGGCTCCGCGGAAGCCATTCCGCTGGAAAATGCGAGCGTGGACACCGTCGTGACGACGTGGACCATGTGCAGCATCCCCGATGTCAGTCGCGCACTCTCGGAGGCACGACGCATCCTGAAGCCGGGCGGACAGCTCCTGTTCGTCGAGCATGGCCGTGCGCCTGAGGCGAGCGTGCAATGGTGGCAGGATCGTTTGACCCCGCCCTGGAAGGTGATCGCGGGCGGCTGCCATCTCAACCGCGCCATCGCAGACCTGATCCGCGGCAACGGCTTCGCCGTCGAGGATCTCGATGTCGGCTATATGCCGGGACCAAAGCCGATGACGTTCATGTACGAAGGCCGGGCGCTCCCACGCTAGGCACTGTACTCATCTCTAGGGGCGTGCGCGCCCGATGTCCGCTTGTCCGCCCATAGCAGCGGCCAACGTGCCGGCTTCACCTATGCCGGTCCCGAGTCCTTCCCCCCGAACACCACGATGTTCAACCAGCCGGACCTCGGCCGTCCCGAGCTTGACGAAGACAAATGGGGCGCCCTGGAAAATCGCGTCTTAGATCTTCTGGGCTCCGAGCAGTCGCTGACGATCTCGGCCGAGGGCAAAAGCTACTTGCTACCGCCGGTCAAGGCGCCGCGCTGGCGGGCGCGTTTCCAGAAAAACTGCTGACACGCCGACCGCAAGCAGGCCCCAGCCCCGGTTCGCGCCGGAGCTGGGGCCTCTCGTTTTTGCGCCGCGTCACCTGTCCTATGTTAACGACGTCCACTACGCGATGCATCAAAGATGCAAGCGGGGCGGGAAACTCGGGAGAGCCGCGTGGACCGCAGAACCGCCTGCCTGAAGCAGGCAGATGCATTTCGGGAAAAGGCCATCGCTGATCCCGCACACCACGACCAGTGGATCGATGAAGCCATCAAATGGCTCGAGCTGGCGATGGAGGCGAGTCGTCGCGTCGCGGTCACGATCGAAGCCACGGAAGACTGGCTCCTTCAAGACGCGGCAGCCGATGCGCTGTTGTCGCAACGGCCCGAGCCCAGTGCCTGATCGCACGCTCTTCCAAAACTTCCGAATTTGCTTAACACGAATTATATGCCCGGCGAGCAGAAGGCGCCTCTGCTTGTCTCTGGCCAAATCGTGATGCGGGCACGGTTTGCAGGTTCCGTCACGGCGTGCGACAATGAGGCATGCTGCTGAAACGGTTCGCCAACGCTGTGGTCATGCTGCTGGTCGCGCTCGGGCTTCTGCTCGCGCCGCTGGCCGCCCCTGCGTTTGCCGCGCCTGTGTCCGGCGCCGCTCATCACCACGACATGCAGGCGATGTCAGACGACATGCAAGCGATGGCGGACGACGCGCAGGCTTCGTCGGATGACACGCAGGCGATGGCGGACATGCCGTGCTGTCCGGGACAGACCAAGGGCGGCGATGGCGGATCTTGTCCGTTCGTGGCGCTCTGCATGCTGAACCTCTCCGTCCCCGCGCCGTCCGGAGCTGCTGCCCTGATCGAGCGTCAGGCTCAGCACAGCGCGCGCGTGCTGCGCAATGATCTTCCTGTCGACGGTCTCGGCACAAAGCCCCCCGACCATCCGCCTCGAACCCTGGTCTGATCGGCGCTCACGCGCCTGATGATCCCGCGTGCCGAACCCGGTGCGCGCATCGCGGCCTGCCGCCTTGCGGCTTGTCGCCTGCGGCCCTGACGGCTCCATCAGACCCATCGAGGAATTGAAATCATGACAACGTTCAACGTCGCACGCGCCGCCATGGCCGTGCTGATCGGCGCTGCCCTTACGGGTGCCGCGCATGCCGAAATCAAGAACTACGAGTTCCAGCTCATTCAGCCGACCGTCAAGGCCGGAGCCGATCGCATCGTGACGGTGCGACTGGTCGACAAGACCAGCGGCAAGGCCGTGCCCGACGCGGTGGTCTTCGCCAGCCGGCTCGACATGGCTCCGGACGGCATGCAGGAGATGGCCACCAAGGTCACGCCCATGCCGGGGACCGAGCCCGGCACCTACCGCTTCAAGGCGACCTTCGGCATGGCCGGTCGCTGGCAGCTTTCGCTTGGCGCCAAGGTGCAAGGCGAAACCGGGACGGTCGACAACAAGCTCGTCGTCACGGCCGAGCAATGAGCCGCAGCCGCCTCATCGGCGCTGCCGCTGCGATCCTCGCTGCGGCAGGTGCCGGGCTGTTCGCCGGCAGCGCCTTGCCGCCGGATAACGGCCGCCTGCTGTCCGCTGCCGGCGCGGCCGACGCCAGCGCCCCGCTCTATTATCAGGACCCCGACGGCAAACCGCTTTATTCGCCGACACCGAAGAAAACCGAGGACGGCCGCGACTATGTCGCCGTGCCGGCGGCTGTCGATGCGCCGGAGCAGCCTGCAACAATGAACGCGGCCAAGAACGCGGCAACGACGCAGGGCGATCGCAAGATCAAGTATTACCGCAACCCGATGGGCCTGCCCGACACCTCGGCGGTGCCGAAGAAGGATTCGATGGGGATGGACTACATTCCCGTCTATGAGGGCGAGGACAGCGACGACGGCTCGGTCAAGCTGTCACCCGGCCGGATCCAGCGTAGCGGCGTCAAATCCGAACCTGCCGAGCGGCGCCAGATCAGGACGCTGGTTCGCGTCCCCGGCACAATCCAGCTCGATGAGCGGCGGGTCTCGGTCGTCGCCATGCGCGCCGAGAGCTATGTGCAGAAGGTCGCCGATGTAACGACCGGCAGCCGCGTGGCGAAGGGCCAGCCGCTGATGGACATCTACAGCTCCGCGGTGTCGTCCGCCGCGGCCGAATATCTTGCGACGATCACCTCGAAAGCCACGGCAGGCATCGAACCCTATGGCCGAGGCTCCCGGCAACGGCTGGTCAATCTCGATGTCCCGGAGCCAGCCATCGCCGAGATGGAGAAGAGCCGCGCGGTCCCCATCACCATTCAATGGTCGTCGCCCCGCGACGGCATCGTGCTCCAGCGCAACGCGATCGAGGGAATGCGTGCCCAGCCCGGCGACGTGCTGTTTCGTATCGCCGACATCTCGCTGGTCTGGGCGATCGTCGATGTCGCCGAGCGAGACCTCGGCAACGTTGCCGTCGGCCAGCCCGTAACGGTGCGGGCGCGCAGCCATCCCGGCCGGAGCTTCAAGGGGCGGATCAGCGTGATCTATCCGCAGGTCAACAAGGAGACGCGCACGGCACGGGTGCGGATCGAGCTGGAGAATGCCGACCTCGCGCTGCTTCCGGACATGTATGTCGATGCCGAGATCGATACCGGCAATCCGGCGCCGGTCCTCGCGGTCGCCGAGAGCGCTGTGCTCGACACGGGCAGCCGGCAGGCTGTCCTCATCGACAAGGGACAAGGCCGCTTCGAGCCGCGCGAGGTCAAGCTCGGACGACGGGGCGACGGCTACGTAGAGATCCGCGATGGGCTTGCCGAGGGCGATGCCATCGTCACCTCGGCCAACTTCCTCATCGACGCCGAGAGCAATTTGAAGGCCGCGCTCAAGGGGTTCAATGAGGCAGGGCCGATGCAAGCCGACAATCCCACCGGCGAGAAGGCCATCGGAGTCAAGCCATGATCGCGCGCGTCATCGCCTGGTCGGCCCGCAACCTGCTGCTGGTGCTGTTCGGCACCGGCTTTGCCGCCGCTGCCGGTTTCTATGCGCTGATCCATCTGCCGCTGGACGCCATTCCCGACCTCTCCGACACCCAGGTCATCGTCTATACCGAGTTTGCCGGCCAGGCGCCGCAGGTGATCGAGGACCAGGTCACCTATCCCCTCACCACCGCAATGCTGACGGTGCCGAGGTCCAAGGTGGTGCGCGGTTTCTCCTTCTTCGGCGTCTCCTTCGTCTACGTCATCTTCGAGGACGGCACCGACATCTACTGGGCCCGCTCGCGCGTGCTCGAGTTTCTCAACAGTGCGGCGGCAAGGCTGCCCGCAGGCGTAACACCGACGATCGGCCCGGACGCGACCGGCGTCGGCTGGGTCTACCAATACGCCGTAATGTCCCGGGAGTTGAACCTCGCCGACACAAGGACGATCCAGGACTGGAACCTGAAATTCGCCCTCGCCAAGGCGGAAGGCGTAGCGGAGGTCGCGAGCGTCGGCGGCTTCGTCAAGCAGTACAATGTCATCCTCGATCCGCAGCGCATGCGCGATCTCGGCATCACCATGCAGAAGATGCGCGACGCCATCCGCGCCAGCAATGCCGACGTCGGCGGCCGCACCGTCGAACTCTCCGAGTTCGAATATGTCATCCGCGGCAAGGGTTATCTCAAGAGCATCAACGATCTCGGCAATGTCGTGCTGAAGACCGACAACGGAACGCCGGTCAAGCTGCGCGACGTCGCCCGCGTCGAGCTCGGACCGGACGAGCGGCGCGGCATCGCCGAGCTGAACGGCGAGGGCGAGGTCGCAAGCGGCATCGTGCTCCAGCGCTTCGGTATGAACGCGCTCGACGTGATCGAGAACGTCAAGAAGCGGTTCAAGGAGATCGCGACCAGCCTGCCGAAGTCGGTCGAGATCGTCCCGGTCTACGACCGCTCGAACCTCATCTATGCAGCCATCGACACGCTCAGGCACACGCTGGTCGAGGAAAGTATCGTGGTGGCGCTGGTCTGCATCGTCTTCCTGCTGCACGTCCGCAGCGCGCTCGTCGCCATCCTGATGCTTCCCGTCGGCGTGCTGATGGCCTTCGGAGCGATGAAGCTGCTCGGGATCGGCTCCAACATCATGAGTCTCGGCGGCATCGCGATTGCGATCGGCGCCATGATCGACGCCGCGATCGTCATGATCGAGAACGCGCACAAGCACCTCGAGCGCGCCGAGCCCGACCGATCGCGGGTGGCGATCCTGATCGATGCCGCCGCCGAGGTCGGCCCCGCGCTGTTCTTCAGCCTGCTGATCATCACCGTGTCGTTCATGCCGATCTTCACGCTGGAATCGCAGGAAGGCCGGCTGTTCAGCCCGCTCGCCTTCACCAAGACGTTTGCGATGGCGGCGGCGGCGCTTCTGTCAGTGACGCTGGTACCGGCGCTGATGGTGATCTTCGTCCGCGGCAAGATCATTCCGGAGCACAAGAATCCGATCAATCGCTTCCTGATCTGGATCTATCGGCCGATCATCGCGGCCGTGCTGCGGGCGAGGATCGTCGTGATCCTGCTCGCGCTCGGCGTGCTCGCCGTGTCGGTCTGGCCGGCGCGTCAGCTCGGCACCGAGTTCATGCCGAACCTCGACGAAGGCACCCTGCTCTACATGCCCACCACGCTGCCCGGCATTTCCGTGACCAAGGCGGCCGAGCTGATGCAGACGCAGGACCGGATCATCCGCTCGTTTCCCGAAGTGGCCTCGGTCTATGGCAAGGCCGGCCGCGCGGCCACCGCGACCGATCCCGCGCCGTCGGAAATGTTCGAGACCATCGTCAACCTCAAGCCGAAGGCAGAGTGGCGCCCGGGCGTGACGGTCGACAGCCTGATAGCGGAGATGGACAAGGCGCTGCAATTCCCCGGCGTCTCCAACGCCTGGACCATGCCGATCAAGGCGCGCATCGACATGCTCTCGACCGGCATCCGCACCCCGATCGGCGTCAAGGTCATCGGCACCGATCTCGCCGGGATCGACAAGCTTGCCCGGCAGATCGAGCAAGTGCTCAAGGCGGTCCCCGGGACCTCCTCGGCCTATGCCGAGCGAAGCCTCGGCGGCTACTATCTCGAGATCACGCCGGACCGTGAGGCGCTGTCGCGCTACGGCATCATGGTGCAGGACGTTCAGGACACGATCGCGACCGCGCTGGGCGGCCAGACGGTGACGACGACCGTCGAAGGCCGGCAGCGCTTCACCGTCAACATGCGCTATCCGCGCGACCTGCGCGACAATCCAAAGGCGATCGCCAGCGACATCCTGGTGCCGATGCCGGCCGGCGGCGCCGTGCCCCTCGGCGAGGTCGCCAGCGTCACGCCGACGCGCGGGCCGACCTCGATCCGGACCGAGAACGGGCAATTGGCGAGCTACATCTATGTCGACATCCGCGACCGTGACCTCGGCGGCTACGTCACTGAGGCGCAGCGTGCGGTGCAGGCCAGCGTCCAGTTCCCGCCGGGTTATTACGTGGTCTGGAGCGGGCAGTACGAATATCTGGAACGCGCCGCTGCGCGCTTGAAGATCGTGGTGCCGGTAACGCTGCTGATCATCTTCCTGCTGCTCTACCTCAACTTCCGCTCGATCACCGAGACAATGATCGTGATGCTGTCGTTGCCGTTCGCCCTCGTCGGCGGGCTCTGGCTGATGTGGTGGCTCGGCTTCAACCTCTCGGTGGCGGTCGCGGTCGGCTTCATTGCGCTTGCCGGCGTCGCGGCCGAAACCGGCGTGGTGATGCTGATCTACCTCAACCAGGCGCTTGCCGAGACCAAAGCACGCTGCGCCCTCGGCGGCCGCGCCCTGACCCGCAAGGATCTTTATGCGGCCATCATGGAAGGCGCCGTCGAGCGCGTCCGCCCGAAGATGATGACGGTGGTCGCGATCATGGCCGGCCTGCTCCCGATCATGTGGAGCAACGGCACGGGGTCGGAGATCATGCAGCGCATTGCAGTGCCCATGATCGGCGGCATGCTCTCGTCGACCCTGCTGACGCTGATCGTGATCCCCGCGATTTTCGGGCTGGTGAAGGGCGTTGGGCTGCCGTCCGACTCCGGCGCCAATGTCATGCCGTCGCCCAACAATGAAAGCCCGGAACAACACTCCGACGCGCTGGAAGCAGCCCAATGAGCGGAATGGCGGTGTCACAAAGCAGGACTGTCGTTCATGCCATCACCCGGTATCCACCGAGGCCGGCATGACCAACCAGGAAGTCGAACTCAAGGCGTTGATGGTCGCGAGCCAGGGCGGCGACGCGGGCGCCTATCGTGCCCTGCTGGGAAAGCTCGCGCCTCGCCTGCGAGCCTACTACAAGCGCAGAATCGCGGGGATCGGGCGGAGCGCGGAGGAGGCCGAAGACCTGGTCCAGGAAACGCTGCTGGCGGTCCATTTCAAGCGCCACACCTACGATCCAAATGCGCTGTTCACGCCTTGGCTTCATGCGATTGCGCGCTACAAGCTGATCGACCACCTTCGCAGCAGCAAGGCATCGCGGATGGACGTTCCGATCGACGACCACCAGGACCTCGCTGCGAGCGACGACCACATGGCTGCGGAAGGAACGCACGACATGACGACGCTTCTTGGCCGGTTACCGTTGAAGGCGCGTCAGGCGATCGAATCCGTCAAGCTGGAAGGCAAGAGCGTTGCCGAAACCGCCGAGCGCTACGGGATGTCCGAATCGAACGTGAAGATCAGCATTCACCGCGGCCTGAAGGCGCTGGCTGCGCTCATCAGACGGGATCGCGACGCCTGAGCGTCGCTCCATCCTCCAATCCAGCGCCTCGACCTTCCGCGCCGCAGCAAACCCCGCCGCACAGCCAATTCTTCGTTTTCACCTCGGCGTGACCGTGTAACCGGCTCCTGAAAAGCTCCGAACTCCTTTGCAGAAGCGCGCACGGAGCGCCTTCCATGACAAAGGAGCAAACAATGTCGACGAAGTTCACGAAGCCCGTTCTTGCATTTTCCCTGCTGGCCTCGCTGGTCGCGATGACCACAGCGGCAAACGCCGGCGCGACGATTTCCGATCGGCGCTATTGGCCGAACGAAGTTGGTCCCTCCTCCTACCAGGCCGCCGATACACGATCCTCCGCGCACGACGCTTTCGCCGCATTCGGACCTGCAGCCTCACTTGCCTCCGACGTCTCAGGCCCGCGTTACGTGGGCGGCCCGAAGTCCTCGATCGCGCCGACACGAGGGTTCTGATGCAGGGTCCTCGCCGGTCGGCAATCCTCCGGCTCCCATCCAAACCAAACCGCAAGGCCGGCTGCGCAGGACATCTCCGACGCAGCCGGACCGGCACCGCGCGCAAGCGGTAACCTGTTTACCTTTCACCTCACTGCACACCACTCCCACGCATTCTTCGAAGCCAGTTGGATTCCGATGGTCGAACATCTGGAGCAATGGAAGAGACCCAATATCGTCTCGGTCATGACGCACTGGGCGGGCGCCTGGTCGATGCTGCTGGCGCTGTACTTCGGCTTGAACGCCGTCTACGGAAGCGGCTCGCGCCAGGAAGCCTTCGTTGCACATGCATATGCAGGTCTTACGGTCCTGGGGCTCGTCATCGTCAGACTCTTCCTCAGGACGATGTTGCCATGGCCGAAAGCGACCGCAGGAAGCTCACGAATTCTCCTGCTCCTTGCCGAGGGCATGCATTGGACGCTCTACGGCCTGATGCTGCTGACGCCATTGACCGGCTGGATCGTCGCCTCCTCGATGGAATGCTGCATGGCTGTCCCCGGACTGCCGAGCATCAATGCCGTGGGATCGGCGCTTCCCATCGGCCGTCCGGTGGACGCGATGACGGCCTACCACGTTCACGTCTTTCTGGTCTGGTCTTTGCTCGCCCTGATCTCCCTTCACGTGCTGGCGGCGCTCGTTCACCATTTCGTCTTTCGCGACACAATCCTGGTCCGGATGATTCCCGTGCTTGGCGGACGTGCAGGATCCGCACCCGCGTTACGGTCCGGTCGTGAATACCCGACCGCACCGACTTGAACGAACCGCCATGAGGCAGTCTGTCACCACAGGAGAGCAGCGACGATGGAACACATGTCGGAAATGCATCAGAGGATGTCCGCGATGCACGACGCGGCGTCGACAGGCTTGATCGACCATATCCTTGGGGCCACGGGCCGCTTTGCGGCACAGCTCCTGATCATCCTGACGTCCGCACCGGTCCTCGGCGCCTTGACGGCTTTGCTGCTCCTTCTCGCGAACGCCGCTCTCTTGCGCCTGCTCCTGACAAAACGAGCATCGCGTTCGTGAGTCGCAGACCGGAGCGAAGCTGATGATGATGAATTGCATGGATACGGGCACCGGTGCGCTGGTGATCTTGGGTGTTCGGCTTGCCGATGCAGCCATCGCCGTGACCGCCGCGCTGCTGGTCGTGCTGGCCGCCATCGCGGCGATCACTCTCGTTCGATTTTGCCTTGACGTTAAAGGCCGCTTCGCAGCTCGCGGCGTGGCCGACGGATCATCGTAAGGATGCATTCCCGCCGCTCGGCTCAACGGCTTTCACCTGCGCGTGATCTTGTAACCGGCAGGCGACGAGCTCCGAATTCATCGCAAGAAGCGCGCGTGAAGCGCTCTTCCGTCATCGGCAAACCCGCCGACGCAAGGTGGGTCTCTGCATTCTGAATACGTCGGTCGAACAACTGAACTCGCAAGGAGCATCTTCAATGATCATCAAGCAGACATCTTTCGTGAAGCGTCATCTCTCGGCATTGGCCCTGCTGCTGGCTGCCGCGAGCCTCGCGACCAGCTCTGCCGTGCTGGCACAGGACTCACCCGCAAGGCCGTCGACGCCCCCGGCCACGGACAAGATGGGAATGGGCAGCGCGGGCGGCGGCATGATGGGCATGGGCTCGGATGGAAATGGTGCAATGTCGGGCATGAAAGCGATGAAATGCTGCGGCCAAGGCGGCATGGGCCGAGCGGGCCACGGCGCCGACGAGAGGCAGGACGAAAAGAAATAGCCGGGGCCGATCGAGACCACGATCCTGGTTCGCAGTGAGCAGCCATCGGCCAATGCGTCGCCGATGGCTGATCCTGACGATAAGCCATCACGTCCGCGTGATGCTGTAACCGGATGGCAAAAGCCTCCGAACTCATGGAGGCAACGGCCCATCGCTCGGGCGATGAAACATTGTGATAAATTGGAATGGTCTGAAAGGTACGGCGCCCAAGGTTATCGGCGCAGCGCGGAGAATAGTGCATGAAGACCGACGATCTCGTTGATGTCTTGAGTGCCCGTGTCGATCCGGTCGACTCTGGGATGGTCGGCCGGCGCATCGTGCTGGCCGTTGCCCTCGCATCGGCGTTTACGATCGTCGCCACCCTGATCGGCCTCGGCCCACGCGCCGGATTGAACACGGCTGCCGCCTGGGTATTCCTGCTTCTCAAGATCACCTTCGCAGTCGCCATCGCCGGCGCGGCGGCTGTCTACCTGACCAGGCTATCCCGGCCGGGCGGCGCACTGAAGCACGGTACGATCATTGTCGTCCTGCCATTTCTCGCGATCGTGGCGCTCGCCCTCATCAGTCTCGGCTCGGCGCCAACCTCGCATTGGGACGGGATGGTCACGGGCGAGGCGTGGCTCGAATGCCTGGTATCGATCCCGGTCATCGCGATCGTACCGTTTGCGCTGACGATGTGGGCGGTGCGCCAGGCGGCGCCGACTGATCTGCGCCGGGCGGGCGCGTTCGCCGGTCTGCTGGCCGGTGGGATCAGCGCCGTCGCCTATGCACTTCACTGCACCGATGATTCCGTGCCGTTTGTCGCCGTCTGGTACGGCAGCACCATCGTGCTTTGCACCATCGCGGGCGCAGTGTTGGGACCACGGTTGCTGCGCTGGTGATCGCGGACTTCACGTGAGGAGGAGCGGAATCGGCCAACCCGATCGCAAGCTAACGAGCTCTCAGGATGGACTCCCGTCTCGCCGCACGGCGACCACGCATCAATGGCGGAGCCACGTGACGCACAGGGCCCTTGCCTGCGACTTCGCACGAGGTGGACCATGATGGATGGAATGATGTGGGGCATGGGACTGATCTGGCTGCTCGTCGCCGTCGTCCTGATTCTGGCGGCGGCCGCGCTCATCAAATACCTGGCCTCCGGGCGCGGAAGGAACAGGCTATGAGTAGGCTTGCCCTCCTCGCGGTGGTCTTGGTTGCATCTCCGACCGTAGCCTTCGCCCAACAAGGGGATGTCGCGCGCGGCCGACAGGTGTTCAGGGTCTGCGCGGCCTGTCATTCGCTCGAACCCGACCGCAACATGACCGGTCCAAGCCTTGCCGCATTATGGGGTCGCAAGGCGGGTGGTCTGGCGAGCTTCGAGCGATACTCGGACGCGCTGAAGTCTTCCGGGATCATCTGGGACGATCGTTCGCTGGATGCCTGGCTGACCGATCCGGATCGCATGGTGCCGGATAACGCCATGCCATTTGATGGCATCAAGGAGCAGCGCGACCGCGCCGATCTGCTCGCCTTTCTCAAGGACGCCACCAAACCCGGAGCAGCGCCCGCAGTCACAGCCCAATCCGGCACGGGCGGGATGATGGGCGGCGGCATGATGGGAGGCGGACGCGTGCCGAACTTGAGGGAGCCCCAGACTTCCGAGCGCGTGACCGCGATTACCCATTGCCGGGACACCTATCGGGTTACCACGGCGGACGGCAAGACGCGCGCTTTCTGGGAGCGCAATTTACGCCTGAAGACCGATTCCAGCAAAGATGGTCCGTAAAGCGGTTCACCGGCGATTGTCCCTGCAGGGATGATGGGTGACCGCGCCGACGTGATCTTTGCTTCACCGGAAGAGATCAGCAAGAAGATCGAGACACGATGCTGACGGAAGCCGTCAAACGAGCCGTCTTCGTCCCGCCCGCCGGATTGCCATGGGAATGCCAAGCTGCTTGGTGCCAATCGCCAATCCTGTGATAGTCTCAGCCAGCGAACACCGCGAGTCATCCGTCACGATGGAGGCTGGCATGTTGACCTTTCGCAACCCCATCCCTGCAATTGTGGTCGGCGTTTTGCTGTTGCTCGTCAGCGGCCCGCGTGCATTTGCGCTCGGCAGTCAGGTCGGGCACGACGATCCCTGGAATCCCGAGCACATCGATCATTTGCCGCCCGAGATTCGCAACGCCGTGACCCACATGTGTGGAAACTCACCGCGTGCGGCCCACTATTTCGTGACCTATCTGAACCATGCGCAGATCATCAAGCTGCACTTCGAGCATCTGCATTGCGGCGAAGCGGGAGGGTTCTGCAGGGGCGACAATTGCCTTCATCAGGAATATGTCTCGAAGGGTGGCCAGTACCGGCTCATCAAGAGCTATTACGGCCGCGACAACGATTGAAGGTTACCAAGATGCGGCTCGAGTCGACGCTCACCTGTCCAGCCTGCGGCCATCAAGCGGTCGAAACGATGCCGACGGACTCCTGCCAGTTCTTCCACGACTGCAAGGGATGCGGGAGGCGACTAAAACCCAAAACTGGCGACTGCCGTGTCTTTTGCTCATTCGGCTCGGTGCCCTGTCCACCGGTCCAGGCGGACGGTCGGTGTTCCTAGCGCACGCAGTGGTCCGGTCAGTTCGCTAGATCGGACGAACCTTCAGCTCTGCCGTGGACTGCTGCACCACGACAAATGCCCCTTGGAGCGCCAGGCCAGCCATCACGGTGGCCACGACGACATCGGGCCAGCCCGTGCCGGTCCCGAATACGCCGAGGGCGGCCAGCAGCACGGCGACATTGCCGAGGACATCGTTGCGGGTGCAGATCCAGGCGGAGCGCATGTTGGCGTCGCCCTTGCGATAGGCCCACAACAAGGCGAACGAGGCCGCGTTGGTCGCGAGCGCCGCCACTCCGACCGCGCCCATGGTGAAAGCGCTCGGCAGCGTACCATGCGCGGCGTGCCAGACGACGGTGCCGATGACCCACAGGCCGAAGGCTCCCATCGTCAATCCTTTCGCCAGGGCCGCGGCGGCGCGATAGCGCAGCGCCATGCTGACGACGAACAGGCTGATGGCGTAGTTGGCACTATCCCCGAGGAAATCGAGCGCATCCGCCTGGAGAGACGCCGATCCTGCGGCGAATCCCGCCCCGATCTCGACCAGGAACATGGCGGCGTTGATGGCGAGCACCGCCCACAGCACCCGGCGATAGGATTTATCGCCGCGGTGACGATCGAGGTTCAGAGGCGGAGGTGCGCAGCAATGATCGGCCATGGCCCAAGATAGAGTGATCGGATTCGCCATACAATTGCACGACGCCCGTCGTCGCCGATCAACAATAGCCGGCCTGGGGGCCTCAGGCCTCCACCCCGCCAGAGGCGTTGCGAATTCGTCGCAATGGCACGAAACAGTCCGCCGCGACATCAAGTTCCCCACACGTAACACTATTGCGGGTCGACACTGTTCCGGCCGCCGTGGTAGGCCAACTCAAACCGCAACATGAGTGACATCGTGTCTACGATCCGTCGGCCCGCTGGATTTTTTCACCTGCGCACTTTGCGCGGGCTCTTGGCCGTGTTCGTTGCAACCATGTACCTGCTCGCGGGCGTGCTGCATGGTGCACATGATATCGATGTGACCAGCCCGTCCGGCGGCTCGGAGATCGCCTCGAGCCTCGATGACGGCCATGCTGGGCATGGCGACCACAAGGCACTCGCTGGGCACCATTGTCACGGCTGCTTCTCGGTCGCGGTCGTGCAGCCGGCGCAGCCAGACACCGTTGTCGAGCTCCCCGCCGCACCGCCGCGGCCGCGTCAAGCCGCGCTTGCCGGCATCGCGCCCGATACGGACTCCCCGCCCCCCAAACATCTGACCTGAGCGGATAGCCGGGCGCAGCGCGCCCATGCCCCTTTCCTTCACAGGTCGTATTCATGTTTTGCAGGCGAACGGCCGCGCGCATGGCGTGCGCGATGGCTATTCTCATCAGCCCATCCCTGGTGCTGACGTCACACGCCCAGACTTTGACGATGCGCGCTGCGCTGACGCGCGCGCTCGCGGCCAGCCCGCGGCTCACCGCGGCGGAACGCGATGTCGGCATTGCCACGGGCCAGCGCATCCAGGCCGGCGCGCTGCTCAATCCGGAGCTCTCCTACGAGCAGGACAATTCCTTCGGCTCCGGCATCTACCGCGGCACGAAGTCAGCCGAAACCACGCTCCAGATCAGCCAGGCCTTCGAGCTGTTCGGCAAGCGCGAGGCGCGGATCGCCGCAGGCGCCGCAGGTATCGAGGTCGCCACGATCCAGCGCAAGGCGATCCGGCTCGAGGTGCTGTCGGAGACGGCGATCGCCTTCCTCAGCGTGCTCGGTGCGCAACGCCGCATCCAGATCCTCGACGAGCAGATTGCCGCAATCGACCGGCTGACGCCGCTCTTGCGCCGCCGCGTCGAGGCGGGCGCCTCCTCTCCGGCAGAGACCGGCCGCGCCGAGGTCGCCTCCGCACTGGTCAAGGCCGATCGCGAGCGCCTCAAGGCGACCTTGGCCAGCGCCCGGCGGGAGCTTGCCGTGCTGATGGGCGATGCCGCGGCAAAGTTCTCCGAGGTCTCCGGCCGGCTCGACACCACGGGACGTCCGCCCTCGTTCAAATCGGTGGTTGCCGCGATCGATGCCAATCCGCAGCTGGTGCGCTGGACCGCGGTCTATGCGCAGCGCAATGCCGAGCTGCTGCTGGCGCGACTAAAACCCTATCCGGACGTGCGGATCGCTGCCGGCTGGCGGCATTTCAACGAGACCAATGACGACGCGGTGCGCCTCACCGTCTCGGTCCCGATTCCCGTGTTCGACCAGAACCAGGGCAACATCCTCTCGGCGCAGGAGAGCCTCGCCAAGACCCGAGCCGAGCGCGAGGCCAACCGCAACACACTGATCGTAATCGCTGGCCGTGCCTATGACTCGCTCGAGGGCTCCTTACGCGAGCTTGCGGTGCTGCGCGAGACCGCGATCCCGAAAGCGACTGAAGCTGCGGAGGCGATCTCGCAAGGCTACGGCCAGGGCCGCTTCACGCTGCTCGAGGTGCTCGACGCCCAGGCGAGCGTCACCCAGGCACGCCTGCGCGAGCAGGAGGCGCTGCAGAATTTCCACGCAGGCGTTGCGACCATCGAAGGCCTCGTCGGCAATCCCTTCACGCTCGCCCGGGAGAGCGCAAGATGAAGACGTCATCCACCATCTTCGCGGCACTCGTCGCGGCGGCACTCGGCGCCTACGGCTACGCGATGCTCGCGCCCGCCAAGGTCGAGCCGGCCGGTCACGCCGAAGAGAAGAAGCCTGAGAAGCCGAACGACCATGTCGAGCAGGACGAGCACGGCGCCGACCGCATCCGAATCTCCGATGTCAAGCTCGCCGCCGCCGGCGTGACCCTTGCGGAGGCCGCGAGCGCCACGCTGACCGACACCCTCGCCTTCAACGGCATCCTGCGCGCCAACCAGGAAGCCGTGGTGCAGGTGACGCCGCGCTTTCCCGGCATCGCCAAGTCGATCCAGAAACGCATCGGCGACAGGGTCGCCAAGGACGAACTGCTCGCCGCGATCGAGAGCAACCAGAGCCTTACCGTGTACGAGCTCAAGGCGCCGATCGGCGGCACCGTCATCGAGCGGCAGATTTCGCTTGGCGAATACGCCTCCGAGCAGAAGCCGGCCTTCGTCGTCGCCGACCTCTCGACCATCTGGGTCGATCTCTCGATCTATCGCCAGGACCTCCGGCGGGTCCGCATCAGTGACGAGGTACTGATCGATCCCGACGACGGCCGCGGCGAGATCAAGGGCACGATCTCCTATCTCGCGCCGATCGGTTCGAGCGAGACCCAGACCGCGCTCGCGCGCGTCGTGCTGCCAAATCCGGAAGGCCGGCTGCGGCCCGGCCTGTTCGTCACGGCGCGGCTCATCCTGGCCGCGCGCAACGTCAAAGTTGCAGTTCGCAGGAGCGCGATCCAGACGCTGGAGAACAGGACCATCGTGTTCGTTCGCGAGGACGGCGACAAGATCGAGGCGCGCCCGGTCGAGCTCGGCGAGTCCGATCCGCGCTATGTCGAGATCAAGGCGGGTCTTTCCGCCGGCGAGCGCTACGTCGCCGAGAACAGTTTCGTCGTGAAGGCGGAGATGGGCAAGGGAGACGCCGATCATGATTGAGCGTCTCCTTGCCTTCTCGATCCGTCAGCGCTGGCTGGTCGTTCTCCTGACGCTCGCGGCCGGCGCCTTGGGCGCCTGGAATTTCAGCCGTCTGCCGATCGATGCGGTCCCTGATATCACCAACGTCCAGGTTCAGATCAATACGAACGCCCCGGGCCTGTCTCCGCTCGAGGCTGAACAGCGCATCACTTTTCCGATCGAAACCGTGATGGGGGGCCTGCCCAGGCTCGACTATACGCGCTCGATCTCGCGTTATGGCCTGAGCCAGGTCACGGTCGTATTCCAGGAAGGCACCGACGTCTACTTCGCCCGCCAGCTCGTCAATGAACGCATTCAGCAGGTGAAGGACCAGCTGCCGGCCGGGACCGAAGTCGCGATGGGACCGATCTCGACCGGGCTCGGCGAAATCTACATGTACACGGTCAGCGCCAAGCCGGGCGCGAAATCCGCGAGCGGCCGCGACTACACGCCGACCGAGCTCCGGACCATCCAGGACTGGATCATCAAGCCGCAGCTCCGCACCGTCCCCGGTGTGGTCGAGGTCAATTCGATCGGCGGCTACGAGCGACAATTCCACGTGCTTCCGAACCCGGGCCAGCTCATGGCCTACAATTTCGGCTTCCGCGACGTGCTCGCCGCCCTGGCCGCCAACAACGCCAATGTCGGCGCCGGCTACATCGAGCGCAACGGCGAGCAATATCTGGTCCGTGCGCCCGGCCAGGTCGCAACCATCGATGAGATCCGCGACATCGTGATCGGCTCCCGCGGCGGCGTGCCGGTTCGCGTTCGCGACGTCGCCGACGTCCAGGAAGGCAGCGATCTGCGCACCGGCGCCGCATCGGTCGACGGCCAGGAGACCGTGCTGGGCACCGCGATGCTGCTGATCGGCGAGAACAGCCGCTCGGTGGCGCAGCGGATCGCGGCAAGGCTTGGCGAGATCGCCAAGTCGCTGCCGGACGGCGTCGTCGCGCGCGCGGTCTATGACCGAACGCATCTCGTGGAAGCGACCATCGAGACGGTTGAGAAGAACCTGTTGGAGGGCGCCGCCCTCGTCATCGCCGTCCTGTTCCTTGTGCTCGGCAACATCCGCGCGGCGCTGATCACCGCCTGCGTCATTCCACTCTCGATGCTGCTGACGATCACCGGCATGGTCGGAACCAAGGTCAGCGCCAATCTGATGAGCCTCGGCGCGATCGACTTCGGCATCATCGTCGACGGTGCCGTCATCATCGTCGAGAACTGCCTCCGCCTGCTCGCGGGGGAACAACACAGGCGCGGACGCCTGCTGTCGCTTGCGGAACGCACCGAGACGATCCGCGCCGGGGCCAGCGAGGTGATCCAGCCGAGCCTGTTCGGAACGCTCATCATCGCCGTGGTCTACCTTCCGGTCCTGACCCTGACCGGCACCGAGGGCAAGATGTTCACGCCGATGGCGCTGACCGTGCTGATGGCGCTGGCCGGCGCGGCTCTGCTGTCCGTCACCTTCGTTCCCGCCGCGATCGCGATCCTGGTCACCGGCAAGGTGTCGGAGACGGAGAACATCTTCGTGCGCGCCGCGAAGCGGGTCTATGTTCCGCTTCTCGACCGGATCATTCGCTATCGTGTCGGCGTCGCCCTCGCCGCTCTCGTCATCGTCGCCGGCAGCCTGTTTGCCGCGACGCGGATGGGCGGCGAATTCATCCCCAGCCTGGATGAGGGCGACGTGACGATCGAGGCGATCCGGATTCCCGGAACCAGCCTGACGCAAAGCGTCGAGATGCAGCTTCGACTCGAGAGCGCACTCAAACAGGTGCCTGAGGTCTCGACCGTGTTCTCCAAGCTCGGCACTGCGGAGGTCGCCAACGATCCGATGCCGCCCAACGCGGGCGATACCTACGTCATGCTGAAGCCGAAGGAGCAATGGCCGGACCCCGGCAAGTCCAAGGCTGACGTCGTCGACGAGCTCGAGCGTGCCGCCAACACGCTGCCTGGCACGACCTACGGCATGACGCAGCCGATCCAGATGCGCTTCAATGAGCTCATCGCGGGCGTGCGCAGCGACGTCGGCGTCAAGATCTTCGGCGACGACCTCGATATCCTGCTCGGCATCGCGCAGCAGGTGCAATCCGTCCTGCGTGGCATTGAAGGCGCCGCCGACATCAAGACGGAGCAGGTCGCGGGCCTGCCGATCCTGACCGTCAAGCTCGACCGGCAGGCGCTGTCGCGCTACGGCCTCAGCGTCGCCGACGTCCAGAACGTGGTCGAAATCGCCGTCGGCGGAAAGCCAGCCGGCAAACTCTACGAGGGCGATCGCCGCTTCGACATCGTCGTGCGCCTGCCGGAGAACCTGCGTGCCAACCTTGATGCGATCAAGGCCATTCCCATCTCCCTGCCCCCCGCACCGGAGGGTGCGGCGCTGACCAGGACGGCATGGACGGGAGCAACGGGCGCACCGCTGCGTTACGTGCCGCTCTCCTCTCTGGCCGCGGTAGAGGTCGCGCCGGGACCGAACCAGATCAGCCGCGAGAACGGCAAGCGCCGCGTCGTGGTCGCAACGAACGTGCGCGGCCGCGATCTCGGCTCCTTCGTCGCCGAGGCGGAGGCCGTCGTGGCGCAGAAGGTCAAGCTGCCGCCGGGTTACTGGATCGGCTGGGGCGGGCAGTTCGAGCAGCTTGTCTCTGCGACCAAGCGGCTCACGATCGTCGTTCCGGTGGCGCTGCTACTCGTATTCCTGCTGCTGTTCATGAGCATGGGATCGACCACCGATGCGCTGCTTGTATTCAGCGGCGTGCCGCTCGCGCTCACCGGCGGCGTCGCGGCGCTGCTCTTGCGCGGCATCCCGCTGTCGATCAGCGCCGGCGTCGGCTTCATCGCGCTGTCGGGCGTCGCC
This sequence comes from Bradyrhizobium sp. Cp5.3, assembly GCF_000426265.1. Classification (NCBI taxonomy): domain Bacteria; kingdom Pseudomonadati; phylum Pseudomonadota; class Alphaproteobacteria; order Hyphomicrobiales; family Nitrobacteraceae; genus Bradyrhizobium; species Bradyrhizobium sp. Cp5.3. The sequence goes on along the minus strand of NZ_AUFA01000003.1, from coordinate 65,467 downwards.
GTGCTCAACGGCCTCGTCATCATCGCCTTCATCGAGAGGCTGCGCCGCGAGGGCCGCTCGGTCGCGGACGCGGTGCGCGAAGGCGCGCTGACGCGCCTGCGCCCGGTGCTGATGACCGCGCTGGTCGCCTCGCTCGGCTTCGTACCGATGGCACTCGCCACCGGCGCCGGCGCCGAGGTGCAGCGGCCGCTGGCGACAGTGGTGATCGGCGGAATCATCTCCTCGACCGTGCTGACGCTCTTGGTGCTGCCGGCGCTCTATGTGCTGTTCCGCCGTGACGGAACGAGCGAAACGCCTACAATGGCCGCTGACTTGGCCGCTGCGGAGGAGCGATAGAGGTGGGCAGCCACGACCATCAAGCCGGTCATGACCACGCCGGCCACGATCATGGCCATGATCATCATCACGGCCACGATCATGGCCATGCGCACGTCCACGCGCCCGCCAATTTCGGCAAGGCCTTCGCGATCGGCATTGCGCTCAACACCGCCCTCGTCGTGGCCGAAGCGGTTTACGGCTATATCGCCAATTCCACCGCACTGCTTGCCGATGCCGGCCACAATCTCAGCGACGTGCTCGGTCTGGTCGTGGCCTGGGGCGCATCGGTCGCGGCCAGGCGTGCGCCGAGCGGCCGCTTCACCTATGGCCTGCGCGCCTCCACCATCCTCTCGGCGCTGGCCAACGCGGTGTTCCTGCTGGTCGCGACCGGCGCGATCGGCTGGGAGGCGATCCTGCGCCTGCGCGAGCCGGAGCCGATCGCCGGCGTAACCGTGATGGTGGTCGCCGGCATCGGCATCCTCATCAACGGCGCCACCGCAATGCTGTTTGCGAGCGGGCGCAAGGACGACATCAACATCGAAGGCGCCTACCTGCACATGGCCGCCGATGCCGCGGTCTCGCTCGGCGTCGTCGTCTCGGCGGCGCTGATCATCTGGACCGGCTGGCTCTGGCTCGATCCCGTGACCAGCCTCATCATCTGCGCCATTATCCTGTGGAGCACGACCAGCCTGCTGCGCAGCTCCATCGACATGTCGATGGCGGCGGCACCAAAGGGCACCGACCTCGACGCCATCAGGGCATTTCTGCTGAACCGTCCCGGCGTATCAGCGATCCACGATCTCCACGTCTGGCCGATCAGCACAACCGAGACGGCGCTGACCTGCCACCTCGTCATGCCCGGCGGCGCGGCGGGCGATGCGTTCCTGATGGAGACGGCGCAGTTGCTGAGGACGTCCTTCCGCATCGGCCACACCACGCTCCAGGTGGAGACGCGGCCCGACAACGGCTGTGCGCTGGCTCCGGATGATGTGGTGTGAGGTGGGCATGACGGATGCAGCGCGAGAGTGCGTCCACCTCGTCATTGCGAGCGAAGCGAAACAATCCAGACTGTCGCCGCGGAGACGGCCTGGATTGCTTCGTCGCTCCGCTCCTCGCAATGACGGCGAGAAACCCCGCCCCCTACGCCGCCTTCGCCGTCACGATCCAGATCGCGCCCTGGAGCGCCACTGACTGTCCCTTCAGGAACGGCGTGAGCGTCTCGCGGATTGAGGCCTTGGCGGCTTCATAGGTCTCCGGCGGGTGGCCTTGAAGTGCGCGGCTGGCCGGGCCGATCTGCAGGGCGCCGTCGACGGCTGCCTCGAGCCCGCCGCCGATCGCGACATCCATGGCGAGATTGTGCGGCTCCATCGCTACGTCGACGAAGCCGGCCCCCTTGAGGATGCGCATCACGCGCTCCTCCGAGGCGAAAGCGAACGGACCGGGCTCCTCGGGACCAACCGGCGGCATCTTCGGCACGTGTTTGTAGACCGCCATCAGCGGCGCCATCATCCAGGGATTTTCCCGCGGCTCGCGCCAGCAGGCGAAGGCCAGACGCCCGGACGGCTTTAGCGCGCGACGGAGGTTGGTGAAGGACGCGATCGGATCGGCGAAGAACATGACGCCGAAGCGCGACGCCAGGAGGTCGAAGCTCGCCGGCTCGAACGGATAGACCGTTGCATCCGCCAACACGAAGTCGAGCGGCAGCCCCTTCGGCGCCAACGCACGCGCCTGCGACAGCATCGGTTCTGATACGTCGAGGCCGAGCGCGAACCCGCTCGGCGCCACCGCCTTCGCAAGCGCGAACGTCGTCGCACCGGAGCCGCAGCCGACATCGAGCACGCGCTCGCCGGGCCTCGGCTTGGCGCGGTCGATCAGCGCTTCGGCAATCGGTCCGAGCAAACTCTCCTGCGCCGCATGGCGGTCGGCCCAGCGCTGTCCGCTCGGGCCATTCCAATAGGCGATCTGGTCGGCGTTCTCTGCGTGTCCGCTTGGCTGTTCCATCGGTCATTCCCATCTACGTGATGCTCATCGCCACCGGCGCCGCACTCAGAACAAATTACGTCGTTCTTCTTCATCGCTTGGCCTCACGAGGCACGCGTCATAATTCTTTAGCATGAGTTTAGTCGCCGCAAGAGCGGTTCGATATGTCAGATATTTTGATACGTTGTCCTGTCACGGGCCAGGCCGTGCTAACCGGCCTGACGACAGAGATCGTTGTGTTTGAGACCCTGCCTGACGTCGACATCCCCCTGAGGTGTCCGCGCTGTGGCCAGACGCACCGCTGGAAACCCACGGACGCCTGGGTCGCGCACCCCGTCAATCCTGTACGCCACTAATGTTCACCTGGCGCAATCCCCCGAGCCGTTCGAGGGTTGAGGGAGTTACGAAGCTTTGCAACCAGTCGTGTTGCGTGAACGCATGCAGAGCACACATTGGCCAATCCTTCCCGCGCGGGCGCCTGTGACGTTCATCACAAATGGGGCTTTGCCTTGATGGCATGCTCTGACTACTCTGATCACATTGCGATTTGGGGCTGCAATGGGCGCGATTCGGATTTTTCTATTTTTACTGGCCGTATTCTGTCTTGCCTGCGGATCGGCGCACGCGGAAAAGCGCGTCGCGCTTGTGATCGGCAACTCCGCCTACAAGAGCGCGCCCAGGCTCGCCAACCCCGTGAACGACGCGTCCCTTGTCGGCGGCATGTTGAAGAAGGCCGGGTTCGATCAGGTCGAGATCAAGCTCGACCTCAATGCTGCGGAGATGCGCCGGGCGCTGCGCGACTTTGGCGGCAGGGCGCGTGAGGCCGATGTGGCCGTCGTCTACTATGCCGGTCACGGCATTGAGCTGGACGGCACCAATTATCTCATCCCCACCGATGCCACGCTCGAGACGGACAGCGATGTCCTCGACGAAACGCTACCGCTGGAGCGCGCCCTGTTCGCCGTCGAGACCGCCAAGCAGCTTCGTCTCGTCATCCTCGATGCCTGCCGCGACAATCCCTTCTCCAAAACCATGAAGCGGACGATGGCCGCGCGCGCCATCGGCCGTGGCCTTGCCAAGGTCGAGCCGACCAGCCCGAACACCATGATCGCCTTCGCCGCCAAGGCGGGCTCGACCGCCTCGGACGGCGATTCCAGGAACAGTCCGTTCGCTGCGGCCCTGGTCGAGCGCCTCCCCACGCCCGGGCTCGACCTGCGCAAGGCGTTCGGCTTCGTGCGCGACGATGTCCTGAAGAACACAGGCTACAAGCAGGAGCCCTACGTCTACGGCTCGCTCGGCGGCGATGATGTCCCGCTCGTCGCGGCGAAGCCCGTCACAGCAGGACCGCAAGCGAGCCCGCAGGATTCGATCCGCCGGGACTATGAGCTGGCACTCCAGGCGGGCAACCGCGACGCGTGGGAAGCCTTCCTTCAGGCCTATCCCGACGGGTTCTATGCCGGCCTCGCTCGCGCGCAACTGAAGAATGTTGCAGCCGAAGAGGCGCGCGCTGCTGCGGCCGAGAAGGCCCGCCAGGCCGAGGACGCAAAGGCCCGGCTCGCAGCCGAGCGCGCCAACAAGGCCGAGCAGCAGAAGGCGGCTGCCGCCGCCAAGGACGCCGAGGACGCCAGGATTGCCGCCGAGAAGGCCAAGCAGGTCGAGGAAGCCAAGGCGGCCGCAGCCGAGCAGCGCCGGAAGGACGCCGAGGCGGCAGCAGCAAAGGCGCTCGCCGAGAAGCAGGCCGTCGAGAAGGCGCTCGCAGAGAGGCTCGCGAGCGACAAGGCCGCCACTGAGGCCGCGAAACAGGCCGCCGAGAAACAAGCCTCGGTCAGCGCGGAGCAGAAGGTCGCGGCGGTCGCCCCCTCTTCGACGCCGCCGGCGATGTCGCCGCAGGAGATGACCAAACTGGTGCAATCGGAGCTGCGCCGCGTCGGCTGTCTCACAGCCTCGGCAGACGGCGACTGGAACGCTTCGTCACAACGCTCGCTCACGCTGTTCAACAAGTACGCCGGCACGAAATTCGACGCCAAGGTCGCGAGCTTCGAGGCGTTGGATGCGATCAAGGCCAAGCCGGGCCGGATCTGTCCGCTGGTCTGCGACCACGGCTTCAAGGCCGACGGCGATGCCTGCGTCAAGATCGCCTGCCGCGCAGGCTACCGCGTCAATGACGACAATGAATGCGAGAAGGTGCAGGAGAAGAAGCCGGTCGCGACGCGCGATGACGAGGCCAAGCGGGATGCTGAGCGCAAGAAACTCGAGTCCGCACCGGCAACGCATCAGACAAGCGGGCAGATCATCTGCAACCAAGCGGGGTGTCGGCCCGTGGCTAAGGGATGCCACGTCGTGAGGACCGCGGGAGGATTGAACCCAAACTCCAGAATTGCGACGGGTAACGTCTTTGAACACGAGGTGTGTAACTGAGGGGACCGCGGCGCGCGGCTGGCGCGCATCGCACGCGAGCCATTGGTTACTGCGCCAATCGCCGCAGAAGCACAGCGAGCGGTCATTGGTCAGCCGTTTCGGCACCGGCGGGTGCCCGCGAGATAGCAAACGCTCGTAATTCGAACCGCAGCCCCTTTCCCCGCCCAGGGCTCCGGCGCCGCAACGCGTCAGCTCATTCGGCTGCCAGCGCGGCCCCGGTTCGCTTGGCAAGGACGCGGCGAAAATCCGCGGAGAGCTCGTCGTAGTAGTGAGCAAGCTCCTCGTAAAAGGCCCGACCGGCCTCATCAGGAGCTTCCTGGGCCGCTTTCATGCAATGCGCGGCTTTGGCTTCGTACCTTTCCAGCTTCGTGCGAAGATCACTCGTCACGGCGATACTCCACGCTGATCACAGGGAGCTGGAACGGTGGTTCGGGCGGGGATCGAAAAGATGACCGAATGAAGGCAATTTTGGACCCGCCGGAGGCCCTTTTTGGGCGCCGCACGCCTGGCGAAGGCGGCAAGAGCGCCCGCCAACTCGGTTCGGGTGTCAACTGGACTGCCTGCGGAGCCGCAGCTCGCGGCGAAAAAAAGCCCGCCTTCGCACGCGTCAAACCGACCAACGGACGTTGATTGATTTGTCACTGCCACCCTGAAGGACGGCCATCCCGGATCAGGAAAACAAGAAGGTCCCAATCAGCAGGCCCGCAGCAAAACTAAGCAGCCCGAGGGTGGAGGCTGAAATGATGCGAACGAGGATGCGAACCTGCTCCTCGTACTCCTGTTCTGCCGAATTGTGGGACTGAGCCGTCACTGAAACTGCCCTGCCATCACCGGATTTGCCGGATGTACGCTCGGAATTGTGGTTAAGGCGAGGCATTTCGACCCCGCCGCAGTGACGCAGCCCATCGCAGAAGGCAAGGTCGCCTTCGAAGAGCGCTAACTGTTTGATTTGTGTGGTGGGCGGTCACGGATTCGAACCGCGGACCCTCTCGGTGTAAACGAGATGCTCTAACCAGCTGAGCTAACCGCCCTCGCCGCCTCTTTAGCCCTACGTGCCCCGAAGGGGCAAGTGCCCAGCCCTAACGAGCTGGACATCAATCCTGCGGCCGCCCGGGCAACCCCGGCACCGCATCGATCCACACCGCCGCCGACTGGCACCAGATCTGCCGAACGGGCCGCAAGCCGTCGCGCTGGCGGATGCTGCCCCAGCGGATGCCCCAATCGTCGGCCTGGTCGCCCTCACCGCTCGTGAACAGCGGGGACCCGCAGTCGCCGCAAAAGTGCTGCAAACGCATCCGACCATTGTCGCCGCGCTTGCCGTAGACCTTTGGCGTGCCGCCGGTCAGCCGGATCGCCTCCCCTGCGCAGATCGCGGTCACCCGGAACGGCGAGCCGGTCAGGGCCTGGCAGTCCCGGCAATGGCAGACCGAGACGGCCTCGGGGTCGATCTCGGCCTCATAGGTGATCCGGCCGCAATGGCACTGCCCGTCGATCTTCATGGACCCCCCAAAAGCAAAAACGGCGCCCGAAGGCGCCGTTTTATCTCATTTCATCGGATTTAGTGAGCGGTCAGGCCGCCGGCGGCTTCGTCGCCGTCCGGCTTCACCGTCACCTTGGTGTCCTCTTCCCAGACGATCGGCACCGGCTTCTTGACCAGCGCCTTGGCGATGACGTCATCCAGCCGCGAGACCGGGATGATGTCCATGCCGCCCTTGATCGCATCGGAAATCTCCGTGAGATCCTTGGCGTTGTCCTCGGGGATCAGCACCGTCTTGATGCCGCCGCGGGCCGCGGCGAGCAGCTTCTCCTTGAGGCCGCCGATCGGCAGCACGCGGCCGCGCAGCGTGATCTCGCCGGTCATCGCGACATCATGGCGGACCGGGATGCCGGTCATGACCGAGATGATCGCGGTGGCCATCGCCACGCCCGCGGACGGACCGTCCTTCGGCGTCGCACCTTCCGGCACGTGCACGTGGATGTCGCGCCGATCGAACAGCGGCGGCTCGATGCCGTAGGTGATCGCGCGCGAGCGGACGTAGGACGCCGCCGCCGAGATCGATTCCTTCATCACGTCGCGCAAATTGCCCGTGACCGTCATCTTGCCCTTGCCGGGCATCATGACGCCTTCGATCGTCAGCAGCTCGCCGCCGACGTCGGTCCAGGCAAGGCCGGTGACGATGCCGACCTGCGGCTCGCTCTCGATCTCGCCGAAGCGGTACTTCGGCACGCCGAGCAACTCTTCCAGAGTCTTCTCGGTGACCTTGACCGACTTCTTCTTGGAGATCATCAGCTCCTTCACCGCCTTGCGGGCGAGTGTCGAGAGCTCACGTTCCAAATTGCGCACGCCCGCCTCGCGGGTGTAGCGGCGGATCAGAAGCAGCAGCGCGTCGTCATCGATCGAGAACTCCTTCGACTCCAGACCGTGCTTGGACACCGCGTTCGGGATCAGGTGCTTGCGCGCAATCTCGACCTTCTCGTTCTCGGTGTAACCCGCGATCCGGATGATCTCCATGCGGTCCATCAGCGGGCCCGGAATATTGAGCGTATTCGCGGTCGTGATGAACATCACATTGGACAGATCGTAATCGACCTCGAGGTAGTGATCGTTGAAGGTCGAGTTCTGCTCGGGGTCGAGGACCTCGAGCAGCGCCGAGGACGGATCGCCGCGGAAATCGGCGCCCATCTTGTCGATCTCGTCCAGCAGGAACAGCGGATTGGACGACTTCGCCTTGCGCATCGACTGGATGATCTTGCCGGGCATCGAGCCGATATAGGTGCGGCGGTGACCGCGGATCTCGGCCTCGTCGCGCACGCCGCCGAGCGAGACGCGCACGAATTCGCGCCCCGTCGCCTTCGCGATCGACTTGCCGAGCGAGGTCTTGCCGACACCGGGAGGCCCGACGAGGCACAGGATCGGTCCCGTCAGCTTGTTGGCGCGCGACTGCACCGCCAGATACTCGACGATGCGTTCCTTGACCTTCTCGAGCCCGTAATGGTCGGAGTCGAGGATGGCCTGCGCCGCCTCGAGGTCCTTCTTGACCTTGGACTTCTTGTTCCACGGGATCGAGAGCAGCCAATCCAGATAGTTGCGCACGACGGTCGCTTCCGCGGACATCGGCGACATCTGGCGCAGCTTCTTCAATTCATGCTGCGCCTTCTCGCGCGCTTCCTTGGAGAGCTTGGTCTTGGAGATCTTCTCTTCGAGATCGGCGAGCTCGTCGCGACCGTCGTCGTCGCCGAGTTCCTTCTGGATCGCCTTCATCTGCTCGTTGAGATAATACTCGCGCTGCGTCTTCTCCATCTGGCGCTTGACGCGCGAGCGGATGCGCTTCTCGACCTGCAGCACCGAGATCTCGCTCTCCATCAGGCCCAGCACCTTCTCGAGGCGCTGCGTGACCGACAACGTTTCCAGGATGCCCTGGCGGTCGGCGATCTTGACGGCGAGATGGGACGCGACCGTGTCGGCGAGCTTGGCGAAATCGGTGATCGCCTGCACGACGCCGACGACCTCGGCCGAGATCTTCTTGTTGAGCTTCACATAGCTCTCGAAGTCGGACACGACCGAGCGCGCCAAGGCCTCGGCCTCGACCGACTTCGCATCGGTGTCGGCGAGCGCGATTGCGGTCGCTTCGTAATAGTCGGCACGGTCGGTGTACTTCTGCACGCGCGCGCGCTCGAGCCCTTCGACCAGCACCTTCACGGTGCCGTCGGGAAGCTTCAGGAGCTGCAGCACGCTGGCGAGCGTACCGGTTTCGTAAATCGCACCGGGCGCCGGATCATCGTCGGACGCGTTCTTCTGCGTCGCGAGCATGATCAGGGCATCGTTCTTCATCACCTCTTCGAGCGCGCGGATCGACTTCTCGCGGCCGACGAAGAGCGGCACGATCATGTGCGGGAAGACGACGATATCGCGCAGCGGCAGCACGGGATAAGCATGCGCCTCGCCATGGACGATGGTTGGCCGGGGTTTTGGATTAGTCATGGCCTTTTCCTTTTGCTTTGCCCCCTTGCACGCAGTCCGCTTTGCTTATGCGCAACCGCCACAAGGTGCCGAGGTGATCCGCAAAACCGTTAAGTCCTTAAGCTTGGACCGGCCTTGCCGGATCGAAATGAGGCGAATCTTGAAGAGAATTCCTACTCGCCGCCGACATTAGGTGGCTATCGCCCCGGGGGGTGTCAAGTCATTGAAAAACGCGCGCCATTCGGCGCTTACGCACGCAAGCAAGCGACGCAACACCGGCTGCGGAAACAGGATTCCGCAGCCATCACTTCTAAGGAGACGATTGGAGCGTACCAGCGCCGCAATTTAGGCGCTGGCATTCTCGACGGCGCGATCGGACCGATCGGCGTAGATGTAGAGCGGACGCGCCGTACCTTCCACGACTTCGCGCGAAATCACGACTTCTTCCACACCTTCGAGCCCCGGCAGGTCGAACATGGTCTCGAGCAGGATCGCCTCGAGGATCGAACGCAACCCGCGTGCGCCGGTCTTGCGCTCGATCGCCTTGCGGGCGACCGCGCCAAGCGCCTCGTCGGCGAAGGTCAGCTCGATGTTCTCCATCTCGAACAGCCGCTGGTACTGTTTCACCAGCGCGTTCTTCGGCTCGGTCAGGATCTTCTTCAGCGAGGTCTCGTCGAGGTCCTCCAGCGTCGCCACGACGGGCAAACGGCCGACGAACTCGGGGATGAGGCCGTACTTCAGGAGGTCTTCGGGCTCGACGTGGCGGAAGATCTCGCCGGTCCGGCGGTCCTCCGGCGCGAGCACCTGGGCGCCGAAGCCGATCGAGGTCGACCGGCCGCGCGCCGAGATGATCTTCTCGAGGCCGGCAAAGGCGCCGCCGCAGATGAACAGGATGTTGGTGGTATCCACCTGCAGGAACTCCTGCTGCGGATGCTTGCGGCCGCCCTGCGGCGGGACCGAGGCCACCGTGCCTTCCATGATCTTGAGCAGCGCCTGCTGCACGCCCTCACCCGACACGTCGCGCGTGATCGAGGGGTTGTCGGACTTGCGGCTGATCTTGTCGATTTCGTCGATGTAGACGATGCCGCGCTGGGCGCGCTCGACATTGTAGTCGGCGGCCTGGAGCAGCTTCAGGATGATGTTCTCGACGTCCTCACCGACATAGCCGGCTTCGGTCAGCGTCGTGGCGTCGGCCATCGTGAAGGGCACGTCCAGGATGCGGGCGAGCGTCTGCGCGAGCAGCGTCTTGCCCGAGCCGGTCGGACCGATCAGCAGGATGTTCGACTTCGCGAGCTCGACGTCGTTGTGCTTGGTCTGGTGGTTGAGGCGCTTGTAGTGATTGTGCACCGCGACCGACAGAACCTTCTTCGCATGGCTCTGGCCGATCACGTAGTCGTCCAGCACCTTGCAGATTTCCTTCGGCGTCGGAATCCCGTCGCGCGACTTCACCAGCGAGGACTTGTTCTCCTCACGGATGATGTCCATGCAGAGCTCAACGCACTCGTCGCAGATGAAGACCGTGGGACCCGCGATCAGTTTGCGGACTTCGTGCTGGCTCTTGCCGCAGAACGAGCAATATAGCGTGTTCTTGGAGTCGCTCGTGCCGACCTTACTCATTCATGTCTCCGTCCGCGGTTCGATCCCGTCCGCTCGATCGCCCCATCCCGACACAGCGGCCGGTACAAGGTTCAAATAGAGCAAATTCCGTACCAAAAAAGACCCTACGCGCTACATCCCGTGCGAATCACGGTCACTCGATTCTCCCGCGATCATAGCCGATCAAGCGTAGCCAACCATGCTGTCACCCGACTATCAAGAATTCGCTAATCGGGGGGTCGCTGGCTACCCGTGACAATACCGTGATTTCACGTCTTGGCACGGAAGAAGTGATCGAAATCGCACGCCCGTTGCTGGATTGCCACGAAAAACAAGCACGAAAGCGGAACTTTCTGCTTGCTGCAGGGCGCAAAAAGCGGTTTTGCGCGCTTGCGAACACGCCCTTAACGTGAACGCGTCCCTGACGATCCCCCGCAATTGCGGGGATCGCTGGTGCAATGGTGGTAATCCTACTGGGCCTTCGCAGTCGCCGGTTCCTCGGCGCGCCTGTCAATGACCTTGTCGACAAGGCCGAAATCCCTGGCGTCGTTGGCGGTCAGGAACTTGTCGCGCTCCAGAGCATCCTCGATCGTCTTGTAGGTCTGACCGGTGTGCTTGACGTAGATTTCGTTGAGCCGCTTCTTCAGGTTCAGGATTTCCTGCGCGTGCAGCATGATGTCGGTGGCCTGGCCCTGGAAGCCGCCGGACGGCTGGTGAACCATGATGCGCGCGTTCGGTAGCGAGAAGCGCATGTCCTTCTCGCCGGCGGCGAGCAGCAGCGAGCCCATCGAAGCGGCCTGGCCCGTGCACAGCGTCGAGACCGGCGGGCGGATGAACTGCATGGTGTCGTAGATCGCAAGGCCCGACGTCACCACGCCGCCCGGCGAGTTGATGTACATCGAGATCTCCTTCTTCGGATTTTCCGCCTCAAGGAACAACAGCTGCGCGACGATCAGCGTCGACATGCCGTCCTCGACCGGCCCGGTCACGAAGATGATGCGCTCCTTCAACAGGCGCGAGAAGATGTCGTAGGCGCGCTCGCCACGGTTGGTCTGCTCGACCACCATGGGCACGAGGTTCATGTAGGTTTCAACCGGATCGCGCATGAGTCACCTAGGTTTTTCGGACGCAGACATCGCCAGTCTTGGCTGGATTTGCCGTGAAGGCCGATGGACGTCCCGTGATGCAGGAACTTTAGTAGAAGGAAGACTTGGGTAAAGGGTGTAGCGACAGATATAGCCCAATTCGCGCCAGACAAGTGCGGAGCGCATTAAGGCTTAATCCGTGAGGGAGTTGAAGCTGATTCGCGCAAAGAGGCCCAGCCGGCCACCTGGCTAGCTGGACCTCTTGTACCGATCATCCTTAACAGAAGGCTGTCTCAAAGCCCTCAGGCGGCGGTCTTGTCAGCCTCGTCGTCCTTGTAGAGCTCCTCGCGCGAGACCTTCTTCTCGGTCACGCTGGCGAGTTCGAGGATGAAGTCGACGACCTTGTCCTCATAGATCGGTGCGCGAAGCTGGGCCAGCGCGTTGGCGTTGTTGCGATAAAAGTCCCAGACTTCCTTCTCGCGACCGGGCATCTGGCGCGCACGCTCGATTACGGCGCGGCCTACCTCGTCGTCGGTCACGGTGATCTTGTTCTTCTCGCCGATCTCCGACAGCACGAGGCCGAGACGCACGCGGCGGTCGGCGATCTTGCGGTACTCTTCCTTCGCAGCGTCTTCAGTGGTGTCCTCGTCGGCAAAGGTCTTGCCGGCGGAGTCCATCTCGGCCTTCACCGAGTTCCACATCAGATTGAACTCCTCGTCGACCAGCGAGGGCGGCGCGTCGAAGCGATGCGCCTCGTCGAGGCGGTCGAGCAGCGCGCGCTTGACGCGCTGACGCGTCGCAGTCGCGAACTCGGCGGCGAGCCGTTCGCGCGCGGCTTCCTTCAGCTTGTCCAGCGATTCGAGCCCAAGCGTCTTGGCGAATTCGTCGTTGATGGCGACGTCCTGCGGCGCTTCGACCAGCGTCGCGGTGGTCTCGAACTCGGCCGGCTGGCCGGCGAGCTTGTCGTTCATGTAGTTCTTCGGGAACGACACCTTCAGCGTACGGGTCTCGCCCGTGGCGATGCCGATGAGCTGCTCCTCGAAGCCCGGGATGAAGGTGTTGGAGCCGATCACGACCTGGATGCCCTCGCCGGTGCCGCCCTCGAAGGCTTCGCCGTTGATGGTGCCCTTGAAGCTGACGGTGACGCGATCGCCCGACTCGGCCTTCGCGCCCTCGGCCTTCGCGGCGTAGCCACGGTTGGAATCGGCGATGCGCTTGATCGCCTCGTCGACGTCGGCGTCGGAGACATCGGCGACGGGCTTCTCGACCTGGAAGCTCTTGAAGTCGGCGAGCGCAATCGCCGGCACCACTTCGATCGCGACCGTGTAGGTCAGGTCGGTCTTACCGGAGAGCAGCTCCTCGACCGCGGCCTGCTCGGTCGGCATCGTGATCTTCGGCTCGGTCGCGAGGCGGAAGCCGCGCTCGGAGAAGATCTGCGTGTTGGTGTCGCGGATGGTCTGGTCGATCGTCTCGGCCATCACCGAACGGCCGTAGACCTTCTTGAGGTGAGCGACCGGCACCTTGCCGGGACGGAAGCCGTTGATGCGGACCTTGTCCTTGAGATCGACGAGCTTGGCACCGGCCTTGGCGTCGAGATCAGACGCGGGAACGCTGATCTTGAACTCGTGCTTCAATCCTTCCGAGAGGGTCTCTGTGACCTGCATGGCGTCCAATCTTCTTCTCGTTCGGTCCCGGCGCGCATTGCGTCGGGACGTTGTCATTAATCGATCCGGCGCGAAGGCTAACGCCTTCCGCCGGTGGTTTATCGGACCCGGCTCCTCGGGGGCAAACGCCGCGAGGAGACAGCTCCATCAGTAATCCGTGCAAACGCTTGGATAGAGCGCTTGGTGCGGGCGGAGGGACTCGAACCCCCACAACTTTCGTCACTGGAACCTAAATCCAGCGCGTCTACCAGTTCCGCCACGCCCGCGTGAATTTGCATCAAGACCGGCCGCGATGCCGCGGGCGGCCGGGCTTATAGCATGTGCCCGACTGTTCGCAGCAAAAAAATGGCCGTGCGGAGGCACGCTTTAAGTAGGCACGGCGGCTGGACTTATCCAGCGCGGCATGGTCCGCATCGGCCCATGACAACGCGGATTATACACCCGACGCGACGTGCGGTGTTGGCCGGCCTCGGGGCCTCGGCCGCGGGCCTGGCGCCGGGCAGCGCGGCATCGCCGGCGACGGCCAGCCTCACCCTCCAGGCACGCCCCGCGACGCTGGCGTTGCAGCCCGGACAGCCCGCTACACCGGTCTGGGAGCTGGCGGCGCTAAATCCTGCCGGCGACGTCCGTCTCAAGCGCGGCGACCGCTGCGAGGTGACATTCCGGAACGACCTGCCCGTCCCGGTTGCCCCGGCCTGGTACGGGCTGGATGGGCAGAGTGCAGCCGAACCGCTGCTCGGCCGCTCGGCCGTCACTTCAGGGGGGACGGAAACCTCAATTTTTTCAATGCCTCACGCCGGGACCCTGATGGCGGACCTTCGCCTGCTCGACGATGGCATGAAGCAGCCGGTCCGGCCGCTTCCCATCATTGTTCAGGAGGCCGAGCCGCCTGTGGCCGACCGTGACGAGCCGTTTCTGGTCGAAGATTGGCGGCTCGCCGCAGACGGCGCCGCGATCGTCCCCGGGGCTACCGGCGGCGAGATCGCGCCGATCTTCACCGTCAATGGCAAGATCGCACCGGACTTCACCCTCCGTGCGAACGAGCGGCTGAGGCTGCGCGTGATCAATGGCTGCCAACGCGCTGTCATTGCGGTCAAATTCGATCGCGTTGAAGTTCTGGTCATGGCCCTGGACGGCCAGCCGGCCGAACCCTTCACGGCCCGCAACGGCGCCTTGGTGCTCGCACCGGGCAGCCGGGCCGATGTCTTCCTCGACGGCACCGCGGCGCCCGGCTCTGCCACGCCGATCCTGCTGCACGACGGCAAGGAGGCCCGTCCGGTCGCCCGCGTCCTGACCTCGGCCGAACCGCCGCTCCGCGCGAGCCGCTTGGCACCCCCGGCCCCGCTGCCCTCCAACGGCCTTCCCGCCAATCTCGACCTCAAGGGCGCGCTGCGGTTCGATGTCGCGCTCAGCGCGGCAGAAGCCGGCTGGAGTCGTCCGTCGAGCTTCGCCGCCTCATCCGCCCCCGCCTTCCGTGCCAAGGCCGGCCGCACCGTCGTGCTGGCCTTGAAGAACCCAACCGCCGTTGCCACCGTCTTCCACCTGCACGGCCACCACTTCCGCCTGCTCGATCGCCTCGACGACGGCTGGAAGCCCTACTGGCTCGATACGCTCGCGATCGAACCCGGCCAGACCCAGCGCATCGCGTTCGCAACCAGCGCGCCCGGCCGCTGGTTGATCGCGTCCATCGCCACCGACTGGGCCGCGCCGCGCCTGGTTCGCTGGTACGCGGTGGAGTGAAGGCTCAGTACTCCACCCCCAGCGCGTTATAGATCCGCCGGTGCACGGCCGGCAGCGTCTCGGTCAGGTCTTCCGCGATCAGCCCGGGGCCGGCTTCGCCGGCCGCCTCGCCATGCATCCACACGCCCATGCTGGCGGCTTCGAACGCGGGCACGCCCTGGGCAAGGAGCCCGGCAATAATACCGGAGAGCACATCGCCGGCCCCCGCAGTGGCGAGCCATGGCGGCGCGTTGGCAGCGATGGTGGCGCGGCCGTCGGGCGCGGCGATCGTGGTGTCCGGCCCCTTCAGCAGCACGACCGCCCCGGAGCGCTCGGCGGCGGCGCGCACGCGCTCGAGTTTTGAACGGCCCGGACGCTTGTTGCTGAGGTCGGAGAACAGGCGCGGAAACTCGCCCTCGTGGGGCGTCAGCACCACCGCCGTGTCCCGCGAGGACTTGATCGATTCAAACAACCGCTCGGGGTTTGTGGCAAAGCTCGTCAGCGCATCGGCGTCCAGCACCAGATGCCGCTGCGCCGAGAGCGCAGAGTGGACGAAGTCGCAGGTGCGCTCGCCGATGCCCGCGCCGGGGCCGATCATGCAGGTGTTGTAGCGCTTGTCGCCGAGCAGCTCGGCGAATTCGACCGCGGTGTCGACGGGGCGGACCATCACCGCGGTGAGCGCGGCGGCATTGATCGCGAGCGCATCGCGCGGGGTGGCCAGCGTGACGAGCCCTGCGCCGGCGCGCAGCGCCCCGCGCGCGGCGAGCCGCGCCGCACCGGTGGCGGCCGCGTCACCCGACACCGCCAGCACGTGCCCTCGCGCGTATTTGTGGCCGTCGATGCGCGGCACCGGAAAGGCCGCCCCCCAAAAATCCGGATCGTTCTCGAATATCTGCGGCCGGATCTCGTCGAGCACCTGCGCGTCGATGCCGATGTCGACCACGCGCACGTGGCCGCAATGCACGCGGCCCGGCAAGAGCAGATGCGCCGGCTTCTTGCGGAAAAAGGTGACGGTCTCGGTGGCGTTCACGGCAACGCCCATCACGCCCGCACTGGTGCCGTTGATGCCGCTCGGCAGATCGACCGCCAGCACCGGCGCACCATTGGCGTTGATCGCCGCGATCATCTCGTGCGCCTCGCCATCTATGGTGCGGCTTAACCCCGCACCGAACAGCGCATCGATGATCAACGCCGGCCTGCCGATCGCCTGCGGATTGAACGGAAGCACCGGATGCTTCCAGCCGCGAGCGGCGGAGGCGGCATCGCCCTGGAGCTGATCGCGCTCGCACATCAGGATCACCGAAACCTCGCGGCCCTGGGCGGCGAGCTCGGCGGCCGCGACAAAACCGTCGCCGCCATTGTTGCCGGGCCCGGCGACGACCAGGATCGGCCCCTCCTCAACCAGCGCCTGAGCCGCCTCGGCGACCGCCTGGCCTGCGCTCAGCATCAGCTTGAAGCCGGGAGTGCCGGCCGCGATGCTGAGCTGGTCGGCCCGCTGCATTTCAGCGTTGGTCAGAACTTCCATGCCACTTCCCTGGTACAAACGCCTCTTCAACAGGCATTTTCCGTGCCGAAGCGAAACCTGAAACGGGCATCTGCACAGACTTTGAACCGTTTGCCTATTTCGTAGTCTTCGCTATTTTGAGCCGGTCGGCACCACCTATCAGAGATGCTCGTTAAAAGGCTGATAACGCTCCAATAATCAGGGGATCTGCAACTTGGCATAGACCCTGCTTCCGAGGAAGCCGCTTCGGCCTGTCCTGCTTCCTGGAATATAATCTAAGGTGTGGCCGGCCGCTTGTCGGGCTAGTCAGGCGACCCGGGACAGCGAAGACAGTCCATGCGTGAGAAAAGCGCATCCTGACGAAGACGTTGCTAATTGATCGAAAGGCCGGGAGGCGCGCAGTGAAGAAAATCGAAGCCATCATCAAGCCGTTCAAGCTCGACGAGGTGAAGGAAGCGCTCCAGGAAGTCGGCCTTCAGGGCATCACCGTCACCGAGGCCAAGGGCTTTGGACGTCAAAAGGGTCATGCCGAGCTTTACCGCGGCGCAGAATACATCGTCGACTTCCTGCCCAAGGTGAAGATCGAGATCGTGATCGGCGACGACCTGGTCGAGCGCGCGATCGACGCGATCCGCCGCGCCGCCCAAACCGGGCGCATCGGCGACGGCAAGATCTTCGTCTCCAATATCGAAGAGGCGATCCGCATTCGAACCGGCGAATCCGGGCTGGACGCTATTTGAGGCGGGTGCTATCCCGCATTCTGCGACGTTCCAACAAGAAATAAGGCTGCTTCGGCGGCCCGATTTCGTTTGTGCAATCGCGCAGGTCAAAGAGCGCGGACACGGTCGCTCGTAGTCTGGAAACCGACCCGCAGAGCCAAAAGGGGTATGCATGAAGACCGCCAAAGACGTCCTGAAATCGATCAAGGACAACGACGTCAAATACGTCGACCTGCGCTTCACCGATCCGCGCGGCAAGTGGCAGCATGTGACGTTCGACGTCAGCATGATCGATGAAGACATTTTCGCCGAAGGGACGATGTTCGACGGCTCCTCGATCGCCGGCTGGAAGGCGATCAACGAGTCCGACATGTGCCTGATGCCCGATCCCGTGACCGCGACGATCGACCCGTTCTTCGCCGAAACCACCATGGTCATCACCTGCGACGTGCTCGAGCCGACCACCGGCGAGCCCTACAACCGCGACCCCCGCGGCATCGCCAAGAAGGCCGAGGCGATGGTGAAGTCGATGGGCGTGGGCGACACCGTGTTCGTCGGTCCCGAAGCCGAGTTCTTCGTGTTCGACGACGTGCGCTTCTCCTCCAGCCCCTACAACACCGGTTTCCGTCTCGACTCCTCCGAACTGCCGACCAACTCCGACACCGAATATGAAGGCGGCAATCTCGGCCACCGCGTCCGCACCAAGGGCGGCTACTTCCCGGTGCCGCCGCAGGACTCCGTGCAGGACATGCGCTCCGAAATGCTCGGCGCCATGGCCAAGATGGGCGTCAAGGTCGAGAAGCATCACCACGAGGTCGCTTCCGCCCAGCACGAGCTCGGCATGAAGTTCGACACCCTGACGCTGATGGCCGACCACCTGCAGATCTACAAGTACTGCATCCACCAGGTCGCCCACATCTACGGCAAGACCGCCACCTTCATGCCGAAGCCGGTCTATGGCGACAACGGCTCGGGCATGCACGTCCATCAGTCGATCTGGAAGGACGGCAAGCCGGTGTTCGCCGGCAACAAGTATGCCGACCTGTCGGAAACCTGCCTCAACTACATCGGCGGCATCATCAAGCATGCCAAGGCGATCAACGCCTTCACCAACCCGACGACCAACTCCTACAAACGTCTGGTGCCGGGCTATGAGGCTCCGGTGCTGCTCGCCTACTCCGCGCGCAACCGCTCGGCCTCGTGCCGCATCCCCTACACCGCTTCGCCGAAGGCCAAGCGCGTCGAGGTGCGCTTCCCCGATCCGCTCGCCAATCCCTATCTCGGCTTCGCCGCGATGCTGATGGCCGGCCTCGACGGTATCAAGAACAAGATCGATCCGGGTCCGGCGATGGACAAGGACCTCTACGATCTGCCGAAGGAAGAGCTGAAGCAGATCCCGACCGTGTGCGGCTCGCTGCGCGAGGCGCTGGAAAACCTCGACAAGGACCGCGCCTTCCTGAAGGCCGGCGGCGTGTTCGACGACGACTTCATCGACAGCTACATCGAGCTGAAGATGACCGAAGTCGAGCGCTTCGAAATGACCCCTCACCCCGTCGAGTTCGACATGTACTATTCGGGCTGATCGGCTCGCATAGGATACCGGAAGCAAAAGGCGCCCCGCGAGGGGCGCCTTTTCGTTTTGAGAGCCGTAGGATGGGTAGAGCCCTTGCGAAACCCATCATCTCACCCTGGAAGGACGATGGGTTTCGCTGCGCTCTACCCATCCTACGCACTGGGTCCGCGCGACAGCTCGCCTACCAAGTCGCCGCGAAGGCTCGCTGCAGCTCGGCCGGAGCGGTCACGCCACCGGCGATCAGCAGTTGGGTAAGAACGCGCGCCTTCTGGGGGTTGAGGTCCTCGGACACGACGAAGCCATTCTTGTCGTCGTCAACCTCGACATTTCGGGTGACGAAGCCGGATCGGACCCGGGTGGAACGGACGACCACGATCCCCTTCTTCGCCGCCTGTTCGAGCGCATCGAGCGCCTGCTTCGAGCTGTTGCCATCGCCGACACCGGCCAGCACGATGCCTTTTGCGCCGTGAGAGATGGCGTCCTCGATCGGAACGGCGTCCATGTTGGCATGTGAGTACACGATCTCGACGCGGGGCAATTGCTCGCCTGCCGGGAGCTGATAGGCCGTGCGCTTGAAGCCGGGAGCCTGCGCCATGAAACGAATGCCGCCGGCCGTGTCGACATAGCCGATCGGCCCGTCATTGGGTGAATTGAACGTCTCGATGCTCGTCGTGTTGGTCTTGGTGACCGAGCGAGCGCCCTGAATCTTGTCGTTCAACACGGCCATGACCCCGCGCCCGCGGGCGCGGGGATCTGCCGCCACCTGAACCGCTTCGTAGAGATTGCCGGGACCATCCGCGCTGACTGCCGTGGCCGGACGCATCGAGCCGACGATGACCACCGGCTTGTCGCCGCGAACAACGTTATCCAGAAAAAACGCGGTCTCTTCGAGCGTGTCCGTGCCGTGGGTAATCACGACTCCATCGGCTTCATTCTTGTCGAAGGCGTCCTGGATGCGACGGGCCAGCGCAAACCAGACCTTGTCGTTCATGTCCTGGGATCCGATCGACGAAACCTGTTCGGCGTTCAGCGTCGCCAGCTTGTCCAGACCCGGGACGGACTGAACCAGTTGGTCGCCCGTGATCTGGCCGGACTTGTACGCCCCCGTCGCTCGGGGGTCGGCCTGACCTGCGATCGTTCCTCCCGTCGCGAGCACGAGAATGTGCGGCAAGCCGCCGGTCGTCGCCGGCTCCGCGGCCCGCGCCGCCACACCGATTCCCCATGACCCGAGTGCGAAGGCGACCAGCGGGACCGAGAGCATCAATCTGCGGCTTTGGCGGCGGCTGGCTGGTCTGACGGCATGCTTCGTCATCGAATTTTCCTCCCGTTTAAGTTGGGATCGATATTCGACGCGCCCATTGGGGCCGAAGATGGGTCATCCTGCCTGCGGATTGTCACGCCGCGGCATGAAATGGTCGAGCAAGCCCGTCGGTAGCGGAAAGACGACTGTCGACGACCGCTCGCCGGCGATGTCGTGCAGAGCCGCGAAGTAACGCAGCTGCATCGCCTGCGGCTCCTGCGCGAGAATCCGGCCGGCTTCGACGAGCTTTTCGGCAGCCTGCTGCTCGCCCATCGCATTGATCACCTTGGCCCGCCGCAATCGCTCTGCCTCGGCCTGTTTGGCAATCGCGCGCACCATGGTTTCGTTGATATCGACGTCCTTGATCTCTATGCCGGTGACCTTGATGCCCCAGATGTCAGTCTGCTTGTCGAGGATCTCCTGGATGTCGGCGTTCAGCCTGTCGCGTTCGGCAAGCATCTCGTCGAGCTCGTGCTTGCCCAGCACCGAGCGCAACGTGGTCTGGGCGAGCTGGCTGGTCGCGGCCATGTAATCGCCGACCTTGATGATGGCCCGCTCGGGATCGACGATGCGGAAGTACAGAACGGCGTTGACCTTGACCGACACGTTGTCCCGCGAAATCACGTCCTGGGGCGGCACGACCTGCACCATCACACGTAGATCGACCTTTACGAGTTGCTGCACGACCGGAATGAGAAGGATGAGGCCGGGGCCCTTCACGCCAGTGAAGCGGCCGAGTGTAAAGACGACGCCACGCTCGTATTCGCGCAAGATTCGAATGGCTTGGGATAGAAATATGATGACAAGCAGCGCAAGCGCCGCATAGGTCAGATATTCCAGCATCATGATGTACCTCCCTCGCCGGTGCGGGCCGGCGCACGCCGTATCAGCAGCGTCAGCTCGACGACGCTCGCGACTTCGACCGTCTCTCCGGGCTTGAACGTTTCGGCGCCCCGCGCCTGCCAGCGCTCACCGTGGGTAAAGACGTGACCTTCGTTCCCGTTCCAGTCGAGCACCTTGGCGGGCAAGCCTCGCATGGCCTGCGCGCCGACCCGTTCAGGAGCCCTGCCGATGCGCCGAAGCGAACCAAGCACGACGAGAGCAAAGCCGATGAACACAGCCGCAGTTATGCCGATCACCCACCACGATAGCTGGTAGCCGGGCGCCTCAACCCTGAAAAGCATCAGTGCTCCCAGCACGAAAGCGACGATCCCTCCGAGACCGATCACCACGGTCGGATTGAAGGCTTCGATGGTGAGAAGCACGATACCGATCAACATCAGCGCGAGGCCGGCATAGTTGATCGGCAGCAGATTGAGTGCATAGAGGCCTATCAGCAGGCAGATCGCGCCGACGACTCCCGGGGCGACTGCACCGGGCGACATGAACTCGAAGATCAGGCCGTAAATGCCGACCATCAGGAGAATGAACGCCACGTTCGGATCGGTGATGACCGCCAGGAAGCGGGATATCCATCCGGGGTCGATGGCTTCAACGACAACATCCTTCGTCGCGAGGCGCTGCGTCTTGCCGCCTGCAACCTCGACCACACGCCCATCCAGCTGCCTCAGCAAGTCTGCCTGATCGCGCGCGACGAGATCGATGGCATGGGCCTCCAGCGCACCGTTGGCAGAGAGGGTCGCAGCCTCACGGACCGCCTTCTCCGCCCACTCCGCATTCCGGTTGCGCAGCTCTGCAAGGCTGCGGATAAAGGCAACCGCATCGTTGGTCGCCTTGGCCGTCATCGCATCCTTGGGCTCGCTCTTCTGATCACCGTCCTTCTTGTCCTTGGCGCCCTTCTCCGGTTCTCCGCTCGGCAGCCCCGGGAGCGGTCCGCCAATCTGCACCGGGGTCGCAGCACCAATATTGGTGCCCGGCGCCATCACCGCGATGTGGGTCGCATAAAGGATATAGGTCCCCGCGCTCGCCGCGTGGGCGCCGGAGGGAGCGACGTAGCCGATGACGGGGACGGGCGAGGCGAGCACATCCGCGATGATCTCGCGCATGCT
Organism: Bradyrhizobium sp. Cp5.3; assembly: GCF_000426265.1. NCBI lineage: Bacteria > Pseudomonadati > Pseudomonadota > Alphaproteobacteria > Hyphomicrobiales > Nitrobacteraceae > Bradyrhizobium > Bradyrhizobium sp. Cp5.3. The sequence continues at coordinate 43,621 of NZ_AUFA01000003.1, read as the reverse complement.
GGAATTGAGACCGCCGGGAGTGTTCATTCTCAGAAGCACGACCTCGGCGCGCCGCTCGCTCGCCTTGGCCAATGCTTCCTTCACGTAGCTGGCCGACGCAGGGCCAATGGCTCCGTCGATCGTGACAGTCAGTGCAAGACGGCCACCGCTCTCCTCCGCTGAGCTGGGAAGGAGGCAGAAGATCAAAGCCACGACGCCAATCGCCGCAACGAGGGCCGCCTTCATGGTCTGCACGGCAAGGGCTCCCTTGCCGAAGATATGGCGCTCCGTTCCGGAACCTCAATGCCCGGATAAGGCATAAAGGGAATCATCGGTGTCGTTGTGCGATGCGATGGATTGAGGCGACCGAAGGACTTTGGTGCGAGCGCGTTGCAGACAGCGTTCACGACATCTGCTCAAGATCGGACTTGAGTGCGACCATGAAGCGGGCGGCTTCACCGCCCGTCACGACGCGATGGTCAAAGGTGAGCGACAGCGGCAGCATCCGTCTTACGGCAGGCTGTCCCCGATGCGGGACGACGCCCGGAAAAATCCGTCCGGCTCCAATGATGGCCGTCTGGGGCGGCACGACGATCAGATTTGCGAACCGGCCGCCGATCATTCCAAAGTTCGATAAGGTAATCGTCGCGCCACGCAGCTCTTCAGGCGGTATCGAGCGCGCGATGGCATCAGCCCGCAACCGGTCAAGTCCCATCCGCAATTCCGATACGCTGCGCCCTGCGACGTTGCGCAACACAGGAACAATCAGGCCGCCCTCGGTATCCACGGCAATGCCGAGATCGACACGCGCCATGAGGCGCCGTTCTCCTGCGCCGGGATTGTACCAGGCATTGAGCGCGGGCTCTGCCGTGCAGGCGGCAGCAATGGCCCGCACCAGACGGATCGTCACGTCCTCGCCCGTCGGCCAATCGTCGATGTCGGCTTCATCGGTCACCGAGGCGGGAACAACTTGCGCATGGGCTGTTGCCATGCGCTGGGCCATGGCACGCCGCGTGCCTCGCAGGGGCTCGGCGCAGCCGCCTTCGGACACAACCTTTGCAGCCCGCTCGACATCGGCCCGTGTGACGGTGCCGCCAGGTCCCGTGGGCACCACGCTCTCAAGATCGACGTCGAGCTTGCGCGCGAGTGCACGGACAGCCGGAAACACCTGCGGTGCGGTCGAGGGCCCGGAAGGCATTCCTGCAGAGGGCACGTTTTCGCCGCTACCTAGCTCGCCAACAATGGTGCCGGTGTCCTGTTCGGCGCCCTCGGCAAATTCGACGAGCGGCGCGCCGACCTTGACGATATCGCCCTTGGCGCCAAACACGCGCGCGATGCGCCCGCTCGACGGAGACGGTATCTCAACCACCGCCTTGTCTGTCTCGACGGAAACGAGCGGTTGATCGGTGACGACGTGATCGCCCTCGCCAACGTACCAGCTCACGATCTCCGCCTCCTCGAGGCCTTCTCCGAGATCCGGCAACGTGAACTGGCGCATGGGCCCAAGTCCGATAAAATCCGGTCCGTCGACATCTAGCTGAACTGGCAGACCTTGCGGGCGGCAGTCATGATGCGTTCGACCGAAGGCATGTAGTATTGCTCCAGGCGCGCCATTGGAACGACCGTGTCGTAGCCTGTGACGCGGGTCACAGGCGCAAGCAGCGAGGACAGGCGGCGCTCGGCAATTGTCGCGGCTATCTCGGCGCCAAATCCGCCGGTCCGTGCTGCCTCGTGCACGATGACACAACGGCCGGTCTTGGCGACCGAACCGAGCACGGTGTCTTCGTCGTAGGGCTTGAGCGTGGCGAGATCGATGACGTCCGCCGCGATGCCTTCGGCCGACAGCGCCTCTGCCGCAGCCATGGTTTCCTTCAACATGGCTCCCCAGCTAATCAGCGTGAGATCGCGACCTTCCCTCAGGACAAAAGCGGCATCCAGCGGCAAGGCTTCGCCATTGTCCTCCACCTCGCCTTTGGCCGCACGGTACAGGCGCGTCGGCTCCAGAAACACAACGGGATCGGGATCGCGGATGGCGGCGAGCAACAATCCATAGGCACGTTCGGGCGAGGAAGGCATGACGACGCGCAAACCGGGAATATGGGCGAGCATTGCCTCGGTGCTTTCGGAATGATGCTCGGGCGCGCGGATGCCGGCGCCGTGCGGCGTGCGCAGAACCATGGGACAGGTGAGCCGTCCCTGGGTCCGATTGCGCAATCGGGACGCATGGTTCACGAGCTGATCCAGGCAGGGATAGATGAACCCCATGAACTGGATCTCGCCGACCGGTTTCAGTCCCTGCGCGGCCATGCCGACGCAGAGCCCAGAGATCAGGAGTTCGGCAAGCGGCGTATCGAGGACCCGCTCCGCCCCAAAGCGCTTCTGCAAGCCTGCGGTTGCGCGGAAGACGCCGCCGTTGGCGCCAACGTCCTCGCCAAGCACGACCACGTCAGGATCAACCTCCATCGCCCGAGCGAGAGCCAGGTTGATGGCTTCGACCAACGTTACCTCAGGCATCGTGCTCTCCCGCAAGTTCGCGGCGTTGCGCGGCATAGGCCTCAGGCAGATCAGCAAAGAGATGATCGAATATGGTTTCGGGACGGCGCGGCACTGTCGCCAGGTAGCGTTCGGCCGCCGCCTCGACGCGCGCATGGCATTCGGCGGCGAGCCGCTCCTCGTCCGCCTTGCTCCACATTTTCTGGGCGACGAGATAGGTCCTCAGCCGCGCAATCGGCTCTTCCTTCCAATGCGCCTGGACCTCCTCGGCCGGGCGATAGCGCGCCGCGTCATCGGATGTCGTGTGGTCGCCGAGCCGGTACGTGACCGCCTCGATGAACCGGGGTCCGTTGCCATCTCGCGCAGCGGCAACGGCCTCCTCAGCAGCGGCCCGCATCGCCACCACGTCACTGCCGTCGACCTGCTCACCGATGAAGCCTGCGGCGATTGCCTTCTGTGCCAGCGTTTCGCAAGCGGTCTGCAGTCGCAACGGTACCGATATGGCCCATTGATTGTTTGCGACGACGAAGACGAGCGGCAGTTTGTGCACGCCGGCAAAATTCATCGCCTCGTAAACGTCGCCTTTCGAGGTGGCCCCATCGCCGAACAGGCACACGGCGACGCGCGGTTCCTTGCGCAGCTTGAGGGCGTAGGCGACACCAGCGGCATGTGGCGCCTGGGATCCGACGGGAACACAGAACGGGAAGTCATGGACAGGTCCAGAGAACTGGTTGCCGCGTTCGTCGCCGCCCCAAAACAGGAGGATCTCCTCCAGCTTGACGCCACGCCAGAGCAGCGCACCGTTGTCGCGATAGGAGGGCAACAGAACGTCCTCCTCACGCATCGCGCTTGCGATCCCGACCGACACAGCCTCCTGGCCGAGCGAAACGGCATAAGTCCCAAGCCGGCCCGTGCGCTGCAACGCAACAGCCTTCCGGTCAAACAGGCGCAGCAGCACCATCGACCGGTAAAGCTCAATCAGCAGCTTGGAATCGGAGGCGAAAGAAGGAAGCGGTCGCTGGATCGAACCATCTGGCGCGAGGTAATTGCGGTGACGCACCTCGAAGCGCGCGATGACGGGGAGATCCTGGTTTACCCTTCGGCTGGCCACGCCCTCACTCCCGGAGCGATTGTGCCATCTACAACTCATTTAGTTGGCGTTTGTGCCAAGACAGCGCAATAGCCCAGGAGGATTAGCTCTGGTGCGCCTGATCGTTGCTGCACCGCCGCTTTGGTGACGATCGATCGACACGATCGTGGAAAGGACGCGGCAACGGGGGTATAGGAGAGCATGGCAAATGGTCAGGTTGTCCTGGTTACAACTGAGCCGTTAGGCGGCGGCGCGCCCGTTCGCTCGGTTTTCTTTGTCGCCGAAGGAGATCCGGCAAGAGCCGCAGCAATCATCGCTACCATGATGGCTCCGAATGAACGGGTCGAAGCGTTCGGAGCGCTTCCCGAAGCAGCCGTCAAAGCACTCGGGTTGAAACCCGGTGACTTCACGCACGGGTGATGACGACGCGGAAGCAGACTCGCTCCGACTCCCCTCGTCTATCGAGGAGCGCTAAGCCGTCGCGCGCTGCCGTTCGACGAGCGCCTCGCCGAACGCCTCGAATATCTTCCGGTTGATCGGATTGCGCTGCGGGTCGTATTCGGCATGCCATTGCACGCCGAGCGCAAAGGTCGGAGCCTCAGCGATGCGGATCGCCTCGATGGTACCGTCTTCGGCAACGCCTTCGATCATGACGCGCTTGCCCGGCTCCAAAATGCCCTGGCCGTGCAGCGAATTGACACGGATCTTCTCGCAGCCGAGGATTTTGGCAAAGGCACCGCCCGGCGTGAGGTCGACCTCGTGGCGGTCTGCGAACACCACGGTCGGATCGGGATGGATCTCGCCGTTCTCCAGCCGCGGCATGCGGTGGTTCATGCGGCCGGGCAGCTCGCGGATCTCAGGATGCAGCGAGCCGCCGAAGGCGACGTTCATCTCCTGCAGGCCCCGGCAGATGCCGAACAGCGGGATGCCGCGGGCGACGCAGGCGAGCGAGAGCGCCAGCGCCACCTCGTCGCGGTGAATGTCGTAGGGCTCGTGCTTCTCGCAGGGGTCGACGTTGAAGCGCGTTGGGTGGACGTTGGCGCGGGCGCCGGTGAGGATGACGCCGTCCACGGTATCGAGCAGCGCACTGATATCGGTGATGTCCGGCGAGCCCGCAAACATCAGCGGCAAGCCGCCGGAGACCTCGGCAATCGCGCGCAAATTGCGCTCACCGACCATCTGGACCTGAAATCGATTCTCGACGCGATGGGCATTCCCGATCACGCCGACGACCGGCTTTCTCATCTCCCGTTCCGACCTCCCCGCCGAAGAAGATTCTCTAAACATGCCCATCGGATGGAACAAATTCAACCGAGGAGACTGCGGGACGGCAATGCTATTTTCGCGTAAATGTCCCGCCCGACGGCAATCGAGGCCTTGGACACCCCTGCCGCCGGGCTGGGCGCGTCATCGCGGGACATCGCGACCACCATCCCCGCTCCGGCCAGCGTCCAACCGGCATCGGCGCCGGCTTGATCCCCGGCCGGATTTCGCGAAAGGTGCGTGCTGCCTTCTGACAAGGAAACGATGTGACCATGCCCGCAGACGAGCGTTCCCGGACCCGAAGCGATCTGGCCTGGGCGATTACGGTCGGCGGCATCGGCGTCGTGCTGTTCACCGCGTCGCTCATCTTCACCTGGTATTTTGCCGCGACGCTGCTTCTGATCTTCACCGGCATGCTGCTTGGCGTCGGCCTCAACGCGCTGACCAACGCGCTCGGCCGGCGTGTTCATTGGCCACATCCGGCCCGGCTCGCGATCGTCTGCGTGGCGCTTGCCGTGATGCTCGCCGGGGTTGCCTATCTCGGCGGCGCGACCATCGCCGAACAGGCCTCGGCCCTCAGCAACACCATCAAGTCGCAGATCACGCATGTCCGGTCCTTCCTCGAGAACCACGGCATCGACACCAGCTTCTTCGACATCGGCAATGCGACGTCCACCGCCGCCAACGCGGCGTCGGAGGCGCCGCCTGCCCCAAGCGCGGCCCCGCACGGCCAGTTGCCGGGCGCAGGCGCCCTCGCCTCCAGCGGCGGGGCGATCGTGAGCCAGACCTTCAAGCTGCTGCTCGGCACCATCAGTGCCGTCGGCAACATCTTCATCGTGCTGTTCCTGGGGCTGGCCTTCGCCGCCCAGCCCAGCCTCTATCACGATGGCCTGCTGTTCCTCGCGCCGGCCAGGCATCGCGCTCGTGCCGCCCTCATCGTCGACCGCATCAGCGAGACGCTGGAGCGCTGGCTGATCGCGCAGATCATCGTCATGATCGCAGTCGGCGTCGTCACCTGGATCGGGCTCGCCATCATTGGCATCCCCGGCTCGTTCATCCTCGGCATTCAGGCCGGCCTGCTCGCCTTCATCCCGACGGTTGGCGCCATCATTGCCGGCGTCGTCGTCGTGCTGGCGAGTCTCGCCTCGGGCTGGATCCCGGCGCTATCGGCGCTGCTGCTGTTCCTCGGCGTGCACGCGATGGAGAGCTATGTGCTGACGCCGATCCTCCAGCGCCAGGCGCTGGACATTCCGCCGGCCACGCTGTTCGCGTTCCAGATCCTGCTCGGCGTGGTCTTCGGAATCTGGGGCCTCGCGCTGGCGCTACCGCTGGTCGCCATCGCCAAGGTGATGATCGATCACTTCAAGACCTATGAGACCACGGCGTCCGCCCACGCCGAAGCGGCGTGAGGCCGCTCAGGTCGTCAGCACGGTCTCGGTGTGCTCGACCTCCGGGGGCGCAACAAAGTACTGCCCGACCAGGCCGCGCCATTCGGTGAAATTCTCCGAGCCGCGGAAATCGACGGTGTGATTTTCCAGCGTCGCCCACTTCACCATCAGCCGGTAGCGCTGCGGCTTCTCGATCGACTTGTGCAGCTCGAAGCCGTGAAAGCCCTTGGCGCGGCCGAACGCGGCCTTGGCCTTGGCGACTGCAGCCTCGAAATCCTTCTCGCTGCCCGGCTTGACGTCGATTTGCGCGATCTCGGTGACCATCGGTTTCCACCCTTCTTGTTTGATGGGCCTGTCTACCGCAGCCGGCGACAAAGAAAAAGGCGCCGAAACGGCGCCCTCCTGACCGGAAAATGCAGCGCTCTCAGGCGAACAGGAGGACGGTGCCTGTCACGATGAGCGCGCAACCGGCGAACAGCGCGAGCGGCCAGTAGTTGCGGCTCTGGGTATAGCGCCCCTGCGCGCGGCGCTCGCTGATGACGGCGGTCTCGTATTCGTCGGCGGTGGAGAACAGACAGGCGAAACCGCCACGTGCCGAGGCCGCAGCGGCTTCGAGTGACATCAGGGCGGCCTGCGGATTCTGTCGACGGATCGATTCCATGACCGCAATGGTAGGGATCGAATGGTAAACAGAGGATTACCGCAGAACCTCCCGCGCTTCAGGCCGTGGCCGGCTGCGTCCGCGGCACACCGACGCGCGCTGCGCTCTGGCGCCGCCAGTTCTCCAGCGACAGCGGCAGCTCCTCCGCAGCCTCGACGCGGTTACGGCCGCCGCGCTTGGCCTGATAGAGCGCCGTGTCGGCGGCCGCCAGCAGCACTTCGAGCTCGGTGCCGGCCGGACCGCCGGCAACGCCGATGCTGACGGTGGTGTCGACCGGCCCCTCCTCGACCACGACGCCGGAGGACTCGAACGCCTCGCGCACGCGCTCGGCGACCAGCACGCCCTCCTCCAGCGAGCACGGCAATAGCGCGGCGAACTCCTCGCCGCCGATGCGGCCCGAGAGATCCGAGATGCGCAGATTGCTGATGACGACGGTCGAGAACAGTTTCAGCATCTCGTCGCCGGCGGGATGGCCGAAGCGGTCATTGATCGACTTGAAGTGGTCGATGTCGAAGATCATCACGGTCACCGGGCGTCCGCCCTTGGCCTCACGTTCGATCACCCGCCCGCACGCCTCGGAGAAGCCGCGGCGGTTGAGCATGCCGGTCAGGGGATCGGTGGAGGCTGCGGTCCTGTGCGCAGTGACCGTGCGCTCCGACACCAGCATGAAGATCACGAACACGGTGCCGACGGCATAGAGCACGAGCTCGACCGCGAACACGGTGACCCAGATGCTGGCCGAGAAGCTCGCATCGTGCGGGCGCAGGAAGCCGCCGATCAGGATCGGCAGCATCAGCACGCAGCCATGCACCACCGGCACCACGAAGGCCGGCCAACGCCGTTGCAGGCTCTTGCGCCGCTCGACCCAGAGCTCGCTTGCGGTCAGCGCAGCATAGACCGAGACGATGCCGGCGCCGATCACCATGCGCAGCGTGGACGCGGCGGGATCGAGCAGCGTGACCGCCGCGACCCAGGCCAGCGCGCCGAGCAGCAGGCCCGGCCAGTTCGGCTTGCGGCCATGGAAAACGCGCGCAGCGTTCCACACCATGCCGCAGGCGACAAAGCCGACCGCATTTAACGCGAGATAGACTTGCGGACCGACCTTGTCGCCAGCCGCCGTCCACAGCGCCACCGAGGCCGCACCGAGCAGATATGCCGTGCCCCACCATTTCAGCGCGGGGCTGTTCTCCTGCTTGCCGAAAAACACCATCATCGCGCCGAGCAGTGCGGCAACCATGGTGGCGACCAAATAGAGCGTGATGCTATCGAGCGACATCATGTCGGCCCCCTTCAAAACATAGCAGTTGCGCGATCGGCCCAGCCGACTTGCGCGCCCTTCCAGATGCGACGCTATGTCCCGCGAGTTCCATTCAGGTTTTCATCCAGGGCCAAGTTTTCGCGAAAGACTCCATGAATTTGCGTACAAACGAACAACAAAAAGGGCGCTGAAATCAGCGCCCTTTTGCATCTCATTGAAGCCGCTTTCGCGACGAATGTTACCGAAGCGATTAACGCTTGGAGAACTGGAAGGACCGGCGGGCCTTGGCCTTGCCGTACTTCTTGCGCTCGACCACGCGGGAGTCACGGGTGAGGAAGCCGCCCTTCTTGAGCACGGTGCGCAGCTCCGGCTCGAAATAGGTGAGCGCCTTGGAGATGCCATGACGGACGGCGCCGGCCTGGCCGGACAGACCGCCGCCGGCGACGGTGCAGATCACGTCGTACTGGCCGGCACGCGCGGCCGCAACGAAGGGCTGCTGGATCATCATGCGCAGCACGGGACGAGCGAAATAGACCTCGACCTCACGCGAGTTGACCATGACCTTGCCAGCACCCGGCTTGATCCACACGCGGGCGACCGCGTCCTTGCGCTTGCCGGTGGCATAGGCGCGGTTGAGCTTGTCGACCTTCTTCTCGTGCTTCGGCGCATCGGGCGCGGCCGTCTTGAGTTGCGCGAGCTGGTCGAGCGACTGGATGGATTCGGCCATGTTATGCGGCCCTCGTGTTCTTGCGGTTCAACTTGGCGATGTCGATCTTTTCGGGCTGCTGCGCCTCGTGCGGATGATCGGCCCCGCCATAGACACGGAGGTTGCCCATCTGGACGCGACCGAGCGGACCACGCGGGATCATGCGCTCGACGGCTTTCTCGAGCACGCGCTCGGGATGACGGCCCTCGAGGATCTGGCGCGCGGTGCGCTCCTTGACGTGGCCGACATAACCGGTGTGCTTGTAGTAGGTCTTCTGCTCACGCTTGCGGCCGGTGAGGACCGCATGCTGGGCGTTGATGATGATGACGTTGTCGCCGCAATCAACGTGCGGGGTGTAGGTCGGGAGGTGCTTGCCGCGGAGCCGCATGGCGACGATGGTGGCGAGACGGCCGACGACCAGACCCTTGGCGTCGATCAGCACCCACTTCTTCGTCACCTCGGCCGGCTTTGCCGAAAAGGTTTTCATGTCAGAATTTCCGTGGAGGGAGACATCGGCGCGAACACCGCACCGGACTGCGCGGCTTTCTAGAGAAGCGACGCGCAACGGTCAATGCCCGGCAACGGAAATTAGATAAGTAGATTCAATAGTTTAAAAATATGGTATTTTGATACCCGCGAAAAGCTCAAATATTTGGAATGGAATAGGTCGACGTGACGTGCGCAATCGGATCGGGTGAGGTCCCAGACAACAGGTTCACCTCGCCCACCGCCAGGCGCTTGCCGAGCTTGAGCAGCCGGGCTTCGGCGAGCACGTCCTGCCCCGGCTGGCCTTTGCGAAGGAAGTTGATGTTGAGATTGGTGGTGACCGCGAGCCCGACCGGGCCGATGGCGGACAGCAGCACCACATACATGGCGAAATCGGCAAGCGCCATCAGCGTCGGGCCCGACACGGTTCCACCTGGCCGCAGCATCCTTTCGCTGTAGCGCTGGCGCAGGAGGCAGGTCTGGCCGTCCGCGCTTTCGATCGTGATGTCGTCGCCGCTGAACGCCTGGGGAAACTCGTCGCGAAGAAACCGTTCGACCTCCGCCACGCTCATTTTCGCCGATGCCATGCTGTTCCCACCCTCGCTTCACTTCGCCTGTTACATTAAGTTATCTGCATCATCCAACTGGAATATCCGATGTCCGTCCAGCCCGCCCGCCCCCCTTCGCCGGAACCGCCGATTCTCTTGCGCGAGATCGTCGACACCGTTGCCGTGCTCACGCTGAACCGCCCCGCTGCGCGCAACAGCCTCTCGGAGGCGATGATTGGACAGCTGCATGCGAGCCTCAACGCAATCGCGGAGGACAAGCGCATCCGTGCGGCCGTCATCGCAGCCAATGGCCCCGCATTCTCTGCCGGCCACGACATGAAAGAGCTCACCGCGCGCCGCACCGATCCGGATCGTGGCCGCGCCTATTTTGCGCAGATCATGAACGCCTGTAGCGCGATGATGCAGGCGGTGGTGCGTCTGCCCAAGCCTGTGGTCGCTGCCGTGCAGGGCATCGCAACCGCGGCCGGCTGCCAGCTCGTCGCCAGCTGCGATCTCGCGATCGCCTCCGAAGCGGCCAGCTTCGCCACGCCCGGCGTCGACATCGGCCTGTTCTGCTCGACGCCGATGGTGGCGCTGTCGCGCAACGTGCCGCGCAAGCAGGCGATGGAGATGCTGCTGACGGGCGAGCCGATCCCGGCCGCGCGCGCCCGCGAGATCGGCCTCGTCAATCGCGTGGTCGCTGCGGGTACCGAGCGCGATGCCGCGATCGCGCTGGCGCAGCAGGTCGCGCTGAAATCCGCACACACCGTCAAGCTCGGCAAGGAGGCGTTCTACCGCCAGGCCGAGATGAGCCTTGCCGAGGCCTATCGCTATGCGGCACAGGTGATGACCGAGAACATGATGGCGCGCGACGCCGAGGAAGGTATCGGCGCGTTCATCGAGAAGCGCGCGCCGAAATGGCGGGATGAATGAAATCGTCATTGCGAGCCAACGAGTCCGCGCGAAGCGCGCCCCGGTCTACAGGCTTCGCGAAGCAATCCAGGAATCCTACCGAGTAAACTAGACTGGATTGCTTCGTCGCTTCGCTCCTCGCAATGACAAGGAAAAAGACGAGATATGAACCACGACGCCTATCCCGACAATTACATCCGCGCCATCCTCAATAGCGTGAAGTCGATCGCGATGGTCGGCGCCTCGCCGGTCAATGTGCGGCCGAGCTACTTCGCGTTCAAATATCTGGCCCAGCGCGGCTACGACATGATCCCGGTCAATCCCGGCCATGTCGGCAAGGAGCTGCTCGGCAAGCCGTTCGTCGCCTCGCTGCGTGATCTCGGCCGCCCCGTCGACATGATCGACATCTTCCGCAACTCTAGCCACATCATGCCCGTGGTCGAGGAAGCGCTGACGCTCGATCCGCTGCCGAAGGTGATCTGGATGCAGCTCGGGGCGCGTGACGATGCGGCCGCGGAGAAGGCCGAGGCCGCCGGCATCAAGGTGGTGATGAACCGCTGCCCCAAGATCGAATATGGCCGCCTGTCATCGGAGATCTCCTGGATGGGCGTCAACTCGCGTACGCTGAGCTCCAAGCGTCCGCCGGCACCGACGCAGGGCATGCGGCTATCCCTCAATCGGATGAGCGTCGGCGGCGGCGACACCGCCGCATCGGATCGTGCCGCCAAAAACAAGAGCGAGCAAAGCTGACGCACGCGCGAAGCATTCATTTCGCGAACGCGACAATGCGTAGCAAGTTCATCCTGATGTGACGCCCTGCCTTGACGGCAGGCGCGGCGCCGATCAGCATGCCGCGCGATTTCAGACCACAAGAAACAGGACGCCACGAATGAGCGATCGCCTTCCGGGATTTTCAACCCTCGCCGTGCATGCCGGTGCACAGCCCGATCCCACCACCGGTGCGCGCGCGACCCCGATTTATCAAACGACTTCTTTCGTCTTCAACGACGCCGACCACGCCGCCTCGCTGTTCGGGTTGCAGGCGTTCGGCAACATCTATACCCGCATCGGCAATCCCACCAATGCCGTGCTCGAGGAGCGCGTCGCCGCGCTCGAAGGCGGCACGGCGGCGCTCGCGGTGTCTTCGGGCCATGCCGCGCAGGTCGTGGTATTGCAGCAATTGCTCCAGCCCGGCGACGAATTCATCGCCGCGCGAAAACTCTATGGCGGCTCGATCAACCAGTTCACGCATGCGTTCAAGAGCTTTGGTTGGAACGTGGTGTGGGCCGATCCCGACGACATCGCAAGCTTTGAGCGCGCGGTCACCCCGCGCACCAAGGCGATCTTCATCGAGTCCATCGCCAATCCCGGCGGCAGCATCACCGATATCGAGGCGATCTCGACGGTGGCGCGCAAGGCGGGCGTGCCGCTGATCGTCGACAACACGCTGGCCTCGCCCTATCTGATCCGCCCGATCGACCACGGCGCCGACATCGTCGTGCACTCGCTGACGAAGTTTCTCGGCGGTCACGGCAATTCGCTCGGCGGCATCATCGTCGATGCCGGCACCTTCGACTGGTCCACGGGCGGCAAATATCCGATGCTGTCGGAGCCGCGGCCCGAATATCACGGCATCCGCCTGCAGGAGACCTTTGGCAATTTCGCCTTCGCGATCGCCTGCCGGGTACTTGGCCTGCGCGACCTTGGACCGGCGCTGTCGCCCTTCAACGCATTCATGATCCTCACCGGCATCGAGACGCTGCCGCTGCGCATGCAGAAGCACTGCGACAATGCGAAAGCGATCGCCGAATTCCTCTCCGGCCATCCGGCGGTGGCCTCGGTGAGCTATGCGGGTCTGGCGAACGACAAGTACAACCAGCTCGCACGCAAATACGCGCCGAAGGGCGCAGGTGCCGTGTTCACCTTCAGCCTCAAGGGCGGCTATGACGCCGGCGTCAGCCTGGTGTCGAAGCTGCAACTGTTCTCGCACCTTGCGAATGTCGGCGACACCCGCTCGCTCGTCATCCACCCCGCCTCGACCACGCACAGCCAGCTCGACGACGCCGCCAAGACGAAGTCCGGCGCCGGCCCCGACGTGGTGCGGCTCTCGGTCGGCATCGAGGACAAGGAAGACTTGATTGCTGACTTGGAGCAGGCGCTGAGCGCGTAACATCCAGCGTCATTTCCGGGGCGCGCGCAAGCGCGACCTCGGAATGCGGAGCCAGTTAACAGTTCTTAACCATATCTGCCGCATACATAGTCGCTGGATTGCCCCCTTTGATTCGGAGCCGACGATGCTGCGCTGGATGGTACCCGCCCTTGCGGCGATGCTGACGGTTTCGAGCGTCAGTGCAGCCGATCTCGCCGCCACACCGAGGCGGCGGGCCGTCGCGCCGCCACCACCGCCGCAGGTCTATGTCGAGACCGATCCGGATGCGCTGATCTCGCCGGCCTATGGCGTCGGCAGCTACATCCGCAACCTGCCGGGCACGCCGCTGCTGCCGGGCTCGAGCACCCTGCCGGGTTATTACGGCCGCCCCTGGGACTACGACTATCAGGGCGCGTATTACGGCGGACCGCAGGTCGATTATTTCTGGCGACTGCCCTACGCCTGCGGCATCTACGGCTATTGTTAGCCGGGCTGAAAGTGTTCAGCCGGCCTGACCGAGCGGAACCGCGCGCGGCTGCGCCTCCGCCGATTGCCGCGAGGCCAGCCGCTCCGCCTGCATCACCGCAAGCGTCAGCACCACGATCGCGACCGTCTGGTGTGCGAGCGCCAGCCCAATCGGCACCTGATTGATCAGCGTGAGGATGCCGAGCACCGCCTGCAGGCTCACGGCCGCAAACAGCCACAGCGCGCCGCCCGCAGCCGCACCGGCGCGCGACCGCACCGCATCGAACGCATGCAGCGCCGCCAGCGCGAACAGCGCATAGGCCGTCATGCGGTGCTCGAACTGCACCGTCAGCACATTGTCGAACAGATTGCGCCACCACGGCGTTTCGAACCACAGCCGGTCCGCCGACGGAATGAACGCGCCGTCGATCGCGGGCCAGGTATTGTAGGCGCGCCCGGCGCGCAGGCCAGCAACCAGCGCGCCGAAATAGATCTGCACGAAGGTCACGACCACGAGCAGCGCGCTCGTCAGCCGCAGCCGCGCGGGAGCCGTGATCTGCGGCCGGTCGGCAAGCCGCCGCACGGTCCAGACGATGCCGGCAAAGATCAGGAGCGCGAGTATCAGGTGCGTCGCCAGCCGATACTGCGACACCTCGACACGTTCTGTCAGGCCCGAGGCCACCATCCACCAGCCGACCGCGCCCTGTAGCCCGCCAAATCCAAACAACAGCCACAGCCGCCGCTTCAGCTCGCCGGACAGGCCGCCGCGCCACAGGAAGAACAGGAACGGCAGGAGATAGGCGACGCCGATGAAGCGGCCGAGCAGCCGGTGGCTCCATTCCCACCAGAAGATCTCCTTGAACTCGGAGAGTGTCATGCCCGCATTGAGCTCGCGATATTGCGGGATCTTCTTGTAGGCCTCGAACGCGTCGGTCCACTGCGCCTCCGTGAGCGGCGGCACGGTGCCCGTAACCGGCTTCCATTCGACGATCGAGAGCCCGGATTCGGTCAGTCGTGTCGCACCGCCGACCAGCACCATCAGCGCGATCAGCGCGGCCACGGAAACGAGCCACCAGCGCACGGCGCGATGCGGCTTGGTCGGGGCGGAAATCGTCGTCATTTCAGGAGCAAAACCAAGGCTTGAACCGGACTGCGTGCCCCTTATAGTCCCCCGCTCCCGCAGCGCAAGTTACGCAAAAAGCCGCAAAGCTCGCCTCATGACGATCCGCACCCGCAAGTTCCTCGGTACCATCCTGCTTCTGGTGCTGGCCGCCGTCTGGGCCCTGCTCGGCATGGCGCTGGCGCAGATGCCGTGGATCGCCGAATCCGGCTGGCGGCAGGCGATCTACTACGTGGTGGCGGGCATGGGCTGGGTCTTGCCGGCGATGCCGATCGTGAGCTGGATGCAGCGGCCCGACCGCGCCTAACCGGCTTGCGCGCTGCCGGTCGGTCTCACCGGGGCAAAGGCGACACCCGACACCAGCACCCGGAGCATGCGCAGCGAGCGCACCCGGCCATCCCAGGAAATCCGCGGCAGCGCGCGCAGATTGGTGCGCCCCTCGGCATCCACGATGCCCGGAATGGTCGACACCGCGCTGGCAAACCCCGCCTCCTCCGCCATCACGACGTGGCTGCGGCGGAACGATGAGCGATCGCCGAACGGGAATGCGAGGTGCCGGATCTCGCGGCGAAAGGCGGCTTCCGCCACCGCCTTGCCCATCGTCATCTCGCGCAGGGCCGCCGGATCCTTCATGTTGGCAAGAACCGGATAATTGACGGTCGCACTGCCGATCGTGACATTCGGATCGGCCGCGAGCTTCGCCAGGTCCTCCCAATTCATCGAGGCCTCGCGCGAGATGGCGGCGAGATCGACCCGGTGGCGTGTGCAGAGATCGTTGATCGCGACGGTCAGGTCCGCCGGCGACAGCGTGCGCAGCCAGCGCTCGATGAACGTGAACAGCGCCTGCTTGTCGGCGCTGCTGGTGACGACGAAGCGCTGCTCCCTCTCGCCCATCATGAAGCTGAAGCGGCTTTCGCGCGCGATCATCTGTTCGAGTGCGAGCCACCAGGCTTCGCCGACACCATCGGGAAAGGCGGTGGGAACGTAGACCGTGAAGGGCACGCCATGGCGCGCCAGCACCGGACAGGCGAAGTTGATCAGGTCCTTGCCGGCCCCGTCGAAGGTCAGCGCCACGAAGCGCCGCTTTTCCGGCAGCGTGACGGCGCGCCGACAGACGTCGTCCATGCCGAGGAAATCGTACTGCCAGCGCTTCAGCGCACGAATGGCACGGTCGAGGAATTGCGGGGTGACCTCGCTTGCACGCAGTGGCTGGAACGCCCCACTCCGCCGCGGCCGCACGCGCTCGAAGCGCAGGATCGCGCCAACGCCGCGCCCGCGCAGCAGGGGTTGGCCGGTGAACCAGGCCAGTTCAAGGCGCAGCCGCTCCAGCCATCTGTCGTCGGATGCCAATGTCCCACCTTCCCGCGCGTTCGCCGGCGGCGCCTCTCTGCCATTGTCCTTACCCTTTGTTGACATTTGTTTGCAAAGGTCGGCCAAGGGCCGAATTACGCATTTTTTGTTTCTCGACAGGTTTCGCGAATGACCATGGCTGCGGCGATGCAAAGCCGGACGGCAGAAGCGCCAGCGCGGTCGAAAGCGAGCCGCATCGCTCATGTCGGCGTCATCAGTGACCTCGGAGAGGCCGAGCCGGTTTGGCGCGCCTTCGAGGAGCCGGGCCACCTCTCGACGCCCTATCAACGCTTCGATCTGTTGAGCCCGTGGCAGCGGCTGGTCGGCGAACACGAAGCCGCCCGCCCCTTCATCGTGATCGCCTACGACGCCGAGCACCGGCCGCTGGTGCTGCTTCCGCTCTCACTCCGCCAAAGCCATGGCGTGCGCACTGCCTGCTTCATGGGCGGCAAGCATACGACCTTCAACATGGGCCTGTGGAACGTCGAGTTCGCCGCGCAGGCCGTCGCAGCCGATCTCGACGCACTGTTTGCGCCACTGGGCCAACATGTCGACGTGCTGGCGCTGACGCAGCAGCCGCTGCGCTGGCACGACCAGCAGAACCCGTTTGCGCTGTTGCAGCGGCAGGGCTCGATCAACGGCTGCCCTCGGCTCGTGATGGAGCCGGGTGGCCCGCCGGCGTCGCGGATCAGCAACTCCTTGCGCCGCCGCCTGAAGAGCAAGGAAAAGAAGCTCCAGGCGCTCGCCGGCTATCGCTATCACCTCGCCTCTACCGACGAGGACGTCACCCGCCTGCTCGACTGGTTCTTCCGCATCAAGCCGGCGCGGATGGCGGAACAGAAGCTGCCGAACGTGTTCGCCGAGCCGGGCGTCGAGGAGTTCATCCGCGGCGCATGCCTGATGCCGCGCGGCGAAGGCCGCATCATCGACATCCACGCGCTCGAATGCGACGACGAGGTGATCGCGATCTTCGCGGGCGTAGCCGACGGCCAGCGCTTCTCGATGATGTTCAACACCTACACGCTGTCCGAAAACGCTCGCTACAGCCCCGGCCTGATCCTGATGCGCTACATCATCGACCGCTACGGCGAGCGCGGCTACCACGCACTCGACCTCGGCATCGGCTCGGACGACTACAAGCGCATGTTCTGCAAGGACGACGAAGAGATCTTCGACAGCTTTGTCCCGCTGACTTCGCGCGGCAAGCTCGCGGCGATGGCGATATCATCGCTGAGCCATGGCAAGCGGCTGGTGAAACAGAACCAGATGCTGTTCGATCTCGCACGGAAACTGCGACGGGCGTTCGGGTAGCGGATAGCGCATCAGCGATCCAGGGCTATTGATAGGCTTGCACGGTTCTCGGAAGCCTGGCGCGGCGTGGATTGAACCGCACTTGTCGCGAAATATCGCGACATGACTTATGACGGATTATTGAAGGTCAGGTTTTTCCAGGCTCATTCACAAAAATGAGACTGGTTTTCGTAGGCAAGAAGGTACAAGCTCCAACGCAGTAGCATCACGTCAGCCAGCATTCCAAAGTTGCAATCGCCATCCACTCGCTGGAGCAGCGTCATGCGACACGCTTTTGGGCCGACAGTATCTCCTCAAGACCAGCTCGCGAAATTCGCGAGGGAGCGCCGCGAGCAGGCGAAGACAATGCCTGGCAGGGAGCGGGAGGAGTTGTTGAGAAAGGCCAGCCAAGCTGACACGGCAGCTCATATCGACGAGTGGATAAACTCTCCCGGACTTCAACGGCCAACCTAGGTAACATGCTGTCTCAAGCCGCTGCTCGCCGCGAAACGCCTGGCGCGCGTCGGCTTCTGGTTATTCCCAATGAACCTCATTCGTTCGGCTTCGACCGAACCTTGATGGGTTCGTCAATGAATTATTGTGCGCGACGGCAATGGGACCATCTGCGGATATCCCAACCCTGCCATTGTGACCGCGCTTGACCGACCATCGCCGTTCGTTCGCGATTGTTCGTACAACGCTACTCCACGGAACGGTACTCCATTCCGGCCCCGACCCTGCCGGCGGGGACTCGTCGCAAGTAGAGTCGGTTCCGGCACGCGTCGCGGACGGGACGTGTGGTCCTTGGAAGCGTCAAAAGAGTCGCATGGACGGGGAACTCTTTGCACTCTGTCGACATTCTTGGACGTAGACGGACACTTGCCACGTTAAGTTGCCCCTTCAACAACTTCCAAGGACGCGACTATGCCACGGGTAAATCAAACTGCGAAACAAGGGTCTGCAGCCGCGGCCGCCACCGTGACGGCACTGGCCGGACTAGGTCTGTCGCTGACTGGGAGCGCATCCGCAGCCACGACACCCACCGCTGCCAGCCCTCAATCTGATGATACATCGCCTAACCAGCGCTTCGTTCTTGGCGAAGAGGAAATGGCGGACGTCAGTCTCGCCACGTTCCATCTCTTCGACAAGGAAAGCGTCGGCAGCAACATGCAAATGGCCGTCGTTGTTGTTCGGGGCTGCCGGGGCTGCCGAGGTTGTGGCGGTTGCCGCGGCTGCCGGGTTTGGCGTGGCTGCGGTGGCTGCGGCTGTGGAGGGTGCGGTGGTTGCTGCGCGCGCTGGGGACGGTGCCGCTGGTGCTAAGTTCCGCAACTGGCGGATGAACAATAAGACCGACGAAATGGCGCGAGCAGAGGTTCAGCGCGACCGCTTTTCCTTGCCAGAAATTAACAAGGCTTCGGCGCCCGGCCCGGATAGAAGGGCGAGCGCGGGGCCTCCTCTAATCCAAGACGACGATCGTGAAGTTTGACGAACAGGAGCGCGGTGTACTGAGGCGCGCTGGCTTTTCCGTTGCTGACGACCACGAAGCGGCTTACCTCGAAGGTCTCGTTGTGATCGGCGCGCATGACGACGAAACGTTGTGGCTGACGATCACGCTGCGAAATGACTATCGGGTCGTGTGTGCCCTGCCGCGCGACGAGACCATCGTCGCCATAACCGAGAACGACTGACGTCCGCGCAAGCGAACGCGCCCTCTCGGGCAAGGCCAGCGCTGGCCCAAACAGCATTGCCGCAATTTAACTGGCGCAGACTGTCGGGTTGGGCAACACCCGGGCGCGCTGAGACTACATTCCATTCAAGCGATGCCGGATATCGAAATAACCGAGGAGTGTCGGGCCCTGATCGCCAGCGTCATCGAGCCGCCGACCGGACGACGTTTGCCGAACGGCAACTGGCGAACCGAGATCGACGCGGCGACGTGGCACTGGCTGCAGAGGCTGCGACGGCAGGGCGAATCGATATCGGACTGCATCATCCGTATGGTGATCGTCAGCCTGCACAAGCGCGGCTTACAGTAAGGCTTGCGGCGCGCGCAAAACGACCTGCCTGGACAATTTGTACTTCTACCGAAGCGCGATCGTCCGCGCCGCGTAGCTTCGGCAATGCTGGCGGCATTCCGGCGAGAGGGAAAGAACCCCTATGCCGCCACGACGCGCGGCGCGGCTTCCGGCGCATCCGACGGCTGCACGGGCTTGCTCAGCATCGTCACTTCGCTGAACCCCACCGCCCTGAGCTGCTCGCACATCAGCGTACGCGCGTCCGCGGCCATCGATACCTCTGGCACCACGACGGCGCGCGCGCTGGTCGTCAAGAGTTCCGCCGGCAGGTCCGAGGCGCTGCCGGCATCGAGCAGCACGTGATCGTAGACCCGGAGCAGCGCATCGATCGCGAGCGTCACCCGCGGCGACTGCAGCAGGCTGCGGTCGAAGCCGGGACGGCCGGCCATGACGAGGTGCAGCCGGGACAGCTTGTCCTTGGTGATGATCTGCGCAAACGATGCTTCGCCCTGCATCAGCTCGGCAAGGCCGGGCGCCGAGGCATCGACGGACACGGCGGCAATCGTTGGCGAGGATGCAGCAAGATCGACTACGACGACGCGGGCGTCGCGCGCCAGGTGCCGGGCAAGCGTCAGCGTCGACAGCGTGATGGCCTCGCCCGCGGCGGTACCCAGCACCGTGACCTTCTTCGCCGCCGCGCCCGCGGCACGCAGGCGCTCGGCCAGTTGCTCGATCTCGGCAAATTCGGTGACGTCCGCTTCGGGGATCATTTCCGGCTGCAGCGGCGCGGGCTCAACAACCACGAAATCGTCCGCCACTATGGAATCGTCAGCCAATACGGGATCGATGACCGGCTCATGGCGCACCGGCTCCGGCGCCGGCGCCGGCGCCGATGGAGTGAGCGCGGCGATGGCGCGCGGCGCGGTCTGGCGCAGCAGCTCGCCGGTGACGACGATGCCGGAAGAGAGCAGCAGCGTTGCCAGCGTCGCGATCAGAACGATCGGCAGCTTCTTCGGATAGGCCGGCGTGTTCGACACGATGCCGCGCGAGATGACGCGCCCCTCCGCCGGCGCGGTGTCGATGGTCTCGCGGGTGTTGGCCTCGCGGTACTTGGCGAGATACGTCTCGAGCAGGTCGCGCTGCGCCTTGGCCTCACGATCGAGCGCGCGGAGCTGGACGTCCTGGCCGTTGGTCGAGGTCGCCTGCTTCTTGAGCTGCTCGAGGCTTGCGGTGAGGCTGTCGACCCGGCCGCCAGCGATACGCGCGTCATTCTCCAGCGAGCGCGAGATCTTGCCGGCCTCGTCGCGAATCTGAGTATCGAGATCGCCGAGCTGTGCCTTCAATTCCTTGATGCGCGGATGGTTACCAAGCAGCGTCGAGGATTGCTCGGCAAGCTGGGCGCGCAGGGTCACGCGCTGCTCGGACAGCCGCCGCATAAGTTCGGAGTTGAGCACTTCGGATGCCTCGATCGGCTTGCCGCTCTGGAGCATCTCGCGGATCAGGCGCGCCTTGGCCTCGGCATCGGCCTTCAGCGCGCGGGCATTGTTGAGCTGGGTGTTGACTTCGCCCATCTGCTGGTTTGACAGCGTCGTATTGTTGGTGCCGACGAACAGGCTCGACTTCGAGCGGAAGTCCTCTACCTTGGCCTCGGCGTCGGAAACCTTCTTGCGCAAGTTCTCGATCTCGCCCGCGAGCCACTGGCTCGCATTGCGCGCCTGGTCCTGGCGCGCATTCTGCTGCAGCACGAGGTAGCCTTCGGCGATCGAGTTGGCGACGCGTGCGGCGAGCTCCGGATCGGCCGACTGGAATTCGACCACGATGACGCGCGACTTGTCGACGGCGTAGGCCTGAAGGCGATCGTAATAGGCGTCCAGCACGCGCTCTTCCGGCGTCATCGAGAACGGATCGCGGCCGATGCCGACCAGCGCAGCAAGCGATTTCAGCGGCGAAATGCCCTGCAGCACCGGATCGAATTCGGGCCGCTCCGCGAGCTTGTTCTTCTTGATGATCTCGCGCGCGAGATCGCGCGACAGCACGAGCTGCACCTGGCTGGTGACGGCTTCGGCGTCCAGCGCCTGCCGCTCCTCGGCGCGGTCGCTGTTCGGACGCAGGAAAACATTCTCGCGGCCGTCGATCAGGATGCGCGCCTCCGACTTGTAGCGCGACGTCACCAGGTTGACTGCGGCCACCGAGGCAACGAGCGCCAGCACCGTCGGCACGATGATCCAGCCGCGCTTGCGGGCGAGTGCGCCGCCGAGCGCGTGCAGATCGATGTCACCGGATTCGACTTGCGCCTGCTTCAGCGCGGCGGGTGCAGGCCGGGCTTCAGCTTTGGCGTTGGGCTCGGGCTTGATTTTGGGCTTGGAGACAGCCCGCTCGATCACCGCCTTGTCCTTGCCGGCACGCCAGAACGCCAAACGCATCTCACACTCCCGCAGGGCAACGCCGCGACTCTACCTCAACCGGCGCGATTACACTCCATTAAGGTTGCCGCTGGGTTAATCGTGCACTGCTGCGCGTGGCGCACACCACGACAACACCTTTTGTTAACCACGAGGCCCCTTAATCCAGCATGTATTTCAGTGGACTGTTTGCCTTCGAGCGCTGGTTCTGAACATGCCCCCCTCTTCCAACCAGCCGCTTCGCATCCTGCACGCCGTGCGCGCCCCCGTCGGCGGAATCTTCCGCCACATCCTCGACCTCGCCAACGGACAGGTCGATCGCGGTCATCATGTCGGGATCCTTGCCGACAGCCTCACCGGCGGCGAGCGCGCCGAGAAGGCGCTCTCCGAGCTTGCGCCACGGCTGAAACTCGGCGTGCACCGGCTGGCGATCCGCCGCGAGCCGTCGCCGGAAGATTTTCTGGTGTGGCTGCGCATGCGGCGCCTTGCCGCCAAGCTCAAGCCGGATGTCATGCATGGCCACGGCGCCAAGGCCGGCGCATTCGTCCGCATGCGGCGACGCTCGGACGACATCATTCGCATCTACACGCCGCATGGCGGTTCGCTGCACTATCCCCTCAACACCTTAAAGGGAGAGTTTTACGCGCGGCTCGAGCGCGCGCTGATGGATTCGACCGACCTGTGCCTGTTCGAGAGCGCATTTGCCCGCGATACCTATCAGCGCATCGTTGGCACGCCGAAGGGCGTGGTCCACTGCGTGTTCAACGGCGTCACGCCCGAGGAATTCGAGCCGGTCGTCACCGCCGATGATGCCACCGACCTCGCCTATGTCGGCGAGTTCAGGCACATCAAGGGCGCTGACCTCCTAGTCGATGCGGTCGCGCGCCTGCATGCCAACGGCAAAAAGGTCACGCTCACGCTCGGCGGCGACGGCGAGGAGACGGCGGCGCTGAAAGCGCAGGTGGAGAAACTCGGCCTGACCGGTGCGATCCGCTTCGCCGGCCACGTCAAGGCCCGCTATGGCTTTTCCAGGGGGCGGCTGCTCGTCGTTCCCTCGCGCGGCGATTCCATGCCCTATGTCGTGATCGAGGCGGGCGCGGCCGGCATTCCCATGATCGCGGCGCGGGTCGGCGGCATTCCCGAGATCTTCGGCGCCGACAGCCCAGCCCTGTTCACTCCCAGCAACGCGGACGCCATGGCGGAAGCGATCGCGGCCGCACTCGCAGATTCCGAGGCGACCGCGCAGCGTGCGGTGTCGCTGCGCGAACGGATCTCGGCGCAATTCTCCCAGCAGGCGATGGTCGATGGCGTGCTCGCGGGCTACCGCGACGCATTTGCCAATCATTAACCATTCTTAAGGGCGGCTTTAGAGAATCTTCCGATTTGTCCGATAAGCGAAGAGCCGGGGAATGCTCGCCCGGGTGCAAGGTCGCGCCGCGGGTTTTTGGAATGGACCTAGACACCCGTGGAACCGCTCAACGCACGCTCGATGCTCGATGCCGCGACCAGCGCTGCGGCGAAACCGGCTGAAAAGCCGTTCGTCGAACGCCGTCGCCGCCTCTCGCCGGCCGCGCTCGAGATCGTGAACCAGAAGGTCGCCCGCGCCTATTCACCGATCGTGATCGCCGGCTTCGTTCGCGTGGTCGATTTCGCGCTGCTGAGCCTCGTCGGCATCGTGCTCTATGTCGGCTATGTCATGCCGCTCTCGGGCTTCCGCTGGGAATATGTCGCAGCGATCGTCGGCGTTGCCGTCGCCACCGTGATCTGCTTCCAGTCCGCCGACATCTACCAGGTCCAGCTCTTCCGTGGACAGCTTCGGCAGATGACGCGGATGATCTCGTCCTGGTCGTTCGTCTTCCTGCTGTTCATCGGCGCCTCGTTCTTCGCCAAGCTCGGCAGCGAGATGTCGCGGCTGTGGCTTGCCGCCTTCTTCTTCCTCGGCCTTGCCGCGCTGATCGCCGAGCGCCTGGTGCTGCGTACGCTGGTGCGCCGCTGGGCGCGCGAGGGCCGGCTCGACCGCCGCACCATCATCGTCGGCTCCGACCGCAATGGCGAGGAACTGGTCGAGGCGTTGAACGCGCAGGAGGACTCCGACATCCACGTGCTCGGCGTGTTCGACGACCGCAATGACAGCCGCGCGCTCGACACCTGCGCGGGCGCGCGCAAACTCGGTAAAGTCGACGACATCGTCGAGTTCGCCCGCCGCACCCGTGTCGACCTCGTGCTGTTCGCGCTGCCGATCTCGGCCGAGACGCGCATCCTGGAAATGCTGAAGAAGCTCTGGGTGCTGCCGGTCGACATCCGCCTATCCGCGCACACCAACAAGCTGCGCTTCCGTCCCCGCTCCTATTCCTATCTCGGCGAGGTGCCGACGCTCGACGTATTCGAGGCGCCGATCACCGACTGGGATCTGGTGATGAAATGGCTGTTCGACCTCATCGTCGGCAGCCTCGCGTTGCTCGCGGCGCTGCCGGTAATGGCGCTGGTTGCACTCGCAATCAAGCTCGACAGCCCCGGCCCGGTGCTGTTCCGCCAGAAGCGTTTTGGTTTCAACAACGAGCGCATCGACGTCTATAAGTTCCGCTCGATGTATCACCACCAGGCCGACCCGACCGCCTCGAAGGTCGTGACCAAGAACGATCCGCGCGTCACCCGCGTCGGCCGCTTCATCCGCAAGACCAGCCTCGACGAGCTGCCGCAGCTCTTCAACGTGCTCTTCTCCGGCAATCTCTCCCTGGTCGGTCCGCGTCCGCACGCGGTGCAGGGCAAGCTCCAGAGCCGGTTGTTCGACGAAGCCGTCGACGGCTATTTCGCGCGTCACCGCGTCAAGCCCGGCATCACCGGCTGGGCCCAGATCAACGGCTGGCGCGGCGAGATCGACAATGAAGAGAAGATCCAGAAGCGCGTCGAGTTTGACCTCTATTACATCGAGAACTGGTCGGTGCTGTTCGACCTCTACATTTTCCTGCAAACGCCGATCTCGCTGCTGACCAAGAGCGAGAACGCGTATTGAGTTTCCGTCATGCCCCGCCTTGTGCGCACTTGCGCACTGGGCGAGGTATCCAGTAACGCGCAGCGACAGCCAACTCCTGCAACATGCGCCGCGGAGTACTGGATCGCCCGGTCAAGCCGGGCGATGACAGGGTGAGTGAGTTGCGTAACGTGTGAGCGTGTGATGGCGTATGCGGCGACAGCCGGTGGAGTGAACCCAGTCGCGCCGGCTGCACCCGGTGTGCTCGTCCTCCAGCGCGCGCTGGTGTGGCTGGTGGGTGCCTCCGGCGCCATCGTCTTCATCGAGCCGAGTCCCTACGAGATCGCGACGCTGCTCGCCACCGTCATCTTCTTCGCCACCGGCCTGCGCCTGAGGCTCGCGCTCATGCCGCTGGTGCTGCTGCTGGTCACGCTCAATGTCGGCTACACCATCAGCGCGATCCCCCTGTTCGAGCAGTCCGAGGTCGTCAGCTGGATCGCGACGTCCTGGTACATGGCGGTCACCGTGGTGTTCTTCGCCATGGTCACCTCCGAGGACACGGCGGCAAGGCTCGACATGCTCCGCCGCGGCCTCGTGGTTGGCGCGATGGTCGCCTCGCTCTCCGCCATCGCCGGCTATTTCAACCTGGTTCCCGGCGGGCACGACCTCCTGACGCTCTATGAACGCGCGCGCGGCACCTTCAAGGACCCCAACGTGCTCGGCGCTTTCCTGATCCTGCCGGCGCTGTTCTCGCTGCAGAGCGCGGTCTCAGATCGCCTGGCCAAGGCGTTCCGCAACGTCCTCGCGTTCGGCATCATGGCGCTGGCCATCCTGCTCGCCTTCTCCCGCGCCGCCTGGGGCGGCCTGGTCGTGACCGCCGCCTTCATGCTGGTGCTGATGGTACTGACCAGCCGGAGCAACGCGCAACGCTCGCGCATCATCATCATGGCCATCGTCGCCGCGGTGCTCGGCCTCGCCTTGATCGCGATCCTATTGTCGTTCGACTCCATCGCGGACATGTTCAAGCAGCGCGCGAGCTTCGACCAGAGCTACGACGAAGGCCGTTTCGGCCGGTTCGGCCGGCACATCCTCGGCGCCGAGATGGCGCTCGACCTGCCGTTCGGCATCGGCCCGCTGCAATTCCACCGCTACTTCCCCGAAGACACCCACAATTCCTATCTGAATGCCTTCATGTCGGGCGGCTGGCTCTCCGGCATCTGCTATCCGGCGCTGGTTTTCACCACCGTGATCATGGGCTTCCGCCACATCTTCGTTCGCGTGCCCTGGCAGCGGGCATATCTGGCGATCTTCTCCGCCTTCGTCGGCACCGTCGGCGAAAGCTTCGTGATCGACACCGACCACTGGCGTCACTTCTGGATGATGCTCGGTGCCATGTGGGGCATGATCGCGGCGGCCCAGGTCTACAAGATCAGGGCTGGCGACGAAGCTTCTTCAGCTTGAGATCGGGACGCTTCTCTGGCGGCGTATCGAGAAGGCTCTTCAGCGCTGACGTGGCGGCGAGCACGCCCTTGTACCCGTCATTGGCGAAGCGCAGCAGCAGGCGCAGTTCCTCGTCGGAATAGGCGCTCCAGACCTTTTCCATCGCCTGCTGCATCGGCACGTAAAGTTGCCCGATCTTCATCGCCGCCTCCGGCACCACCGCGATGAAGACCTTGCGCCGGTCAGTCTCATCCCGCTCGCGGCGCACGAGACCCGCTTTCTCGAGCCGGTCCACCACGCCCGTGATCGCGCCAGTCGTGAGCCCGGTGACTTCGGCGAGCCGCCCGGCGGTCACGCGCCCTTCGAGATGCAGGATATCCATGCATTCGAGGTCGGAATTGGCAATTCCGGCAACGTTGGCAACGGTTTGGCCATACAGCACGCCCTGCGCCGACGATCGCCGCATCGCCTCTTCCAGTTCCCCCAACAACGCCGCCCGCGCCTTCGTCCTTGACAAGGCCGACCTCTTCTCTTACTCGATATATATCTTAGTCACTAAGAGATTTAGCGACCATAATTTCTCCTAGCACCACGGAAACGTCTGGAGCAAGCCATGTCCCACCGTCCCCGCAAGGCCCTGATCATCGGCGCCGGCATCGCCGGGCCTGTCGCCGCCGTCCTGCTGCGCCGTGCCGGCATCGAGTCCGCGATTTACGAGGCCTGGCCCTATTCCAAGGGCATCGGCGGCGGATTGCAGATCGCTCCGAACGGCATGCAGGTGATGGACGAGATCGGCCTTGCCGGCGAGCTGATCAGCCGCGGCTCGGTCGCGGAATCCTTCGACTTCTGTTCGCAGAGCGGCCAGAGGCTCGGTTCGCTCAACCGCGACATGGAGCGGCGCTTCGGCCAACCCGCGGTCAATGTCTGCCGCGCCACGCTGAACGAGATCCTGGTCGACAAGGCCTGGTGCTCCTGCGTGTCGCTCCATTTCGAGAAGCGGCTGATCAAGATCGAGGACCGCGGCGATCAGCCCATCATCGCCTATTTCGCCGACGGCTCCACCGCCGAGGGCGACTTCCTGATCGGCGCGGATGGCGTGCACTCGATGGTGCGCCGTCAGGTGATCCCGGACGGGCCGGCCCCCTTCGACACCGGCCTGATCGGCTTCGGCGGCTTCGTGCCGCGCGCGGTGCTCGACGGCACGGCGGTCGGCCAGCGTGTCGTGACCACGTTCGGTCAGAGTGGCTTCTTCGGCTACGGCTTCTGCAGTCCGGACCCGAATGACGGGGCGATGTGGTGGAGCACGCAGCCCGCGCACGGCATCGATGCCGCCGCGTTCCGCGCGCAGGATCAGGCAACGATCAAGCAGCATTTGCGCGACTTCCACCGGGGCTGGCACGATCCCATTCCGGCCATCCTCGAGGCGGCCGAGAACATCGTGGTGACGGATACGCTCGACGTCGCGACGCTGCCGACCTGGTCGCGCAAGCGGTCCCTGCTGATCGGCGACGCCGCGCATGCGACGAGCCCGCATGCCGGCCAGGGCGCCTCGCTCGCGCTCGAGGACGCGATGCGGCTGGCGCGGCTGATGCAGGACGGCCAGGAGCTCGGCGTCACCTTCCAGAATTTCGAGGCCGAGCGTCGCCCGCGCGCCGAGAAGATCGTCGCGATCGCCCGCCGCAACGGCAACAGCAAGCGCGAATTCAGCGCCACCGGCGCGTTCATCCGCAATCAGATGATGAAGTGGCTGCTGCCGCTGGGATCGAAAAGCATGGAGTTCATGTACGCGTATGACGCACGGGCGGTGTAGCGGCACGCTGCCATAGGGTGGGCAAAGGCGCAACGCGCCGTGCCCACCATCTCTCCGCAGTTGCGATGGAAATGGTGGGCACGCTTCCGCCTTCGCTCTCCGAGCTACGGCGGACAGGTCGCTTAGCCCACCCTACAATTTGCGGCTACTTCTCCACCACAAACGTCAGCCCGGCGTAATCGACTAGGCGCTTGATCAGCTTGTGCTGCATGGCCGCACCGGGCGTCCAGAAGCCGGCCGGGACATCCGTCGCATCGCGCAACAGGCAGATCGCGCATTCGGAGATGATCTTCGCCGTTGATGCGTAGCCCGGGTCGAGATCTCCCTTGATCGCCGCGCGAACCTGTCGGCCGTCGGGCGCAATCGCGACATAGAGCAGGTCGTAGTGACCGGCGTCGCGCTCTTCCTTCGACGGCCCCTCGCCCGGCTTGAGCGCCTCGGGGCCAGTCTTCTCGCTGTTGGCGGCCATGACGAGCTTCGCGTTGGCCTGCCCTTCGTCCCCCGCTCCCGTCAGCACCATCTCGTCGTAGACGAAATCCCGGCCATAGGGGAATCCCATCAGCATGTTGGAGCGATGGACATTGCGAGTGTTCAGCGTCGCCATCGCGAACGGGGCGGACCAGGATTGCAGGTCTTCCTCGAAAACAGGCTTGTTGCCGCGCGGCTGCTTGGGCCCCTCGAATCCGGGCGTGAAAGCAAAGGGGTCCTTGAGGATCGACACCAAGCTGAGATCCTGCGCAACCGCTTCGAAGGTGAGCCTTGCGCTCGCCGAAGTGCCACCGGAGAACTTCCAGCTGAGGTCGCGGACGCGCCCCTTGACGCGGGGCACTGGCGCTCCGAACACGCGCCTTGCTTCCTCCTGCACGAAGAAAGCGCCGAGCTCGAACGGGATGGAATCGAAGCCACAGGAGAAGATGATGCGCGCGCCGCTCGCCTTGGCTGCCGCCTCGTGCCGGTCGATCATCTGCTTCAGCCAGATCGGCTCGCCGCAGAGATCCATATAGTCGGTGCCCGATGCGGCGCAGGCGGCGAGCAGATCGGAGCCATAAAGCTGGTATGGACCGACAGTGGTGATTACGAGCTTGGCTTGATCGATCATCGCCCGCAACGACGCGGGGTCGGCGGCATCGGCAAGGATCAGCGGCGTATCGCCGGGTGCGCCAATCGCGTCGCGAACGGAAGCGAGCTTGTCTCTGCTGCGCCCAGCCATCGCCCATGTCGGCGCGCCGTCGCCCATGTATTGCGCAGCGAGGTATTCGGCGACGAGCTGGCCGGTGTATCCGGTTGCGCCATAGACGACGATGTCGAACTTTGACGACACGGATCACGTTTCCTGCAAGACCGCGGACCTTACGCCTCTACCGCAAACGTCAGCCCAGCGTGATCCTGGAGCCGCTTGATCAGCTTGTGCTGCATCGCTGCGCCCGGCGTCCAGAAACCGGCGGCAACGTCGGTCGTGTCACGCAGCATGCAGATCGCGCATTCCGAGATCATCTTCGAGGTCGAGCCGTAGCCGGGATCGCGGTCGCCGGTGACACCGGCACGAACCATGCGGCCGTCCGGCGCGATTGCAACATAGAGCAAATTGAAGAGCCCGTTCTCCCGCTCTTCCTTCGACGGCCCCTCGCCCGGCTTCGGCGCGCTCGGGCCGGTCTTCTCGGCATTGGCTGCCATCACGCGCTTCGCGTTCGCCTCGCCCTTCTCGCCGGGACCGGTCAGGACCATCTCGTCGTAGACGAACTCCTTGCCGTAGGGAAAGCCCATCAGCATGTTGGAGCGATGGACGTTGCGCGTGTTGATCAGCGCCATCATGAAGGGTGCGGCCCAGGACTGCAGGTCCTCCTCGAGGATAGACCTGTTGCCCTTCGGCTGCTTCGGGCCAGTAAAGCCGGGCGTGAGCGCAAACGGATCGTTCAGGATAGCGACGAGGCTGATATCCTTGGCAACGGCATCGAAGGTCGCTTTCGCGCTCGCCGCAGTACCGCCGGACAGCGTGCCGCGCATGTCACGCACGCGGCCCTTCACGCGCGAGGCGGGCGCGCCGAACACGCGCTTGGCCTGTTCCTGCACGAAGAACGCGCCGAGCTCGAACGGCACGGAATCGAAGCCGCAAGAAAACACGATGCGGGCGCCACTCGCCTTGGCCGCCGCTTCGTGCTTGTCGATCATCTGCCGCATCCAGACCGGCTCGCCGCAGAGGTCGAAATAATCCGTGCCGGTGGCAACACAGGCTGCGAGCAACTCTTCACCGTAGAGCTGATACGGTCCGACGGTCGTGATCACCGACATCGTCTGCTCAACCATCGCCTTCAGCGATGCCGCGTCAGAGGCATCGGCCACGATCAGAGGCGTGTCCGCGGGCGCGCCGATTGCGTCGCGCACCGATTTGAGCTTGTTGAGGCTGCGCCCGGCCATCGCCCATTTGAGTGCCTTGTCGCCCTTGTAGTGCGCCGCCAGATATTCGGCGACGAGCTGGCCGGTGAAACCGGTCGCGCCGTAGACGACGATGTCGAATTTCGTAGAGCTCATGTGCGACCCTTACTTCTTTCCGTAACTCACGCCCATGCCGGCACGGACGTCGCTTTGAATACCGTAGGGCGGGATCGGGTAGCGCAGGCCGTTCCTGGCCAGCGCCTTCATGCCCTCAATCGCCTTGGCGAGATGCTCCGGCTTCAGTGCCATCAGCATCTCCTCGTCCGGCACGCCGCCATAGCGCCGTTCGGCATAGCATGGCAAGGACAGGCTAGGCTCTCCGGTCTTGAGCGCCCGCCCCCAGGAATCCGCGCACGCGGTCTCGCCGACCACACCCCATTCGAATTTTCTGTAGCCGGTATATTGCAGCCCGTTGATCAGGATGATCATCTGCCCCGGCGTCGCGTAGACGAGACAGATGTCGGGCGGAACGAGCCGGCCGCTCGCCAGCGGGCTGACCGCGAGCGCCTGATACTGGCCGAACGGCACCACATCAAGCGCCTCCTGACGCTTGCGCGCATCCTCCGCCGTGCCGTGCCAGACGCCGACATAATTCTCACCGGCGAGCCATTTCTCGTCCTGCGGCGCAAGGCCGATCACCGCGCGGCACTGCGCGCCGACGAGATCGTCCGCGGTGATGCCGACGGTCCATCCCAGCCGCGCCGCCATGCTGACGATCTGGTCGGTGGTGTGGATCGAACTCGGCCGCCGGATTTTCGGGATCGCCTCCATGTCGGCGGCGCGTGCGAACAGCTTCATGCCGATCACCGTCGTCTTCAGCCGCAACAGGCTGTTGAGATCGGCAACGAGGCCGGCAAGATCGATCGTCTCTGCACTCGCTTGCTGCATGGCATCCTCCGGCCCGGCGTTTGCTGCGCCGGTGATTGTTGTGTTGTCCTCGTTTCTAATCTCTTCGCGGGCCCGGAAGCAAATCGGCGGTCCGGCCCATCAGGCGGTAGGCGACGAGCCCGATCCATTCGCGCACGGCAACATCGGTGCGGCTCAATCCATCACGGCCCGAATTGCTGAAGCTGAAGAGATCTTCGCGACCTCCCATCCGCCAGTCCACCGGATAGGCCTCGACATCAAATCCAACCTTGCGGAACAGTCCGACCGAACGCGGCATGTGGAAAGCCGAGGTGACGAGGAGCCAGCGCTCGCCGGGCTTCGGAGCAACGAGCTGCTTCGTGAGCAGCGCATTCTCATAGGTATTGCGCGAGTTCCGCTCCAGGATCAGGCGTTCCTTGGGGATGCCGATATTCTCAAGGGCGATGCCGGACCAGTCGGCCTCCTTGGCGTCGCCCGAGATCAGGTCGGAGTTGCCCCCGGTGAAGACGATGCGCGCGTTCGGGTAGCGCCGCGCCAGCTCGGCCGGTGCCAATATGCGATCGGCGGCGTGGCGCACGATCGGCGTACCATGCGTTGCCGACAAATCCGGATCGACCGAGCCGCCGAGGATGATGATCCCGTCGGGCGCGCCCCGCGACGGATCCCACGGTGGAAAACGCGACTCCAGCGGATAAAGCAGGAGATTGCCGAGCGGCGAGAAAGCAGCGAGCGCCAGCAGAACCAGTGCGGTAGCCGCGAGCTTGCGGCCGAGCGCCGCATAGCGCGTCGACAGCAGAATGAGCGATAGAATTCCGAGCTCGACGATGAAATTGATCGGCAACAATGCCACGCCGAGCGTCTTGGACAGGACGAAAAACAGGGGGAGCCTCGCTGGAATGATCGATGAGGTCACGTGCGGGCTTGACCGGCCCATCCATCTTCAGAAATCTTCTTGAAAGAGGATCGATTGCCGGGTCAAGCCCGGCATGACGAGTTCTGATGAAACCGGGACGTGGCCAATGACCCATCACCACCTGCATTCGAGCGCCGAAACCTGCCACTGGGGCTTCTTCGAGGCGAAACTCAGGCCGGCGCTGACGATCCAAAGCGGCGATGAAGTCACGGTCGACACCATCAGCGGCGGGCCCGACGTGATGCCCGACCGCGACCGCTTTCACGTCCCGCCCGAGATGCTCGACGTGCATGCGAAATGCGAACGCATGCTGCCCGGCCACATCCTCACCGGCCCGATCGCGGTCGGCGGCGCCGAGCCCGGCGACGTGCTCGAAGTCGATATCCTCGACATTCAGCTCCGGCAGGATTGGGGCTGGAATCTGATCAAGCCGCTGTCCGGCACCCTGCCCGACGATTTCCACGAGACGCGCATCCTCAACATCCCGCTGGATCGGACGCGCATGGTTGGTCGCCTGCCCTGGGGCCTCGATTTGCCGCTAAAGCCGTTTTTCGGCGTGATGGGCGTGGCGCCGCCGCCGGCCTGGGGCCGCATCTCCTCGCTCATTCCCCGCGCGATGGGCGGCAATCTCGACAACAAGGAGCTGGTCCCGGGCGCGAAGCTCTATCTGCCGGTGTTCGTGCCGGGCGCGCTGTTCTCCTGTGGCGACGGCCATGGCGTGCAGGGCGACGGCGAGGTCTGCGTCACCGCGATCGAGACCGCGCTGCAAGGCCGCTTCCGCCTCACGCTGCGCAAGGACATGAAGCTCGACTATCCGCGCGCGGAGACGCCGTCGCACTACATGACCATGGCGATGGACCCGGACCTCGACCAGTGCGTGGTGCGGGCGCTGCGCGACATGATCGCGCTGCTCGGCGAGAAGCGAAACCTGTCGCGCGCGGACGCCTACACGCTATGCAGCTTGGCCGCCGATTTGCGCGTGACGCAGACGGTCAATGGCTCCAAGGGCATCCATTGCATGATCGCCAAATCGGTCGTGCACGGCTAGGCCCGCACCGCCTCTTTCCCCTTGTCCAGCTTGTCCGCCGCCCGGAGCCTCCGCGCGGCGCGGCTGGCGCGTGAGGATTTTTCCAAGCGATTCCAACGGCCTCTGGCTCTGCTGTGGTCCGGATTTGACTTCCAGGCTCAAACCTAAATAGAGTCTTAATCGTTACTTTTATGTATCCGAGTAAGAGGCTAGCGTTCGGGCCATGGCCACCGAAAAAGCCGAGACTGACCGCATTCCAGTTACCTTGGCGCTCTCGACCATCACGTATCTCGAAAAACTGGTGAGACAGGGCACCCACGGCACCAGCGTTCCCGGCGTCGCACGTACATTGATCGAGGAAGGCATCCGTCTCGCCATCAAGGACGGGCTGCTGTCGATTCGCGACAATGGCAGGACGTGAGGCGCAGGAGCGAGGGAAGCTGACGGATCTTGGACGGCGGCCGGCGATCATCTGCAACCTGGGACCGTCACCGATGCCTGCTCTTTCACCGACCTGGACCGACGAACGAATTGCACTCCTGAGACAACATTTCGAAGCCGGCCTCTCCTGCCGCGAGATCGCCGCCGACATCGGCGTCAGCCGCAATGCCGTGATCGGCAAGCTCTCCCGGCTCAATCTCACGCGCGGCAGGACCAGCGACGAGCGCAAGCTCCAGGACAGGAGCTTCGCGCCGGCACGCGCACCTAAGGCAGTGCCGCGACTGCAATATCAGATGCTCGCCACGATCTACGGCGAGGCCGAACCGCCCGTGATCCTGGAGGCAATCGACGAAGCCAATCGCTGCTCGCTGATGGAGCTCGGCGAGAACCGCTGCCGCTGGCCGATCTCGACGCCGGGCGCGGACGATTTCTGCTTCTGTGGCAATGCGTCGCCCGATGGCCAGCCCTATTGCGCCGGTCACAGCCGCCTCGCCTACCGGCCGAATTCACGCGCGCGCTTGATGCGCGGCTGAGGCGAACCGCGATCTGCCAAAAACTTAAAAACCTCCGGCAGGGCATTGCCGGAGGTTTCTGGAGGCTTAGCATGAAGCTAAGAGCCGTGACTTTCGTAATCGGCTAAGAGCCATATAGCTTAGTAACTCAGGTAAGTAAATAAGTTTGAAGACGATCGAATCGCATAGCTCGTCTTCGTCGCTTGCGTGGAGACGCTGCCGGATTTTCCGAACGTCTCCCCCCTGGAAAAAGCCCCGGCGGTTTCCCGCCGGGGCTCGCGTCAGATCCGAATGTCAGGACTTACCAATTGCGCTGGGCGCGCAGCAGCAGGCTGTAGGTGTCCTGGTCCTTCAGCTCGTAGGTAGCCGCGGGCTTGGCGACCGACGTCAGAGCGGTCGTCGTGATGAAGCCCGAGTACTTCTGGTCGAGATGGCTGTAGGTGAAGTCAGCCGAGAAGGTCAGCCCCTTCACCGGCGTCCAGCGCGTGATGACACCCACCTGGCCGATGTTGAAGTCCGGGTTGCAGGTGCCTGTCAGGGTGGCGAACGCGGCACTGCCGCAGATCAGGCCCTTCGCCGTGCCGCTGTAGCTGACCGCAGCCCAGGCACCGTACAGCGCCGTGTTCCAGTACGGATCCCAGTTGTGGGTGTAGGCACCGCGGAAGCCGTAGGTCTTGGTCAGCTCGAGGTTGCCGTTCGGGCCGAACACCGCATCCGACACACCGGCGAAGCCGATGCTCTGATAGGCGGCATTGGAGCTGCCGAACATCGAGTAGCTGGTCGCCGCCAGCTCCTGGAAGTTGTAGCGGCTCGCGCCCTCGGTGAAGACGCCCGACACGTTGATCACGTCGCCTGCGCCGGTCGGGATGTTCTTGATCGACAGAGCGAGCTGAACGGCCCAGCCCCACTTGTCTTCCGGATGGCCCGTCGCCTCGGTCGCGCCATAGTAGGCGGCGTGGTTGTCGTGCGCTGCGACCGAGGCCTGGAACAGACCCCAGGCCTGGTCGACGCGCACCATGCCGACGATGTCGGGCGATGTGGTGCCGCCGAAATTGTTCGTGCCGTAGGCGCCGCCGAGGACGCCCGTGGTCGACATGCCGGCGGTGTTCCAGATCGCGGTCTGGTAGACCTGGGTCGGGTCCTGCACGGAGATCGCGGCCGTGATGCCCTGACCGAAATCGGCCGTGTAGGTGAACTGATTGACGCCGTTGGTCGAGCCGCTGCCGCCGACCAGCTGGTCGAAGTTGTTGCCGGGATAGTTGATCCAGGGCGCGTCGAACTGCGACACCGACTTACCCATCGTGAAGCCGGCGAACTGGATGAACGCGTAATAGACGCCGAGCGCGCCGCCCGAGAGATTGCCGTCGGTGCCGTTGACATTGCCGCTGGTCGAGCCCACGAGGCCGTTATTGGCGGCGTTGAGACCGAGCGTTCCGCTGTACTGGGTGGCGCCCGTCGCGCTGCCGGTGCCGACATAGTTGCCGGTCGTCCAAGTGAAGACCGCATCGAAATAGGTGCGGACCACGCCGTACTCGGTCGCCGTGCGCGTGTCGATGTTGAGATCTTCACGAGCGCGCATCGAGTAGTAGTTGACCAGGCGGTTCTTCGCCGCGAATACGTTGCTGTACTGGCCGTTGTAGTTGCCGCCCGCGTTGAGCGCGACTTCCGCACGCAGATAGCCGCCCAGCTTCACGCAGGTGTCGGTGCCCGGGATGTAGTAGAAGCCCGCGCCGTACAGCGAGCAGACCTTCACGTATTCGACCGCCTTGGCCTTGACCGGAAGATCGGCCGCCTGGGCTCCGCCGACGGCGATCAGACCCGCCGCAGTGCCGAGCAAAAGGCTCTTCGCCACTCTCATTTAAACCTCCAAGTTGCTCATTTTTGCGGAGACAGGACCGTCAGGCCCCCCAGATCCCCGCCTCTAAAACCGCTCGGCCGCTTCGCGCCTTCGGACACACCCGCTTGAACGCGAGGGACTTGGCGAACCACCTGCAACGGGACGATTGAGTACCCCCCACCGTCGAAGCCGAATATGCCTGCGCCATTCCATTAATCAAAATAGTTTATTAGATCAGCTTTGTGGTTTCACTACCTCTGTGCTCCCGGGGCAACACTTCCCCTTGAGTCAATCCGCTGAGCTGGTCACCTGTGTAATTTTCGTGACACAATTACTTTGCTCTGCACTTGCGTCAGGGCAGACTTGCGTGAAGTATGCGGTCGATGACAATGACACCGACCAGAAGAATCAGTTCACGGGAGTGAGGCAGTGTCCGCGACGAGGAAGGAGGGAGCGCGCCTGCGCTCCATCGGAAATCTGGATATCATCAGGCGCTTCACCTGGGAGATATCGTCGATCAACATGTACCTCGAGGAGCTGCGACAGTTCTGGGCCAGGACGCTCGGCATCAGCGGACCGCAATGGCTGATCCTGATGGCCATCTCCGACCTCGACAAGGACGACGGCGTACCCGTCAACGTGGTTTCGAAACTGCTCCACGTCGATCCGTCGTTCGTCACCACCCAGTCCAAGCTCCTGGAAAAGAAGGGCCTCTTGCGCCGCCGGCCGTCACCGACCGATGCCCGGGTGGTGCGGCTCTCGCTGGTCGAGAAGACCCAGAAGCACATCGCCAGCCTGAACGAGCAATACAAGACGATCCGCGAATTCGTCTTTCAGGAGTTCGACGAGCACGAGCTGACCGAATTCACCGCCAAGCTTGCGACGTTGAAGATGCGCCTGGAAAAGGCCTGCGTCCGGATCTCTCACAACCTCTGACGACGCCGCAGCCGACATCTTAGATGTGCCGGCCGGCCAGCCCGAGCCGTGATTCGAGCCAATCGAAGATGTACTCGTTGGCCAGCGTCGGATTGTCGGCATGGGCCTGCGCCGCGCCGGTCTCCTCCGACGAAAACACCTTCAGCATGATGTCCTGCGAGCCGGGACGGGATTGCCGGACGATCTGGCGCGCCCGCTCCGGCTTCAGCCAGCCCTCGTCGCCTATTGTAATCAGCACCGGACAATCGAGGCTGCTTGCCATCAGCGGCGAATGCGGCACCGGGACGATGCTCACATCGCTCATCGCGAAACGGCTCGCCAGGAACGCGCGCTCATGAAGGTCCCACAAGCCGCCATCGCACACCGCTGCGGCGAGCCGCGGCTCCTGCAGCACCGCACGGGCCACGAAGGACGAGCCCCAACCGTCGGCGACGATCGCGACGCGACCGAAATCGACGTCGCTCCGCGTTGCCAGATAGTCCATCGCGCTGGCGATCGAGCTCTCGAGGTCGCGCCGGCGCAACAGCTCGTCCAGATAATCGTCGCGCTGCTCGCCGAAGAGATCGATCGCAAGCAGAGACAATCCGCGCTCGCGCGCATGCGGCGCAAGCTTGTACAGGAACTCTTCTTTGCGATGACCGGGCTCACCGATGCAGATCACGGTCGGCGTCGGCCCCTTCGCCGCGGGCGGCGGCAGGAAATAACCCTGCAATGAATGACCGTCCGTCCAGGGCAGCGTCACGACCTCGCCGGCCGGATCGCGCGCAGCGAGATAGCTTCGGGCGCATTCCTGCATCGCGAGCACCGCGACCCAGCGACGATCGTCGGCCGGATCGAGCGGCATGGCCGCGGCGCTGTAGTAGTTGATCGCCCGCAGCCAGTTACGCTGTGCGCTCGCCCTGTGGCCTTCGGCGAACGCCGCCTCGGCGCGCTGGCGATTGACCCGCGCGAGCTTCTTCCACTCGCGATGCCAGGATAATTCATCGCCCCGCCGCAAGCGCCGCGCGATCAGCAGGCATTCCGCGATCGTGGCGCCGCCTTCCTGAGCTGCCGTCAGCAGCCGCGTGAATTCGGCGGAGAGGTCCTCCCTCTCCGGCCACAGGGTCCAGTCATCGGAGAGGCATGCGGGTATCATCGTGAGCGCTTCATCGCTGGTATTTCGATTGATTGACTAAACTATTCTAGTTCAACAACCAAGCTGGCTCTGTTCAACAGAAGCTCGTTTGAGATCACCATCGCTTGAACGCACGGATGATGTCGCATGCGTGACATTCCGTTTCTTCATACGAAGACACACGCGCGCGACATTCGGCAAAGATATTCACGGGCGCGCCTCTTGCCATGATGAACATCATTCCTATATCGCGCGCACTCGCGCGCAGACTCATCCCAGCCGCCAGCCCACCTCCTGCGTAAAACTTTCGTAGAAGGCGCGATCATAGGCTTGCTCGGGCGTGGCGCGCACGCGTTCGTCGAGACGCTTCGCATCCTCGCCGACCAGGATACGCCACCTCTCTGCCTTCACCCCGTCGAGAATGGTTCGCGCTGCCTCCGCGGCGGTCGTCGGCGCGTCCTCGAGGAAGCTGCGAGCACGCTCGGCGAACGCCGCCTGGATGTCCTCGTCCGCCATTTTGTCAGCATCTGGCACGCCGGCCGCGACCATGCGCTTGCGCGTCAGCGCGACCTCGTCGGAGTTGAGACGCTCGGAGCCGTCGGCGCTCTGCACCTTGCGCGAATTGGAGACGATCGAGGTGCCGACGTGACCGGGCATCACCACCGAGCATTTGACGTGCGGGGCATGCAGGCGAAGATCGTTGATCAGCGCCTCGGTAAATCCCTTCACCGCGAACTTCGCCGAGCTGTAGGCGGTGTGCGCCTGGTTCATGCCGATCGAGGCCCAGAAGCCGTTGACGCTGGCGGTGTTGACGATATGGGCTTCGTCAGCCTTGACCAGCATGGGCAGGAAGGTGCGCACCCCCAGATAGACGCCGCCCCAGCAGATGTTGAAGGTGCGCTCCCACTGTTCGCGCGTGTTGGTGAACAGGCTGCCGCCGCCGCCGATGCCGGCATTGTTGAACAGGAGATGGATCCTGTCGGTCATCTGCTGCTCGCCGAGCTCGTCGCGAAAGCGCGTCAGATGATCCTCGATCGAGACGTCGGCCGCATGCGTCGTGACACGCAGGCCCTGCGGCAGCTTCTCGGCCTCGCATAGCCGCCTGGTCTCGGCCATCGCGGCCTCCGAGACGTCGCACATCGCGACGTTGCAGCCCTCGGCCACGAGCTGGCGCGCGAGCTCGCGCCCCATCCCCGTTCCGCCCCCGGTGACGACGGCGATCTTTCCTGCAAAATCCTTCATGGGACGTCTGCCCCTCCCTTATCGGTTTGTTTCTTCGTCCTGTTGCGTCCGCACGGGCCGTGCCGGATCACGCGTAAAATGTAGCAGCGCCGCATCCGCAGGTAAAAGCGGATCGGCGCGGCATCGGACCATCGGTTATTTCGACAGGCGGACTATTGTCGACAATGATCGCGTTCCACAGCGTCAAGAGCCGCTTGTGGATCGCGGCGATCGAGCCATGAGCACCGAGCGTGCAGGAGGAATCCATCAACGCACCGACGGCGCGGGAGATCGGCTTGTCGGGTGCCATCATCACGGGGTCTGCGAACTGTTGAAGCGCGGCGACATTCATGTCGCGCACCAGCTTGCCGCGGCGCGCGCGTGGCATCGGCGATGATGCCGGCGATCACTGGAATGCGTCCCCTCACCGTCTCAACCGTCACAGCCATCAGGTCCCGGTCGGACCTACTTCCACGTGGACCCTCGCGTTTCCTGATCATTCGTGGCGGCCTACTCTTTTGGCGGGTATCCGCAGCATCGAGCCTGACGGCTGTCCGCAAGAAGCACAGTCCCCGCGACGCAGCTCTCACGAACGCTCATTCCTGTGGCCTCCCCGTATTTGTCCGGCTTCGGGTTGAGAGGCATTCCTTTGCGATCCGAATCGTCAAATGGACTGGAAGCTGGCTCATGTCCGCATGGCCGGCGTGTCACCGCAGACACAGGCTGTGGCACTCCGCTTGCATCTTCCTCGTGGCCTGAAACAACCCGAGAGGTGACATGCATGTTTGTGACCGTCGTAGCAGTACTCTGCCGACTTGGCGCGGCTGCCTCAGGCAGCTGCGTCGAGGAAATCGTGACCGATAGCAACATGACGCCCGAGATTTCGATGATGCAGTGCGCGACCGGCGCACAGGCAGGCCTTGCGAAATGGATGGGCGAGCATCCGATCTATCACGTCAACTGGCGCATCGAGCGCTACAAATGCGTGCCCGGCCACTACGAGATCAAGGGCCACGCATAAGCTTAGGCCCGCAAGAATCCGGGTCGGAGGAAACGCCCCAAGGGGCTTCAAGGGGAGACGGCCCCATCTCGCCGCCGCGCGGCGGTCGATGCCGTCACGTCACCCGACAGACCGCTCCGTTCTGATCGCGATCGCGCCGGCCGCTAGGCCACCATCGTCCGCGCGGCACTCGCGGAGGCGATCGCGCTGCCGATCGAGAAGGCCGTGCGCAAACTCGTTGCGGTCGCGGTCGCGGCGCACCGCATCGACCCGAAGCTGCATCGCGTGCTTGCCGAGCAGATCCCGCGCACTGGACAGCTCAGGGATGTCGAGGCCTTCAACGCGAGATTCTCGCACTCGTCCGCGCCTACCTCGAGAGCCGCGGCAAGGAGCTGCGCTAGATCGATCCGGAGCTAGCGGCCTTCGTCTGCGTCAGCGCGATCGAGGCGGTCGCGCACAACGCGGTCCTGAACCAGACCGACACGCTGTCGGACAAGGTGGTCAGGACCCTCGTTGATGAGACGACGCGGATGGTGGTCAGGTATCTGCGCTAACCCCCAATATCCCGTTCGAGCTACTCAAGCGGCTCGCTTCGTCTTGCCCCGCTCCGCAAAGGCCTCGAGGATCTGGATGCGGAGTTCTTCCGCCGCCGGGCCCTCGACCTTCCTGAGCTGATTCCAGAGCCGTATCACTTCACGCTGCTTCTCGATGTCCATGAGTCACCTCCAAGGATCATCATCACTAGAACATAACGAGAACATTGAGTCCAGACGCCGAATATTGGATCCAACGAAATCATTTCAATCAGCGCCCTCGTCTCCCAGGCGCGGCACTCGTTGTCTTTGTGGCAAAGACCAAACCAAAGGCCACCGAAACCGGTTGCGCTTCTATTTATTGTGGCAAATGAATTCGTGACATGCATGCGGGTTGCAACTTAGGGGGCACCACCAATGGATGACGCTGGGGCATCCCTCGCCGAAATCTCTCGTTTTTTCGTCCGGTCTCTCAAGACACGGTTCCGGGATCACAGGGCCGAGCTTTCGATTGTTCGATCGCACATCGCCCATCGGGCCGGGATCGCCTGCGACATCGGCGCGAACAAGGGAAGCTTTACCCTTTGGTTGTCGCGCTGGTGCCGCGGCGGCCGCGTGGTTGCTTTCGAGCCGCAAATAGATCTGGCCGCGCGCCTCGCGCGCACCTGTGCCTCGATCGGCCTGCACAATGTCCAGGTCGAAGCCAAGGCCGTCTCTGCGGCACCGGGCCTTCTTCCACTCTTCATCCCGGACGGCCATCAGCCGGGCGCCTCGCTCAACCGGTTCGCCGTGGCCGACCTCGCATTCACCAAGGCGACCGTTCCAGTGGTCGCGCTTGATGACTTCTTTCCGGCATCGGAGCGGGTGTCCTTCTTGAAAGTCGACGTCGAGGGAGCCGAGCTCGATGTTTTCCGCGGCGCCACGCGGATACTCGATCGAGACAGGCCGCTTTTGCTGTTCGAGTGCGAGGGGCGCCACCTTGGCGACGCATCGGTGAGCACCGTGCTCTCCTTCCTGCAATCGCGTGGGTATGAGGGGCGCTTTGTGTCCGCCGGACGGTTGCTGCCGGTCTCAATGTTCGCTGAGGCCATTCACCAACGCCGGGATGGCGAGTGGTTTTGGAAGAAGGAAGGCTATTGCAACAACTTCCTTTTCGCGCCTCGGTAACGCCGTCGGCGTGTCGCAACAGGGGCGGCCCTAGAGGACGCTAAGACCTATTTGTTTGAACGATGAGCCTTAACCCTCGCTCCTAAATCTTGGTGAACCAGAGGTTAATTCTGGTAGACTAGCCGTTACCGAGATTTTGCGTCTTCCCTCTCGGGGCTGGATAAACCGCCGCCCGCGTTCAATTTAAGCGGGCGGCGTTTTTATTGGCCATCGTGCAGCGACCCCGCCTCGCGGGGGCGCGCGGTAGGGCCGCCTGCTTCCCGGACAGTGGGGCTGGATTAGTCCGGTCCGCCTGCTAACTCTATGCCCGTAAAACGGAAAAGGTACTAAATTCTGAGGTCCTAATTCGGATTCTCGGGTGTCCTAATTAGGACAGCACCAGACTGGGCAAGCCAAAATGAAAGGCCGCCAACTGAGGCGGCCTTAGACCAGGGAAAATTTTCCTGCGGGCGCAGATGCCTGGGCTATGTCGCAAAGCGAACCGAGGGGCGATGGTAAAATCGATTAGGCTGCGGACGCTGGGCACCCATACGAGGGAGCGACTGTTGGAGACCTACACGCTCGTAGTCGACGCCATCGGAATCATCGCCATCGCGGCGTTGATGACTGTCCAGCGTCCGCGGCGCGCCCGAGGCCGATGGCCGTCCGGTTAACGACAAATCATCGGATTGGAACCGACCACCACCGCGACCGTTGCCTAATGCGCGGCCCTCCCCTTCGGCCGCGTGGTCCCATCGTCGCACCCCACCTAGACGCCCCAATGCGGCGGGGCCTGATGCAGGACAATACGCGAGGAGGCTACGGTGCGCCTTCACCTTCATAACCCTTCGGTCGATTTAATTGCCCTCGCGGCTGGCACCATTCTGGTGCTGGGGTTTATGGCCGCCATCGCAGTGCTGATCCGCTAGAGGCGGTCCAAAAATCTGACGCGCGGATGCGCCTGCGTGGGGCCACTTCGATGTGATCTTTGGAACTGAAACCGATTTGGCGGGCGAAGAAATTATCGAGTTCGCGCCTTGATGCTAAGCGCGCCGGGCGGGTTGATTTAACGAACCACGAACACGAGGCCTCCAACTGAGGCGGCGTTACTACGTGATCACTTCGACGTTCATAGCTCCCCGTCATCGAGCGGCTCATAGCCGCGCTCGATCAGCCAAGCCTTGCTCTTGCGCCGGTACTCGATCGGCAGCGACCGGCTCGCGGTGATGGCCTTGTGGAACGTCAGCTCCACAAGCTCGTCGCTGGAGGGCGGCTTCAAGCTACGCGAGCGCATGAAGCGCTTCAGGTGTCGCGGGCTCTTGAGCAGCACGCGATCGAGGTCGGCGAGGTAGCGGGCGATTTCGTCCATCGGTGACTGTGATGTTATGGCGTGGTGCCGGGAATGATCCAGATGCGGCGGCTGTTGCGGATCGAAGGCAAAAAGGTCGCGTGGCACGTAGAAAGCCCGACGCCTAGGCCAGAGCCTTGGCCGGTGATTTAGATAAACTAGCTCTGGTAGCCTTCGTTCAAAAGAACCCGGGCTGACGTATTCCCGACCGCCCATCGTGGTGTCCCATGTGGCGTGTCCGCGCCGGGCGCGCTTGAGGCGCCGTGTCATCGTACCGGCGCGGCCCACGCACACACGACATCGGTTCCGCGCATCACTTTGACTGAGGTGATACCGGTTTCAAGCCACCGGTTCAGGTGACCAAGCTTACGCGGCTGCGGGATTTTTCCAGCCGCCAGCCAGCGGGGGGATGTCCCGATCGCTGTTGAACTAGGTCGGGCCGACGTTGCCGGAATGAATGTTACGCGGCCCTCGTGACGTGGGCAACGGGGTTGATC